>DAIDHR010000005.1 GCA_027459605.1 Alphaproteobacteria bacterium
ATCCAATTCGCTAATTTTACGCTGGGTTACAAGAAGTTCTGCAAACGATGACATTTCTTATCCTTTTCAGTGAGTTAGCCTAATCTTAGACTATCACATCTCTAGGACTTTTGCAGCAGGTTCTAAAAATTACATATAAGGCTCAAGCGGTCATAGGCTAATTGTGGCGAATATCCTCTGGAGGAGAAACTGGCTTAATCCAATAATTCAGGTATAATATGGAAAGGAATAACTTATAACGACAAAAGTGGGTTTATGTATGACAAGCTTGATTTAACCAATGCCTCTGCTTTTGACTTTTGTAAATCTGCCTCTGAGACGATAGCGGATATCTGCCAACCATTTTTTAAAGCTACCGGCTTAACTTCTTTTATTTATGGTCGAGTTTTCTTTGATGGTCGGTATTTAGGTTTAACAAATGAAATAGAGTGGATAAAGAATTGGTTCCAAGACATTCACACTATTGCTGATACGGCGTTTCACACTAGCCTTCTACAAACACCATTACATGTTCCAAATTACTCTCTATGGTCGTTTACATCAGAAGATAAGATAATTCAGTTTAACAATCGCTTTAATCTATGGCATGGTTTCGATATTCACTATAGATTAGAAGATTCTCTTGAAGTATGGTGTTTTGCAACATCCAAAGAATCTCACCAGCTAAATAATTTCTATTTGAATAATTTAAAACTTTTCCATCACTTCTGCCTTTATTTTAGAGAAAAAGCAGCTTCTTTTATGGAAACTAACGTTGAAAGTCGTCTTGCTGTTTTTAAAGAACACTTTGATCTTTCCTACCATGATTCCGTTTCTCTGAAAGCTAATTTTAATGCCTTTATAGGATCTTTTCCATTAACTCGTTATTCTTTACATACGAAAAATGGCAAAGCTAAGCTCTCAAAGAGAGAACTTGAATGTATGTTCCATATTTCGCAAGGAAAAACAGCAAAAGAAATAGGAAAGCTCCTTAACTTATCTAACCGTACTATTGAATTTTATATAGGGAATATTAAGCAGAAAACAGGGTATCAAAGTAAGTCTGCCCTAGGAGATTTATTTAGGGAAAAAATCCAGAAAATGCTGTGATTCTTTGTGACCTGAAAAGGCAAAATAAGCCTTAAGAAAGAGTGGACAATAAAATAAGAAAAGGAATATATGAAAGAAAATCATACTTCTCTATCCCTTAACTCCACAGCCCTTGCTTACAGCAATTCATTAATAGGTGAAATTAATAAGATCTGTGATCCCCTTTTCCTGGCCTCTGGTATTAAATATTTTGTTTATCACCAATATGTTTCGTCAAAAGAATTTTTACATCTAGGGACAAGCGAGACAGTCAATAACTTATATTTACGAAATTGCGGCAAAGGGTTTACTTTCCACACTGCAATGCAATCTTGCCCTATGGATGATTTCTATTTTTTCTTATGGCCAATTACTAAAATGGATCATTCCTTATATGTCATCTATGGTTTGAATATTTTTTATGGGTTAACAGTTTATTTTCGGCAAAAAGACTTCATGGAAGCTTGGCATTTTGCTACAGACACTAATAATCACTCAGTCATGAACTTCTATATCAATAAGAAAAGCCTAATTAAACAATTTATTCTTCACTTTAAGGAAAGTATATCCCATATTTCTGATTTAAACCAATCCGGTACATTAGCAGTTTTCCCAGAACATATTGATCTTGCTGAAAGTATAAGCGCTTCATCTTTTCAAATAGATGCAGTTAATCCTGAACTTATAAATATTCTAGGGTACTGTCTCGAAGCTAAAATAAGTTGTAGACACCTTTCAAAACGTGAACTTGAGTGTTTATTTTTATTAGCTCAAGGTAAAACTGCCAAAGAAATTGGACGAATTTTGAAACTTTCATACCGTACCGTCGAGTTTTATATCGTAAACATTAAGAATAAGACGGGAAATTTTACCAGAACAGCTTTAAGAGACCTTG
Source organism: Alphaproteobacteria bacterium (assembly GCA_027459605.1). Taxonomy (GTDB): domain Bacteria; phylum Pseudomonadota; class Alphaproteobacteria; order UBA9655; family UBA9655; genus UBA9655. The sequence goes on from DAIDHR010000005.1 coordinate 1,964, forward strand.
TTCAAGATACTCTGCAGAAATGGTTATAGCAACTGAAATGGGGGGGATAATGGCAAAACCTGTTGATTTAACAAATAATTCAGCTTTTGAGTATGGTAAGGCAGCTCTGGACCAGCTTTTGGAAATATGTGGGCCCTTTCTTGAAAATTTTAATATTACAACTTTTATATATGGGAGAGTCTTTTACGATGGTTCTTATCTTCTTTTAAGTAATAATATGGCCTGGTTTGAGAATTGGCTTCTCAATGTTCACTCTATTACAGGAAGTGTGCTTCATTCTACCCTCCTAGAAACTCCCACAAATGGTTTTTATTATAAGATGTGGCCATCTGATCCTTCCGATAAAATTATAACTTTAAATAATAGCTATAATATATGGAATGGGTTTAGCGTTAATCGAAGATTAGAAGACTCGCTTGAACTATGGTCCTTTGGAACAGAAAATGAGGATATCAAATTTTATAATTTTTATTTGAATAATATCACTCTTCTCAATCGTTTTTGTCTTTCTTTTAACGATAAATGTGCAGATATTATAGCTCCGACTGACAACAACCGGCTTGCTGTATTTAAAGAACATCTCGACCTTACCTACCACGAGAATATATCTTTCACCCAAAAGTATAACGAAATTATCGGACTAACCGATATAGAAAAATATCCTTTAAAAACAAAAAGAGGCTCAATTTATATCTCTAAGAGGGAATTTGAATGCATGTTTTACTTGTCACAAGGAAAAACAGCCAAAGAAATAGGGAGAAGTCTAAATCTTTCCTATCGAACCATCCAATTTTATATTGAGAACATTAAAAGAAAAACAGGCTATCAAAGCAAATCAGCCCTAGGAGATCTTTTTAGAGAAACACTCCAAAGATGGTGGTAAATGGGGGCATCTTGGCCAGGATTTGAGCAAAGTGATATAAAAAAAAGAATCAAGAAAAATGGGGTAGATACGATCAAACCAGGCTTGTTCAATTAGGCTCTGTGAACAAAATTTAAAATTTTAGAGAAAAGTGGTAGTTTTCCAGTAGGAAAAACAAGGAGAACTACCGAGATGAATTATTTCATTAAAGAAAGAGAATGGAAAGAAATTTTTAAAATCTTGAGCAATATAAAAGGCCTCCATACGAAAAATGAGAACCATATCCGCCAATTTATAGAAGCAGTTTGGTATATAAGCCGTAGCGGCTGCCAATGGAGACTCCTACCGCCGCATTATGGTTATTGGCGTTCAGCGCACCGAAGATTTAAACAATGGAGTGATAAAGGAGTTTGGGAAGCATTATTTCAACGAATTCAGAACCAGCCTGATATGGAAGCTACAATGCTTGATGCCACTATTGTTCGTGCACACGCTTGTTCTGCTGGTTATGGTAAGGAAAGCCAACCCCAGCAGGCTCTTGGACGCAGCAGAGGAGGTTTTTCTACCAAAATCCATGCGTTAGTCGATGCTTTAGGTAACCCTCTTAAGTTTATTCTTTCTCCAGGTCAAAGACATAAAATTACCCAAGCTGAAGCTTTAATAGAAGGCATTTCAGGCTCCATTGTTATAGGAGATAAGGCTTATGATAGTAATGCTTTTGTTGAAACCCTTAAAGCCAAAGACTGTATCTGCGTCATTCCTCCTAAAAGAAATCGTCTTAACCCCAGAAACTATGATGAGCATTTATACAAGGAACGTCATCTGATCGAATGTTTCTTTGGTAAAATCAAGCATTTTAGAAGAATCTTCTCTCGATTTGATAAAACCGCATCTTCCTTCTTGTCTTTTCTTCACTTCGTTTCAACTTTTATCTGGTTGAGGTAATTTTGTTCACAGAGCCTAGAAAGATACCTACGGTATTTATCAAAATTTAGTGATTCCTAAAAAGCTGAGAGAAGTCGCACTCTTCAAAATTTTCCGTTCTAATATTGAGGAGGGTTGAATTTTTCAGGCAGATCAAGAATCTGTCTCTTTCCTGATAATGCTTTTTTTAATCTTTAAAATTTTGGCACTACAAACATTATACGATCTTTCGGATAATCAAACAGAGTATCAGAGGGTTGCTCGAGTTTTACAGGTAAGTCTGTTTTTAAAAATCAAAGTCTACTCTTTGGAGACAATCTGGTACTTTATATCTGCACTCCTTTTGGGATTCAAATTCTTTGAAGTTCCCATGTTTCCAAATCTTATTTTCTTTCTGGCTAGGAAGTCTCAAGGTACTCAACTAGCTTGGGCATTTAACAAAGAATAGCTTCTTTATAAATGCTTGGTTTGCAGCTCTTAGGAAGGCCCCAAACTTTCATACTGTATTTATTACGGTATTCCATTAGAAATTCAGCCTAATATAATTTAATCGATATATGTTTATTTACTTACTTTTGAAAAATAAATTTCTCATTTTCTTTATATAAATAAAGGAGATTGATATGAAAAAAATTAAAAACTTTTGGGAAATTCTATTTCCTAGGCATCCTTATTTTTCAAAATTGAATAAGGATCATTTTGTTCTTGCAAGCTTATTTAATTTACTTCCTAAAGTCTACGTAAATTTTACGCAAAGGTGCGTACTTACGTTTATTTTCGGTATCGTTTCATTTTTGTTCTTACCTTACGCTTTGAAGAAGCTTTCATGCGGCATAGAGGGAACAATGAAAAAATTGAGTAAGAATTTAGAAAGTCTCCAGAATATCCTCTCTTTTAAGAAGAAAATATCTTTCATCCTCCCGTCTATTTTTTTTCTAAAAAAAGCGGTGGCTTTTACTGCCACTTTGTCACTCCTTTGGTCAAATTACCTATGGGCCCAGGGACCTGTTCGAATTATTGGAGAAGATTATGAGCACTCCTTCGCACGCACCTATGTTGGTCACAAAGTTGGTGTAGTGGACCCAGGATACACCTCCGAAGGGGCTGCTCATAATATTTTTGATGAATTCCAACTTCCTCCAGGAAGCGGAGTTATCTTTAAGGGGGACACGCAAGCTGATATCATTTTTAATCGGATCTATAGCAAAAATCCCGTTCATCTTTCAGGTGTTATCCAAAGTAATGCCTCCATACCGATCGTTTTTGCTAACCAAGAGGGGCTTAATCTCGAAAATCCTGATTTTAAAAATATTCCAGCTTTAACTTTAGTTGCTGGTGGAATTGCTAAAACAGATAAAGGAATGGCTTATGGGGTTGGGAAGGGCATTGTTAATCTTAAAAAAACCATTTTTGAAGAAGAAAATGCTTTAAAAAAACTAACATTAGCTGGCCGAGGACTTCAAATTTCCCAGTCCATTCTAGCCCCGCAAGATGGGGTAGACCTCACCATAGGACAACATATTGGAAGCCTAAGCAGTAAGAAAGATCTAGAGCATCCTACAGCCTTTATTGCTGAGGGGACTTCTCCTTTCCCATTTAAAAGTTCAGTTGTTATTGATAGGGACAGCATCTTGCGGTCAAAGAGTTTGAGACTTCGAAGTTTTGATGAAGGGGCTGCCATTGCTTGTCTGGGGCTTTTACAATCAACAAATGAAGACATCCATATCCAAGCCAAAGGAGATGTCTATCTCAACCATCTTTTAGCTGCCAGAAATCTTCATATTGAAACCACAGGGAATGTTTTCATTGGGAGCCACTCATGGGTGGGTGGTACAGTCAATATTAAAGCAAAAGATATTCATATTGAGCAAGGACTCAGCTCTATAGGCAAAGCACTCCTTCAAGCTTCTGGAATCCTTAATCTAGAGGGTAATCTTTCGTGTGAAGATGTTTTGTCTTTGCGGGGAGATCAAGCTGTAAATCTTCTTGGTACAATTGCTTCAAAAGGAGGAGTAGAAGCCGAAAGCCAAGGAGAAGTTTTCCAAACGGGATTTTTATATTCAGGAAATGCTTTAGACATCAAAGGGAAAAGCTTCAGGAAAAAAGGAAGAGTCTTAAGCGAAGGACCCCTAAGGGTTGAGACAGAGAATAACATTGAAAATGAAGAAGGCACGGTTTCTTCTCTGAGTAAAAGCCATTTTATTAGCCAGAGAGGGAAAATCATCAACAAGGGGGAAATTACTGGAGAAGACCCTATTACCTTCACGGCTCCTCAAACAGAAAACTATGGGTTTTTACAAACACAGAGTCAATTTAATGTAGAAGGCTTTTTCATCAATAAGAAAAAAGGCCAAGTGGGTGCTAAATCTGCTTTGGGATCTCACTCTCTTTTTTCACAAAACGAAGGGGAGATAAGCCTCACTGATTCTCTTATTCTTAAAGGGGAAAACTCCCTTCTTAAAGGCATCATTAAAACTCAAGGTAGATTAGAAGCTACAGGAAGCACTTTTAAGATTGAAGGAGACATCTCCGCTCAGCAAGGAACTTACTTTAACCTTAAAAACCTTACCAATTTAGGAAAACTGTCTGCTTTTGGAGGAGGACTTCAAGGAACCATTGAAACCTTTACAAATGAGGGAAAACTTGATCTCTCAACGTTAAAAGCAACAATTAGAGACACAACAAATAAAGAAAATGGAGCCATCCGCACAAGAGGACACTTCCTACTCCAAGGTAATCACTATACCAACAAAGGTAAGGTTTTCACTTGCGGGGTTCATGAGACAGCTTTAGAGGGCTCCTATAAGGACTACGGAGATTTTTATTCTCCTTATCTTTATCTCTTAAAAGCAAGAAATATTGAGTTTCACAATGGTCAGTGCTCTTTCTTGAAAGAAGGCGTGATAGATGCCTCTTATAAGTTTACAGCTGGGGAAAAGGTGAGCTTTTCTTTGGAAAGTAATGTAGAGAAGTGCTTTCTTCAGATCTCTAGCCAAGGAGACTTGCACTATAATGGTGAAATAAGGCAGTTCTCTAATATGCAGTTTCCTTTTGCTGACTACTTTAAAATCATTAATGAGACTGCAGAGAGAACTCAAGAGCTTATAAATGGAAGAGGCTCTCTCTCATTTGAAGCATGGAAAAACCTAAAAAGAAAGCTAGGGTCAGGGGTAACTTTAAGAGCTGGAGGAGACCTCTCATGTCAAAAGTCATTTATCCAGCCTGAAAGTGGCAGCGTAACTCTTGTTGCAGAAGGTAAAATCCAAATAGATAAAGCCAACATTAAATCTGGCTACTTCACAGGTAACAATGCCTTGATGAAAGGGAAGAAGGCTGTTCTAGAAGAGAGCCAACTGACCAGCCTCTTTGGATCCGCCTCCCTTATAGCAAATGATAGTGCACAGTTAGTGAACTCCCATATAAAAGGTAAAGATTCTGCCTTCGTCATGGCTGATATTGTAGATCTCGAGCAAGGGAGCTCTGTCCAGAGCAGCCATGGAAGTACAGTTGTGGAAGGCTTTAAAAGAGCCACCTTAAAAGACTCTCACATTAAAGGAAAAAGCTCAGCTACTCTTAGGGGAGAAAATGTTACAACCCGATCAAGCCAGCTGAGCAGCGAAGGAACAAGCCATCTTAAAGCAAAAAATGCAGACCTAAATACCACAAAAATTCAGGGAAAGAGTACACTTACCGTTGTTGACGAGCAGCTAACAATATCGCTGAGCTCTTTAGAGAGTGAATTTAATAGAGTTAGAGCCAACTCCTTACAAGCAACTTCCCTAGCAACACAGGGGACAACTATTGCAGATATAACTGAAGAAATGAGCCTCAGTAACCTTCAGGCTGAGGGCATATTTAAAGGGAATGCAAAGAAAATTAATCTCTCAGAAACTACGAAGGCTCAAACTTTAGATCTTGAGGGAAATCATATCAGAAATACAAGCAATATAGAGGTCCCAAAGCACTTAAACCTAAAAGCAAAAAAACTAGAGCAGTTGGGAACCACAAAGTCAGAAGGGACCTCCTATCTAGAAGGAACAGAGGCCTATATTGGAACAAAGGATACACGTAATGAAGCAGTAAAATCTCTTTCAATCATTGCTGAAAATAATACAGACTTGGAAGGTCAACAAAAGAGTGATCTTGTTACCTATAAATTTCGGGATGCCAATCTTGTTAAGCTTTTAAATCAAACAGAAGCAAGAACAACTGAAGCTCATCTGAAAGAAGGAGAAGTTAATCTAGATACAAACCTCACATTTAAAACCAACCTTCACCTGTGGGCAAAGAAGCTAGAAAATAAAGCAAAGCTTACGGCAAGTGGAGATTTTATAGCTCATATACAAATGTCTATTCTAAATAAAGGAGTTATGGACATTCATGGTAAAGCTTTTCTCAAAGCTAAAGAGTCCATTACAAACTTAGGGGATGTTTCAGGGCAGGAAAGTCTAGGATTTCAAACAGACGGTACTTTTACTCATAAGGGAAATGCTTCATCAAACGGACTTCTCAGTGTTCAGGCAAAGAAAATTGATGCTGATGCAGAAGTGCATACCTATCAGGGAACAAGTAATCCAAACAACCTTACAACAGTTTCAACGCGAAAAGCACGGTTTATCATCCCTTCCTTTTCAGGAAAGGATATACATTTAGAATCAGAGACTTCTCTTAACGCAAGAGGAGCTCAATTTAAGGCTCAGCAGGATCTAGATCTCATCGCCAAGGAAGATATTCATCTGGATGCAATCCCCTATTCAGAGGGAGACCAAGAAATTAGCGTTGACTTCTCTCAGCTGGGGCTACCTTCCCTTACAACCAAAATCGATCCTCGGAATAAGTTTCTGCAAGGAAGTTTAACATCTGGAGGAAACGTAAAGGTAAGTACATCAGGTAAACTGGATGGGAGAGGACTCAAGGTTAACTCGGGGGGGCATATTGTTCTCCAAGCCGATAAAGGCGTTGATCTTAGCAGCCTAGCAGCCCTTTCTGTGGTTGAGAGATGGAATTATAATACCGGAATATTCGGTCAAAATAACCATAGAGGCTTTAGAGAAGGCGCTGACTTTTATGGATCCGAGCTTATAAGCCAGAATGGAGGAATCTTCATTATCTCTAAAGTTGGGGGAATTACAGCCAAAGGTACAGCGTTTCAAGCCCAAGATGAGATTCGACTCGATGCAAAAGAAAAAGTCGATATAGGAAGCTTAAAGACAACTGTACGTTATGCTTCCCATGATGAAACAGGCTTAGGTGGAACATTAGGCTCAATTGACGATAAGGAAGGATCTACAGAAAAGCTTCGCCAATTTGAGACCGTAAGCAACAAGAAAATAGGTATTTTCTCAAAAGAAGGAACGATTGAAGGAGATCTTTTCTTTATGCGGGCTCCAGAAATTGAACTTGATGGAGAGAAAGGGATCTTCTTTAGACCTTTAGATATCAACTCAAGTGAAGACACACACCACTACGAAAACAACCTTAATGTCAACCTTACAAACGTTGAGTTTGAACATAAAGAAGAACATACGAAAACTAAAATACTCCAACAGCTGGCCGGGACTTTTCAAGGAGATCTCATAAAAGTGAGAACAGGAAAGGGGGCAGAAACCATTTTAGCGAGCAACATCTCTGGCTTTAAACAAGGAGGCCCAACTGACTTTGAGGCTGACACAGATAAGCTAACCTTTTCAGGGATAAAAAGCACATTTGATAGAACAACAGATTCCTGGAGCGTATCCGTTAGCATTGATGTAAACATGACTCCTGGCGGAGGTTTTGAAGTCAGCCAGGATAAACTTCACAAAATCAACTATGGAGCAACGACTCAGAAGTTTGGGATTTTTCATAATAAAAGAAAAGGTGCAAAGCTTGTTGTAGAAGGAGGAGCTCAAACCACAATCGAAGAAAGCAAGGGAGAAGACCTTTATGTCTTGGTTGATCATAATGCCCAAGATAAAGAAGCTCAAGAGGGGCATTCCTTTGGAGCAAAGGTTTCTTCTTCAGGAGGAGGCGCTCATGTCTCAGCAAAAGGAGGGGAGAAAAAAGGGAAAGATAATCTCACTTCCCTAAAAATTGCCAGACAAAGCAATCAGGTCACCCGGAAAGATGTTGAACATGAATCAAAAGATACACGTTGGGGGGTAGGGGTTGGAGTTCAATTTAGTGATAAGGGAGTTTCAAGCAGCCTAAATGTTCAAAGTGGCGATACAAAAATAGGCGTCACTGTTCCCTTAGATGAAAAAGCCCTTAAAACTATGGATCCAACGCAAGGTTTTAAGGATTTTAATCCGACAAACCTTCAATCTTTAAGTAACGCAACCAATAGCCTAGCCCAAGTTAACCAGACCCTTAATAACCTAGGAGTTAATACAGGAGATATTGGTAAAGGAATTAGCCAAATGCAACAAGCAACAAGCATAGCTAATGAAACCTCTAACCTATTCAATCCACAGAACAACGAGAGTCCTTCCCTCCTAAAGACAACTGAGAAAGTCACAGGGATTTTAGAAAATACAGCAAGCTTAGCAACTCAGTTAGGGGCAGACACAGAAGAACTAACAAAAACGCTTAAAGGTATTCATTCAATTGTGAGTACTATCAACAATACTAATGAGTTTACGAAGGGATTTGCTAAAAACTTTAAGCCTAAGCCTTTAGCTTATGAGGAGAGTAGATCCGGAACTCAACCACTAGAAACACCCCAAGAAGAGTTTTTGCCTTCAGCAAACGACAGTATGGATTTAGAGGAGACAGCTGACACTGAAGACGAGGTAACCAAGCAGCAACCCAAAAAGAAAAAGAGAAAATTCTCCCAGAGAAAGCCTGCTTCTAATGACAACCCCCCCCACACGAAAAAGCAAAGGGAAGATGGTAAAACAGCTGTGATGCAAGAGGACATTTCAAACGAAAAATTCATAAATAAAGCCATCGCTCAAAGAAAAGCCCAATATCAAAGAGAAAGAAAAACATGGGGGGAAAAGGAGGAGAAACAAGCTCGGGAAGAAGCTCAAAGGGAAATTGGAGGGATAGAACAAGTAACTTGGCATGAAGATGTTCTTTCGGGTGGAGTGGGTCTTGGTCGGAGCTTAATTAAGGGAGGACTTAAGGAAGGTGGAAAATTCCTGGCCAAAAAAGGAATGGAGATAGCCCAAAGCAAAATAGAAGATGAGACAGAGGAACTCGTCATTGAAGGTATGGAACAACTCGGGATTGATCCTGAAGAAACAAGAAAATACACCACAGCTGCTAGAATGACTGGAGGGTTTCTTCTTCCTACTGTTTTAAAAGGAAAAGAAAGTTCCTCTCCTCCTCAAAGTAAAGAATCTCATTCTAAAATGTATAAGAGAAAATATAAAACACCTATCCATCAAGAAAAAACTTTCCCAGCAAAAACACATGAGGAAACTATCACTAAGACTGACAGGTATAAAGAGCAGCTCTTAGAACGCCCAGGGAAGAATAAGTGGAAAGAAACAACACTTCATGGGGCTTTTACAGAGAGTAAAGGCGGAAAAACAGAAGCTGCCATTCTTAAAAGACGTGACTATGACCACATTACAAAAGTCGAGAATACCCAACAAGGTCTTTTAAATCATATTGAGAATCTAAACAAAAAGCTTGGCAAAAATAATCTTCCTGAAAAGGAAAGATTAACTCTTGAGCAAGAATTAAGAGAGGCAAGCGTTTTGTTAGATGATAGTGAAGGTTTTATCCCTAGAAAAATTCGAAGAAATACCTCACTAAGAAATACCCAAGAACAATAAACTAAGAGAAACCAAAAGATTAACAAAAGGAGAGAAACTATGAAAAACACAGTTAAAAAAACGAGCTTACTTATAGCCCTACTAGCTTCGACATTCCTGGATGCTCATGCAATGATGGGTGAGGAAGATATAAATGATAATTCGAGCCCAAATAAGCGGGTAAGAAGGTATTCACCTACTTATAGCATGGAAATAGATGAAGGTGAGGAGAACTCTTCCTCACTTAGATTTGATCTGTTAGGAGATATTACCTGGCCAGACAATAATCTGCCCCAAGCAAAGTTTCGGATTACAGGTCAGAATGTACGAGATCCTGAAATAGAAACTCTTGATTTATCTCGTATCGAGCACCTCGGTTTTTCAGCTTCACTGCCTCCAGGAATTAATTCCCTTGATCCCTCTGATCCCCTTCCCACAAACTGGGGAAAAGCAAAAGAACGCGTTCGCTGCAAATTTGACTATAAAGGAAGACAAGAAATTGAATTAATTCGACCTAAAGAATATAATTTATACGGCAATTGGGAGTTTAGAGATAATCCTAATCATGCTCAGACTATAGCTATTTTAAAACTTAAAGCGTTTTTAGAAGATCGGCAGTGGCATACAGTTTATGAGCGTCAAGTTAACATTGATCACACTCTTTTGAGAGCAGATCCAGAAATTCCAGGCCAATACTATTTTAATGGTGATACTGTTTATCAAGCTCGTACAAAACTTCAACACTATGAGAACACAAGAACGCGCAGGCAGTACACAAGAAATATAGCAACTCGTGATGGTGATATTCCAAGCCATCAAGGAAAACAAGTTATTTATGTAGAACCCTTTGCTTATGGAAATACCGCCTCAAAACCAAGAGAAGCCTATATTGGTGAATATGCGTTTGTGAATGATTTAGCAGATCATCAAAAAATACCAGGGCGGGAAACAGGGCGACTTATTTATAGTGACGGAACTCATATTTTTGATCCTGAAGTTACGCAAGAGTTATGGAGACACGGCCAGGAAGAAGCAGGATTCTTTGTTGCTTCTTATAGGCAATCTCAAAAGCTTAACTTTGTTCCTGAAACTCTCCTCCCCGATGGAAATTTACCTGAGGGACTTTACCAATTAAGAGTTGTGGAACATGATAAGGATAAGCGCATAGAAAAATGGAGAAAATTGGGAGGAGATAACCCCCAGGAATTTAGCATCCAGACCCCTCCTGGTATTTCAAGTATATCGGGTATAGGACTTACGGCTCCTCATCAGGTAATTGAAGAAATGCCAAAAGATAAAGGCATACAAAAAGTTCTTTCACTCCAAGCAGCTATTAAAAAAATTGAAAAAGAAACACAAGAAATTTACGATCTACAAGACCCTAACGTTTCTCATGTGATTCTTTTAGGTGAAAGTGGAGCCGGCAAAACAAGTTTTCTCCATCTTTTAGCAAATAAACCTTTATTTGCAGAAAAACATAATGATGGAACATACCGGCTAAAGGCTCGAGAGCAAGACAGGTTACCAGGCTCTATTATAGGAGAAGGTTATAGTGCAGGGACAATCTTACCCTACGCATGGTATGATAAGGAGAATAAGACAGTCTATTGGGACTGTCCTGGATTTGAAGATCCGGATGGGGCAGAACAAGATATCGTCAACACTTTTTCCATTCAAAAATTGTTCAAAGGCCAATCACGTGTCAAGGTGATGTTATGTGTGCCACAGTCAGACTTACAACAAAAAAGGGCAAAGTATTTTCTAAAAATGCTCAAAAAAATGACGAAAGCCTTTCCAAACATAAATCAATTGAAAGAAGCTTTCTCTCTTGTTGTAACACAAAAAGGTGATGGACTAATTTCGGAGGCTTTACAATCGATAAATATCGGTAATCCTCCAATTTGCAAAAAGTATCCAGATGTAAAAGAATTAGTTTCATTTCTCACAAAACATAGACAAGAGAGAGTTTTTGAGATTCTCGCCCCGAAAGGACCAGGCAAGTTTTATTCGCCCGATCCAACTGAACCAGGAAAAAATTATTTTGATAGAGAGGAAACTTTGTCAAAACTAAATTTAACAGCTCCAGTTTCTAAGTTAGATTGTGAATTCAAGGCTGAGGCCGAGTCGCGGGAAGTCGCAGGTTCGTTAGCTCAAAATCTAAATAACTACCTTACAGACTATATGAAAACAGAAGGAGCTCAGAGAATCATACAATTCTGCCAACAAAAGATAGATGATTATTCAGGGAATATTAGTGATTTGAGAACATGGTTTACTCAACTCATCCAAAGTTTTCGGTCTCTTCAAAAAGACGACATAACCCCTGATCACTTTACTGGTGTTCTAAGTGGAATTAAGGGATTAGGTCAGGTTCTTAACCTTAGAGAAATAAAGAGCACTATCAGCCAAATTGACTTTCTCAAGGGCATCAAAAGTGATATTGACTATGACACTTCCAAATGGGCTAATGCTCTTTATGGAGCTATTGAACAGCTTGAAAGCTTAAAAACGCCTCCGAAAATAAAATATGATGGGAGCAATAATGTTCTTACAATTAAAGGACCATTAATTGGAACAAGTGATGTGGCTGAAGCTCTTAGAACAAACCAACACCCGCTGAATAGGATAGATGTTCACAGTTTAAATACACTTCTTATTGATGCGAATATTACAAGCCATGGGAACTTTCTGAGCATGGAAGCTCCTCAATGGAAGGTTGTAGGACAAAAAACCATTGATTTGAGTGGAAAGGTCGGATCTTCCGGATCTAATGGTGGACTTGGCCAAGATGGACAACCAGGTGGCTCTGGCAAAAATGGTGGTAACTTCTATGGAAAAGGTATGAAATTTGATCGTCTTGATCAATTAACAATTAATACAAGTGGTGGACAAGGTGGCACAGGAGGAAATGGAGGTCATGGCATTGATGGAACACATGGATCAAATGGTGCTTTAATTCCTTTTCAAACTAATGAGCGCCGCGAGTGGAAAATAAATTGTCATGAGAAGCACTCAGCAGACCCAAGTTTATTTAATTACTTTGGCTGGGGAATTGCGCAGCATGAAATAACTTATTCCTTTACAAACAATATTTACAACGCTCAAGGAACCGATGGAACCGTTGGGGGGGACAGCGGAAAAAGAGGCGCCCGCGGTCTTGGAGGAAACCCAGGAATTGCTGAAATTGAGGGCGTAACATGGACGCATGATCCGCAATACAGACAACCTGGTGCCCCAGGATCCAAAGGCAGCCATGAGATGGTTGGGACGGGTGGAACCCATGGTCAACATTGTATAGGTAATGTTTGGACCGGTGTGACCGTTTGGGATGATCCATGGAAGGGTCATTGGGCACTACCAACCCGCGCACATCATGACCGTGTTCTTGTAAACCCTGGACATGCTGGCCCTCGAGGTAAAGCGAGAGACGGGACCCAGCCTTCTGCTAGAAATAAAACTGGCCGCCAAAACCCAGCTCAGCCAACTCCTCTCGATAAAAACCCAACTTTACAGGCTTATAAGAGATTTTATGAGAAAAAGGCTGCCAACCCTAAAATAAATCCATTTGTAAAGTTGTTCCCTAATCTTTAAATAATATATGTAAAAATCACCATTCTTAATCGAATGGTGATTTTTACTTTTAAAAATTCTCTAAGTTTTATTTTACTATTCATTAAAGTTGACAAGATACATTTAGAAACTTACATCTTTAGCATACAAAAATATGCCTCTCTTAAAGTATACCCTGGGTATACCCGGAGAAACTTGAGCAACTTTAAAACTCTCTCAATCCCTTGATTTCCCTGGTGGGCGCTGCAGGATTCGAACCTGCGACCCTCTGATTAAAAGTCAGATGCTCTACCGACTGAGCTAAGCGCCCCAAATTGGGTGCACAATATAAGTATCTTAAAAAGAAATCAACCCCTCATACGCCTTTTCTTCGAGACTCTGAGGAGACAATCATCAACCCCGATGCAATGATTATTCCACATCCTAACATTAATGATTGAGTTGGCCAAGTTTTATAGAGCAATATATCTAAAATAACACTCCATAAGATTGCTGAATAAAGCATGGGGGCTAGAACTCCTGCTGGAGCATGGGTATAAGCGTAAGTAACACAAAGCTGTCCTAAACCTCCCCCAAGCCCCAAGCAAATGAGGGCTATCCAGCCTTCAAAGTCTGGTGTGGTCCAAACAAAAGGGAGCACAACAAGGATGACAAGCGCAGGTAGCAATGAACCTAAAAAGGTCAGCATAAACGTATTGTAACTGGAAGACAAAAGCCTTCCGTAAAGATTATAGGCAGATTCCATGAAAGCCCCTGAAACCAAAAAAATAGCTCCCCAATGAAAAACATCTCCTGTGGGCTTTGCAATGATAATAACCCCAATAAACCCAACAACAACAGAGATGGCTTGGATAAAGCCAATTTTTTCATGTAAAATGGGATAAGATAAAAGAACAAGAAAAAGGGTTGAAGAAAAATAAAGAGCCATGGAATTTGAAAGGGGTAGCTTTGATATTCCTATAAAAAGAATAGAAAGCCCTATTGCAAGAAGAAAAGCTCTTTTGAAATGAATTTTCCATTGTGTCGGAGTTGGAAGCGCCCACTGACTCCGGAGAGTCAAAAGAACTCCAGCAGGAATTGTTGCAAAAAAACAGCGAAAAAAGGCTAGCTGAATAGGTCCATAATGAGAGGTTGTATCCTTCACAATTGCGTTGAGAAGTGAGAAAATCAACATTCCCAAGATAATAAAGAATATTCCACGCTTTGCGGATGGATGATGAGTCTCAGCCATGAGCTAATGTATACTCAATAATTTCTTTTTGTATGACTGAGAATACGCCCATTTTTATCTAACACACTTTATAATTTTCTTTATTTCACAAGAGTAATAAAAAGGATACTCCCATCTTCTTACTGCAAAGCCTCGGGGCTTTTTGGTTTTTCTTTCTGCGCTTGCTCTTGGGCCACTTGGCGCTGGTAAAGATCAGCAAAATCCACAGGTGTTAAAAGAAGTGTTGGGTAACCCCCTTCTTGGGTGATTGTTGCTATGATATTTCTTGCAAATGGGAAAAGGATGCGTGGACATTCAATCATGAGAATGGGACGAAGATAGTCTTCGGGGACATCACTGCCAATGCTAAAGGCTCCAGCATACTCAAGATCTAATAAAAAGACTTGGGCTTCTTTACGCTTAGCATTAACTTGAATTCGTAAGGTCACCTCAAATGACCGATCGGCTAAATTATTCGCTTGAGCCTCGATATGAATTGAAATCGAAGGCCGCTCCTCATTTCCGAGAACATTTGATAAAGGAGCCGGATTTTCAAAGGATAAGTCCTTGATATATTGTGCATTAACCGTAAGAGGAGATTGAGCTTCCTGTGCAGAAGCTCCCTCACTATTTGGTTTCTTTGGTGCCATTTTTTTTCCTTTCAAAAAATTTCTTTTTCACACTATGGCATAAATAAAAGGGAAACAAGAGCAGAAAGATTTTGTTGTGTTTTTTGATAAGATCTGTTCTAGCAGAACTTTATAAGCTGTGCTAAGACGATCCAACTTATGGGTTAAAAATCATGAATGATATACAGATTGTTATTTTAGCAGCGGGTCAGGGAACACGGATGAAATCCGATCTCCCTAAGATTCTTCACCCTTTGGGAGGGCGTCCAGCTCTGCATTATGTACTCGATTTGGCTCATCAGCTTAATCCGCGTGAAGTTGTTTTGGTTGTGAGTCCTTCTTTAAAAGATATTCACACCCCTTTTAGGCACAAAACGGTCATTCAATTTCCGGCCAAGGGGACTGGTGACGCTGTAAAATGGGCGTTGCCTCATTTAAAGGAGGAAGGCTACGTCCTGATCCTTTATGGAGATACCCCCCTTATTCAGAAAGAAACCATAGAACGCATGAATAAACTTTCTGAATGCCACCCCGAAATGGCAGTGATTTTGTTGGGAATGTGCCCATCGGACAAGCAAGGCTATGCTCGGCTTATTCTAAGTGACAAGGGAGAGTTGGAGGAGGTTGTTGAACATAAGGACCTTTCCCCATCTCAAAAGGAAATTTCTATATGTAATTCAGGCGTAATGCTCATACGAGGGGACCTTTTAAATCCCCTCCTTTCAGCCTTAACTTCCGATAACGCAGCTCAGGAATACTATTTGCCAGATCTTATAAAAATAGCCCGCCAAATGGGTTACACCTGTGGTGTTGTTGAAGGAGAGACTTCAGAATTTATGGGTATTAATACACGCCAAGATCTTGCTCAAGCAGAATCCATACTTCAAGATCGGTGGCGGATAAAGGCAATGGAATCAGGAGTCACCCTTATCGATCCTACGACCGTTTACTTCAGTTATGATACAAAAGTTGAACCCGATGTAAGTCTCCATCCTTGTGTTGTATTGGGGCCTGGGGTTGTGATTGAAAGAGGAGCAGAGGTTTTCTCTTTTTGTAAACTTAGCGATACGCATGTTGGACCTCATGCTCATGTTGGGCCTTTTGCCCATTTACGAGGTGGGGTTTCTCTTCAAGAAAAAGCTGAAATTGGAAACTTCGTGGAGGTTAAAAAGTCTACTTTTGGCCCCTATGCAAAAGCGAAGCATTTAAGCTATATTGGGGACGCCGAGGTGGGAACAAAAGCCAACATAGGAGCAGGAACAATTACCTGTAATTATGATGGGATTACCAAGTTTAAAACTGAAATTGGCGAAGGCGTTTTTATAGGATCTAACAGCTCCTTAGTTGCTCCCCTTTCTATTGGTGACTATGCTATGGTAGGGGCAGGGAGCGTCATTACTCATGATGTTGAAAGTGGGGCTTTAGCTATAGCTCGTAACCACCAAACAACCCTGGAAAAAGGTGCTGACAAGTTTCGAGAAAAACGCCAAAAAAGAAAGGATTCCTAGCTTATGTGTGGAATTATTGGAATTGTTGGGAATCGCCCCGTTGCGCAAAGACTTCTTTCTAGCCTCGAAAAATTAGAATATCGAGGATACGACTCAACAGGCATTGCAACCATTCATAATGGTCAAATCCAAAGGTTGCGGGCAGAGGGGAAGCTTATTAAGCTAAAGGAGAAGTTTTTAGCTACCCCCCTTGAAGGATATAATGGTATAGGCCATACCCGGTGGGCAACTCATGGTAAACCTTCTGAAATCAATGCTCACCCCCATATTAATTCTAAGGTAGCGCTTGTTCACAATGGAATTATAGAAAATTATGCTGACATACAGAAGGAATTAAAAGAAAAAGGATACATTTTTGAAAGTGAAACCGATACAGAAGTCGCAGCTCACCTCATAGCCTCTTATTTGGATCAAGGTTTAATCCCTCAGGAAGCCGTTGGAAAAGCCTCTAAACGGCTAAAGGGTTCTTTTGCACTTGCTATATTATTCTCAGGTTATGAAAATCTATTGATCGTTGCTCGCCAGGGTGGAAGTCCAATTGCAATTGGATACGGCGAAGGAGAAATGTATGTAGGGTCTGATGCAATTGCTCTTGTTTCCTTAACTCAAAAAATTACTTACCTTGAAGATGGAGATTGGGCTGTTTTATCCCCGGAAAGTGTTTCTATTTTTGATAAAAACGATCGCCTCGCCGAAAGACTAATTCAAGAAAGTCATATCTCTGAAAGCACTATTGGTAAAGGAACCTATGATCATTTTATGTTGAAGGAAATTTACGAGCAACCACAAGCTATTCAAACAACCCTTAATGAATTTTTAAAAAACGGTCAAATCGAGTGCCCAGCTTTGCCTTGGAATTCTTTTTCACGTATGACAATTTCTGCTTGTGGAACAGCATATTATGCAGGTCTTATCGCTAAATATTGGTTCGAAAAGTTTGGTCGTCTCCCCGTTGAAATTGATATAGCTTCGGAATTTCGCTATCGAATGCCCCCTCTTCCTGAAAAAGGACTTAGCCTTTATATTTCTCAATCGGGAGAGACAGCAGATACCTTAGCAGCGCTTGAATATACGAAATCTCAGGGTCAAACAATTGTATCCGTCATTAACGTACCCGAGAGTTCAATTTCTCGAAGATCCGACGTTGTCCTTTTAACACAAGCTGGTCCTGAAATTGGAGTAGCTTCAACAAAAGCATTTACAACGCAACTTTCTGCTCTTGCTCTTCTTGCTCTTGATGCAGCGCATAAACGGAAATTTTTAAGTGAAGCCGCTCTTGAAGAAATGCTTTTTGGTCTACAATCCCTCTCGGGACTTTGCGAGAAAGCCCTTACAACTGAAGATCAAATCAAGAAGCTTGCCCAGACTTTAGTGAAGGCGAGAGATATTCTTTTTCTTGGGCGAGGAACAAATTATCCATTGGCTTTGGAAGGGGCTCTTAAGCTTAAAGAAGTCAGCTATATTCATGCGGAAGGATATGCCTCCGGCGAAATGAAGCATGGACCTATAGCCCTCCTTGATAAGAATGTTCCTGTCATTGTTATTGCTCCTTTTGATGAGCTCTTTGAAAAAACGGCGTCTAATATTCAAGAAGTCATGGCGAGGGGCGCTCCTGTGATCGTGTTAACAGATAATAGGGGAGCTCACCATTTAGAGTCATATCCATGTGAACTTCTCATTTTACCTGAAACAACCACGTTAACTTCCCCTCTTGTATATGCTATCCCTCTTCAGCTTTTGGCTTATCATACAGCTGTTCTTAAGGGAACTGACGTTGATCAACCTCGGAACTTAGCAAAGTCTGTTACCGTCGAGTAAAGAGAGCTTTCCCTTGTTTTATAAATTTGTTTTTAAATCCAAATGGGAAATCTTAACACTGGACAAATTTTTTTATAATAAAGGACACTATTCAAGGTCCTTTAAACTTTAAAATTGTTTCACGTGAAACAATTTCGAAAAAAATAATCTCATCACCCGACAAATTTTTTCCAGCATCATTAATTGCGAGGCGCCAAAGGCGCTGGAGCTCTTTAACAAACTTCTATAACATCTGCTTAGGATTAAAATCAAAGATAATAGGTTCTTGATTGTATTTAATTAGGGGTTTTAAAGGACCCAGTTTCGGATTTTTGACAGCTCTCATTGCACTTTCTGCGATTTGCTTGACATGAGAGCCATTTGCAGGTCTTGTACTGATAAGGGTTGCGGTACGAACTGTTGCATCGGGATTCAATTCAATTCTTATGGTTACGGTAACATCCGTTTCTTTTGCTCCGGCCGGTATATTCCAGATATCTCTAAATTGCCTCCTGATGAGATCAAGCTCCGTCACTGACAATACGTCATTAATATTATTCGCTGCATGATCGGCAGTTGAAGATTCATCTTGCTCTGGCTGAGTCTTTCCTTCAGAAGAAGATGCTGTTTTTTCTAAGTTATTCAATAAGCTTGTAAAGCTATTTTTAGGTTTCTTTTTCTTTTTTGGTTTTTTCTTTGGCTTTTCCTTAGGCTTCTCTTTAGGTTTTTCTTCTTCCTTTGGCTTTTCTTCAACGATTGGAGCTAAAAGGTCGTCCATTGTAAGCTCAGGTTCAGGAGCGGGTTCGGGGTCTTTCTCAGGCTCCTTTTCTGGAACTTTCTCATCCACAGGAGTAGGTTTTGGGGGCTTTGGCTTTTCTGCTTCTTCCTTTGGCGTATCCGCTTTAGGTTTTACTTTCAGTGCAGGAGCTTGCGTTATATCAGCAATATTTACGATTTCAATTGGAATAACCGGGGGAGGTTCCAAGTCCCGACGAAAAAGACTAGGCAATCCTAGTAAAAGCAACAGGATAACAATACCATGTAATAGACCTGAAAGGATTGCACCATCCCGCATGGATTTACTTTCGTGGTTTTTCCTGAGGGGTTGAGGACGCTTCTGCTGAAGGAAGTTCAGAGAGAAGGGCAACTTTTGTAAAACCGGCTGAACTAATTGCCCCCATCACTTCCATGATATGACCATATGAAATCCCTTTGTCTCCTCTTACATATATGCGGGCTTCAGGGTTAGAGCCTGTGATGGCCACAAGCCGGGGAATAAGAACAGCCAACTCGAGGGGAGTTTCTTGCAGGTAAAGTATTCCCTTTGCATCTACTGTAATGGTTAAAGGCTCCTCTTTCTCATTCATGGCCGATGCCTTTGTTTTGGGCAAATCTACAGGTACGCCAACTGTAAGCAAGGGGGCCGTAATCATAAAAATAACAAGGAGGACCAACATCACATCCACCATTGGAGTGACATTAATTTCAGCAACAATGTTAGCCTTGCGCCTTGATCCTATTTTCTTTTTAGTTCCTAGAGAAAACGCCATTTTAATGATTTTCTTCAAGTTGACGAGAAATAATGGCCCCAAATTCATTGGAAAAAGATTCAAGGCGATTTTCGTATCGGTTAAGTTCAAGAGAGATCTTATGGTAGGCAATAACAGCGGGTATAGCAGCTACAAGACCAATAGCCGTTGCAAAAAGAGCTTCAGCAATACCGGGCGCTACAACCGCAAGGCTTGTATTTTGAGAGGAGGCAATAGATTGAAAACTATTCATAATTCCCCAAACCGTTCCAAAAAGGCCAATAAAAGTCGCTGTGGAGCCAAGCGAGGCTAAAAACCCCATATGGCGTTCGAGGCGATCCATTTCTCGGCTTACAGTTACTTGCATGGCCCGTTCAATCCGCTCCTGAAGGGTTACGGAAGAGCGACCATTGGACTCTGTCCTCTTCCATTCCCGCATAGCAGCAGCAAAGACAGCACTGAGGGGATCGCGAGGGCGATTTCCAATGCGCTCATAAAGGGCATCTAAGGAGCCTCCGGACCAAAAAGAATCTTCAAACTGAGTAGCTGAGGAAAAAAGACTTTTGATGCGAATTGCCTTATTAAAAATAATTGTCCATGACCAAAATGAGGCCGCTAAAAGACCAATCATAATTAACTTAACGACAATGTCTGCTGACATAAAAAGACCCCATAATGAAAGGTCATGGGCCACAATTTGTGCACTGGCTGCCACGCCGCCGAGGTCAGTTAAAGGTGTTGGTGTAGGCATTCTTATTTCTCCACATCGGATCCATAGGTTAAAAGCATATGGTGATAATGATCATCTATTTTTAAAGGCTTGCCTGATAAATTAACACAAGCCAAAACAACGTCTAGCGTTGCTATGAGCTGATCCTCACGAACAATAGCTTGACTTACCTCAAGTTTGACACGACCAAGCTTTTTAAAGTAAGTCTTTACTTCTAATACATCATCTAGACGTGCAGATGCAAGGCAGTTTAATAAACAAGATCTAACGACAAACATAATTCCTTGATTTCTTATCATGTCTTCATGACTAAACCCCAAGTCACGCAAAAGTTCGGTGCGGGCCCGTTCGGCAAATTTCAAGTAATTGGCATAGTAGACGATTCCTCCAGTGTCAGTATCCTCTATGTAAACCCGTAAAGAAAAGCTATGACATTTAGGCATCTTTCTCCTCTAAAAGAGAAGGAACTATGGGTCGGGGAGCTTTAAGGCCAAGCGCTTCATAGGCCGAAGGGGTCAGCATACGTCCCCGAGGAGTTCGCTGAATATAGCCTTGTTGAAGAAGATAAGGTTCAATCACGTCTTCAAGGGTGTCTTTCTGCTCTGCCAAAGCAGCAGCTAGGGTTTCAAGACCTACGGGCCCTCCATCAAAGTACTCTATAATATGTTTTAAATAGCGGTGGTCCATTGCATCTAACCCATACCTATCCACTTCCAGATGAGTAAGAGCTCGATCGGCTCCTCGAGCTGAAATCTCAGAAGCCCCCTCAACAATAACGAAGTCTCGAATCCGCCTGAGAAGCCTTAGAGCAATTCGAGGGGTTCCTCGAGACCGCCTCGCAATCTCTATAGCCCCTTCTTGAGATATAGGCACCTGGAGTGCTCGAGCACCTCTAAGAATGACGTCTTGAAGCTCTTCAGGGGTATAAAAAACAAGGCGTACAGGAATGCCAAACCGATCCCTGAGCGGTGATGAAATAAGACCTGAGCGGGTTGTTGCACCTACAAGAGTAAAAGGGGGAAGGTCAATTTGAACAGAGCGAGCTGCAGGCCCCTCACCAATTATAAGATCGAGTTTATAATCCTCCATTGCAGGATAAAGAATTTCTTCAACAGCTGGATTTAAACGGTGAATTTCATCAATAAAAAGAACATCATAGGGTTGAAGATTTGTAAGAAGAGCTGCCAGATCTCCAGCCCGTGCGATGACTGGACCTGAGGTTGAGCGAAATCCGACCCCCAGTTCCCGCGCCATAATTTGAGATAGGGTTGTTTTTCCAAGTCCCGGGGGGCCATAAAAAAGAACATGATCCATGGACTCCCGCCTTGTTTTTGCAGCTTCTATAAAAACCTTAAGATTCTTGCGGGCTTGAGCCTGACCTACAAATTCTTCCAAACGTTGCGGGCGAAGGCTAACTTCTGAAATTTCAGAGTTCTCTTCTGAGGCGAGGAGACGAAGAGGTGCTGTCATGTGCCCGTCCTTGCCAAGAGACTTAAGCCCTGGCGAATAAGGTCATTGAGGGTTGCTTCTTCTCCCATTTGTTGGTGGATTTTACTAATGGTTGTGACCGCCTCCAAACGACGATAGCCTAAATTAACAAGAGCTGAAACAGCTTCCTCAATGTGTGGTGTGAGAGAAGAAGGGAGGGGATATACATTTTGAGGCATAGGCAAGGTTGGCGGAATTTTATCCTTTAGTTCTGCCAAAATTCGACTGGCTAGTTTTGGTCCAACTCCATCTGCTCTCGTTAAGATTGCTTTGTCTTGGGCCATGATAGCTTGGAAAATATCAAGGGGAGACAAGGCAGAGAGAAGAGCGAGGGCCATCCGCATCCCCACTCCTTGCACGGTCGTTAAAAGCCGAAAACAATTTTGCTCTTCTTGGTTTTCAAATCCATAAAGATGAAGACTTTCTGCCCTCATAACCGTTTCAATGAGGAGGGTAATTCGATCTCCTTGAGATCCGGTGTTTCCCAAGGTTCGACTTGAGCAAGAAACAAAGTATCCTATTCCTCCCACATCCAGGATAAGAAAGGAATCACCAATGGTATCAACTATTCCAGTAAGCTTTGCGATCATAAAACATTCCCGATTCTTTGGTTGAAAGTACGGTGATGAGCGTGGCAAATGGCAACCGCTAAAGCATCGGCTGCATCCTGTACCACACCCCCACTTTTAGGCAAAAGACGGCTAACCATCATAGCTACTTGATCTTTATCGGCGTGTCCAAAACCAACTACACTTTTTTTAACTTTATTAGCCGAGTATTCCCCAATAACCAAACCTGCATAGGCTGGAGCTAAAAGAACAACTCCACGTGCTATACCTAATTTGAGTGCAGACAGGGGATTTTTGTTCACAAACGTTTCCTCTACAGCAGCCTCTTGGGGGGCATATGCTTGAATAATATCGATAAGTTGAGTGTACAAACTTACAAGTCTGATGGGAAGCTCTTCCCCATCTTTTGATTTAACAACTCCATGATCCACATGTGAAAGGCTTGACCCTTCAGTATCAATGATTCCCCATCCTGTAATGCGAAGTCCTGGATCCAATCCTAAAATACGAATAGCCATTATTTTCCACTGGCAAGCTTTTCCATGACCTCATCGGACATTTCAAAATTGGCAAAGACAGTCTGAACATCATCATTATCTTCCAAAACATCGATAAGCTTTAAAACGGATGCCCCTTTTTCTTCATCAACTGGAGCGGTTGTTTGAGGCTTCCAAATCAGTTCTGCGCTTTCGGGGTCTCCGAATTTGGCCATGAGTCCATCGCGCACACTTGCAAAATCTTCGAGGGTACACTCAATCTCGAAACTTTTATCGGAAGAGACAATATCATGGGCTCCAGCCTCAAGAGCTGCTTCAAAGAGAGTATCATAATTGATGCTAGATTTAGGGTAGCGAATAAGTCCAACTCGATCAAACATAAAGCTGACACTATTCGTTTCTCCTAAATTGCCCCCATGTTTGGTAAAGGCTGCACGAATTTCACCAGCGGTTCGGTTACGGTTATCTGTAAGAGCTTCTACGATAACGGCAACCCCTCCAGGGCCATAGCCTTCATAGCGAACTTCAACATAATCCGCTGTATCTTCACCTCCAGCCCCTCTTTTAACAGCTCGTTCCATTGTATCCTTGGGCATATTTGCATTTCTTGCAGCAAGAATGGCTTGGCGAAGGCGAGGGTTTGCTTCTGGATCAGAACTGATGCGAGCAGCCGTCGTCAACTCTCGAATAATTTTTGTAAAGATTTTAGCGCGCTTTTTATCTTGGGCCCCCTTACGATACATAATGTTCTTAAATTGTGAATGACCTGCCATTATGACTCCTTTAAAAAACTGTAATTTTCTGACAAAAATATGTTGTGTTTTTATGAGAAGGGCAACCCCTCATTTGAAGATCAATTTTTTAAATATGGTTTCAAGAAAGTAAAAAAATTGGCTTGAATTTAAGAAATCATTTACTATATGCATTGGTATAATGAATATTATGGCTTTTGGTCTTCTAGAAAGACCTTAAGCATGATATAATAATATTATTAAGTTATTAGGTGTGTGATGAAACGTATATTAATTAGTTTGTTTTGTTTTCTTGGGATTATTAAACCTGCTCCTGTTGCTAGTTTTCTTGATGATGACTTACAGGAAGGCGTAATCTTGTGGGCCCATAAAGATTTACGTAAAGATGCTCGAGATAAGGATCCTCGCTACCAAGGTCGGTCTGAATTATATGGGGTTGGTTACCCAAAGGCACCAATAATCCATACATATAATCATGAGACATTTCCTGTACCCCTTTCTGTTTTTTTACCTAACGCACAATCTCCTAAAGCCTTACATGAGGTCCTTTCTCAACATCCTAATCATGAAAAATATTTCTCTTTCGTCGTTCAAGGAATGGAAAATCGAAGAAGGCTCAGAGCTGATGAAATTGCTATTGTTAAAAAAGTTGAGGAGAAGAAAAAACTAACAGAAGGCGAGGAAGCTAGATATAAACAATTAAAAAACTCTTATAAAGAAAATAATATTTATTACCTTGACCCAGATTACGCTCTTAAGCCTCAATATTTTGTACATCCTGAAGCTCCTCATTATTTGTATGATAATCCAAAAAAAATGCAGTTGAATCATGAGGTTAAGTGGACAGTGATCCCTGGGAGTATAGGACAAATAGAGCCTAAAGAGGGACCGCGCCTCCATACGAATAAAGTTTCAACTCATCCTCAAGGGAAAGTGATGGTCCCCTATATTCCTTTCGTTAAGCTCGCTGATCTCCAAAAGACAAATGTAAAAGAGTATAATCGGGTTATGGGTATTATGCAGAAAGGCAATATACAAGCTGATGATGAGGGTCGAGTAAATATGGACATTATCAATGGCGTTCCAGAAGTCAAGCGTATGAAAACTCGCGCTGATAAAGTAAAAATCAAACCAGATGCAGCTGGTAAAGTAAACCAGAATGATGTTGAACGGCTAGAAGGAAAATTGACACCTGCGGAACAACGAGCAAAAGAAAATATGATGATTTTATCTGGTAATGTTATGCATTTAAAGGGAATCAGATCCACTGAGAGTAGAGATGCTTATGATTTCGTTGCTTTTGAAGAGGAAGGAAAAAAGAAAAGTGCCGTTACCTATCGGTGGTTGTTAACTGAGCTAGATCTCGAGCTCTTTAATAAGGTTCTTGAGAAGGCCGAGACTTTCCGTGATCTTCTTATCGGCCTTGCTCCTCTTGATGAATTTAAAATCCTCCTTGGTGAACTGAAAAAGTATATTGGTGAATTGCCGCGAGAAGAAGAGATTCCTCAAAAAAAACAAGCTCCTCAAAAAGAAATAATACCTCAAGAAGAGAAGATTGGGGTAGATTTACTAAAGGGAGAATGGAGCTGGCAATCTCCCAAATCTAACATTACGATAAACTTAGATGGATCTCAAAATTTAATCACAGATACTGAAGGCTCCTCCCAATTTAAAAAAACGTTTGAGGTGGGGGGCTTAGACAAAATAGAAATACCCTATGATATGAACGTAAAGGGACATCTCTCTATTGGGGTATTAAGTGAAGATAAAAGCCGTTTTCTTGCTCAAAAAAGTCTTCCTTTTGGCATGCAAAATGGGACTCTTGAAGTCCCAACCTTGGGTCAGAAGCAGGTAACTCTTGTTATTTCGAATGAACTACGCCATCAAAAAAAATCCTCTGAAGCCACGCTATACAAACTTGGTTGGGGAGGAAAAAAAGAAGCCCCTTTTATTGCCGCCCTAAAAGATAAAAAAGCATGGGCCGAAATTGAAAAAATAGGGGCAGAGGAAGTTAAAGAATGCGAGGACAAATGGGACCGTTTCCGTAAAGATAATGCTACCCGGCCTCTTTCAAAATTGTATAGTGATAAAAGAGGAATGATTTTAGGTGTATTCGAGTTTATTAAGCTCGGGCAAGAGATTGATGCACACCTCCTCAAAAACTCAACCGATGAGAATGCTAAGAAAGATAGAGAAATTAACGAGAAGCGCATCGAAACTTCCATTGCAAAAATTGAAAAAATTAACTCTCAAATTGAGGAAGAAGAAAAAAAACTACCTTTAGGGAAAAAAGAAGAAACACCGATAAGCTCAGGAAAGGAGGAAGAAAAAAGCAAAAAGTCAAAGGAGAAAGGCCAGGATCTATTACCGGAGCCACAGCCAAAGAAAACCCCAGACAATAAAAAACCTATGATACTTGGCATAGATCCTCAAAAAATTTTGAAAGAAGATCGTGAAGTCAAGCGCGCTCAAATTCAGTCCGAGGGACAAAACTATTTTATTTACAATGTGTCTACATTTAATATGAATTGTGGGTTTAATACACTGGATACAACCCGAGAAGAGGTTCAACAAAAGTTAAAGGCCCTTCGCGGAAAATTGGGGAATAACAACGCGGAATTGGAAAGAGTTTGGAACCAAGGAGCAACCATTGACGGGATTATTCTCCCCTATATCGGCCATTACGTCTTGGATGCAAATGTTCGTGTGTTTTTAATAGGTCCCGAGGAATTTGGTGTGAGAACCATGTTTCTTGATGTAGATCCACAGAAACTGGGGCTCTATAAACAAGATCGGCCGACAATTAATGTCCTCAATGATGGACAGGGACATTTTCAAATTCTCGTTTCTACTGAAAAAAACGAACGAAATGAAATACTTAGAACTTACGGCCGTCAAAAAGAAGATCTTCAAATCGGAGGCGACCAAAGAGCCCAGCAACTATTTAATTTACAAGGGGAAGCTTTCCAGAAAACTTATGCTGATATAACACACTCCCAATTCCTGAACGAAGGAAAGGGCGGTTGGTTAAAGTCTTACGTGGATTGGTTAAAAAATAAATAAGTTTCCCTGCTTTAAAAAAGTCTTTCTTTAGGTCAGGATTGGACCCCTTGATGATCAAACCTTTAGGTATCTGTCATCAGGGAGTCCAAACTATTCTCTGAAAAACAGCATCACAACTTCAGCTTCGTATTAGAGGGAAATTCTGTAATAATTGGTGAAAAAAATCAGCAATGGAAAATTACAGAATGAAAAAGGCGATCATTTCAAAAAAGGACATTACGAAGTCAACTGCCCTAAAATTCATTATTTTGTTGGGCCTGACTAGTTTCTTTGCTGATATGACTTACGAAGCTGCTCGAAGTATTTCAGGTCCCTTTCTTGCTACCTTAGGGGCAAGTGCAGCACTTGTTGGATTTGTGGCTGGTTTTGGGGAACTGTTTGGATATTCCCTCCGATTTATTTCTGGCTACATTGCGGATAGAACGCAACAATATTGGACTCTAACAATAATTGGGTATATCATTAATGTTCTCGCAGTACCAGCTTTAGCTCTTACAGAACATCTTCCCGTTGCCGCCATTTTAATTATATTAGAACGCGTTGGCAAAGCGATTCGAATACCTGCGCGGGATGCAATGTTGTCCCATGCAGGAAGCCAGATTGGTGTTGGGTGGGCCTTTGGGCTTAATGGGGCTCTCGATCAAGGGGGCGCCATGATTGGACCTTTGATTGTTGCGGCAATTCTTTATTATAAAGGGGGTTATCAAGAGAGTTTTGCTACGCTTGCTATTCCTGCTTTTTTGACCATAGGGGTAGTCCTCATTGGCTACAAACTTTACCCCCATCCTCACCGCTTAGAAGTAAAGCTTATAAAATTAGAAACCCAAGGTATGAATAACCCATTTTGGATTTATCTTCTTGGAGCTGGACTCATTGCTGCAGGATATGCTGATTTTTCCCTTATTTCGTATCATTTTGAAAAAAAATCAATTTTGTCTTCAGCCTGGATTCCTGTCTACTATTCTTTGGGGATGGGAACTTCGATGATTTCTTCTCCCTTCTTAGGCTATCTCTATGATAGAAAAGGGTTCTCTGTCCTCATATGGGCCAGTATTATCTCTGCTTTATTTTCTCCTTTTGTCTTTTTAGGAGGATTCTATTCAGTTTGTTTTGGAATCCTTATTTGGAGTATGGGTATAGGAGCCCATGAAACCCTTATGCGAGCTATTATTGCAAATATGATCTCGACAAAAAAACGAGCATCTGCATACGGAATTTTTAACGCTGGATTTGGGGTATTTTGGTTTCTTGGCAGTGTTCTTATTGGGCTTCTTTATGATTACTCTGTTTATACGGTTGTTATATTTTCATTAACCATCCAGCTTCTGGCTGTACCCCTTTTCATATGGGTTAAAAAGAGAATTGAACCTTAAATAATGAATAATCCATATTTCAACCAGGGGTTGAATTTTTCATTTTTTTAAACTTATATTTAAGAATGAATTAAGTCTAAGCTATAATTAATTTAAGGAACCATGAGCTAGCCATAATTAAAAGCTAGAAAGGAGTGGTTATGAAACCCTTAGTAACAAATGATGATCAACCCATTGAGCCCATAGATTTATTTTTAGGACAAAAGTTGAAAGACTTTCGAATAAAAGTTGGGTGGACCCTTTCTGATTTAGCTGAAAAGATAGGAGTCTCTCATCAACAAATTCATAAATATGAGTACGGCTCCACAAAAATGTCTGCTAATACATTGTATAAATTATCTCGTCTATTTAATACAACCCCAAATAGTTTTTTTGAGGGGTTTGTCCCGGAGGACGTTGCGGATAAGTCCGAAAACTCGAATGATAATATATCATTAAATAAAAAAGAAAAAATTAATATTCTCTTAATAGAAGATAATTCAGCAGATGAATTTCTTGTTCGAAAAATTTTGAATTCTTCAAAATACGAAAGCAATATATTTTGCCTTCACGACGGACAAGAAGTTATTGATTTCTTGAGAAGAAAATTAAATATAACCCCCTTCCCAAGACCTGACATCATCTTACTCGATTTAAACTTGCCGAATGTAAGCGGGCATTCGATTCTTAAATCTCTTAAGCAAGACAGAGATCTCCAAAATATTCCCGTTCTCGTCATAACAAATAGCCTAAGCAAAAAAGATATGGAGAATTGCTATAAGAATCACGCAAGTGGGTATATGAGCAAATCATTTGATTATAAGACATTTCAAAACAATTTGCTAAAAGCCATTGGCTACTGGGTCGAGACGGTTATTTTACCTTCATAAGATTTGATTCTTATGAGACTATAAGAAAAGGGAAGGAAATTATACTATTTTGCATTTAAACAATCAGCAGGAAGACGAGGCGAGGGAGCTACCCGTATTCCAATACGTGAGCACCCGGATTCGAAGTCTGATGCCCTCATTGGAAGAATGTGACTTGGTATTATAGATATGCGATGGGGTCTGTCTTAGCTCCAAGGAGGTATCATGGTATTAGAATATATATTATACAAAATATATACAGTTTATGATGATTATATAAAAACAAATAATCATCAAGAATTTTTAGAACATCTATTATCTATATTAACAATAGAAACACAAAGTCAGTTTGGCATAATTACAAAAAGCGATTTCTCACAGGCGGCTTTGCTTAAGAAGAAGAAAAATTGTAAGGTAGATGCCTTGCTTTTTTTGCAAGGACATAAAAAAAATATAAGCCTTCATATAACCAAGGAAGATATTAAAAAAAAGAAAGAGAAGACTCTGGACGATCACAACGTCTCAAGGTTCACTCTTTTAGAATTTTCAGGGAAAAAAACTTATAATTGTGTTGCAAAAAATTGCCCACCAATAGAATCCATTCAAGCCTTTCCAATTTATGTAAATAGGGAAGAATCGAAATTCTACATTTTTGCCTTAGGGAATCGCGAGGGAGGCTATACAGTCGCTCTTAAAAGGCAGCTCTCCCTTATTATGCGGACTCTTAGCCTACTTTTATCAAACTATGAGGCGGAACAAAATCTTCAAACCAATGTCCAGCTCTTGGAGCAATTTGTTAAACACGTTCCTGCTGCCGTTGCTATGTTTGATAAAGATATGCGTTATCTTCTGACAAGCCGCAAATGGATAAAACAGGAAAATGGACTAACTACAAAAGTTCTTAAAAATAAACTCCATTATGAGGTTGTCAAAGACATTCCTGAAAGGTGGAAGGAAATTCATCAAAAATGTCTCAATGGATCCATCTTAAAGTGTAACGAAGAAAAATTTGTAAGGTCCGATGGCTCTGTCCAGTGGCTTAAATGGGAAGTGCGTCCTTGGTATAAGAAAAAACAAGTGGGGGGACTCCTCATGTTTCTAGAACATATTACTGAGGCAAAAAAGTCTGAAGAAGATCTGCGAAAAATAATTAAAGACCTAGAAGAATCAAAAGCCCAAATCGAGAGATTTGCCTATATGTGTAGTCACGATCTCAAAGAACCTTTGCGGACCATTTACTCTTTTTTACAGCTTATAAAAACTGAATCTGAACCCTTTCTCTCTCCTCAGGTCTCAGAATATTACGATTTTATCTTTGATGGCGTTCACCAAATGAGGTACTTGATTGAAAACTTACTGATTCATTCTGAACTCGGTCCAAAAAACTTACAGTTAGAAACCTTTCATCTTAGCGATATTGTTGAAATTGTTATTAAAAATAATGCCCATTATCTCTTGGAAAACAATGCCCATATTAAGATGAATGAGGATCCAGAAATATATGCAGATAAGTTCCTTCTGACGCAATTGATACACAACCTTGTCAGCAATGCTTTTAAATATACAAAACATGCAGTGCCCCTCGTTCAAATTGGAGGAACTCGCACTCAGTCAGGCTGGGAGATTTACGTAAAGGATAATGGAATAGGTATTAATAAATCTTATCATAAAGATATATTTGATCAATTTAAAAAATTAGATACAAGTAATGAATATACAAGTAATGGGATTGGTCTTTCGATTTGTAAGAACATTATTGAAAAACATAAAGGGAGAATCTGGTTAACCTCAAAGGAAGGAAAAGGGTCAACCTTCTTTTTCACAATTCCAGCGGACTTAAAAGACGAATCCAATTCTTTAAATTATGATAATTGTAATCTCCTCCAACACCAACAAGCACGGGCTTAAAATTCATATTTGAAAGGATTAGCCTAAAAGAACCCCCGCGGGGACTAAGCTAATTTCCCTAAAAGGCGGATTTAAATGACTAATCTAACAAACTTATCCCGTACCGATGCCCTCTGTTTAGGAACTAAATTTCCCTTACAAATCCTTAAGCTCATCATGAAGCATAAAAAAACTTTGAATCTTTCATACTTGCCATTTGTGGTAATTTAGATGTCTTTTTTAAAAGCTGATACTTGTAAGGTTTCAAATCCAGAGAACATGTCACATCAATCTGCCCAAAATCTTGAAACCCTACTTTTTACAGAACCCTGAGTCCTTTTTATTTCATTTTTGTAGGTTTTTTACATTCATTATACTTAGGATATATATGTTGCATGTATCTATTATAATATCCTGTATAGTCTTGATCACACTCACTTGAGTTTTTTTCAGCCCACTCTTTTCCTTTACTTATTATATAATCATGTAATCCATCAAGAATGTCTTCTTGCATGTATTCACGGTCATCAGAATCATTGATTTCCTGCCTACACTTACTAACAGTATCATAAAGGCTATCAGCTTCATTAAAGCACTTTTCACCTTCACTAGTTGCAAATAACGCTGGTGTAAGAAATAACATATATGCTGTTGCTAACGTAAAATTCTTAATCATCTTGTTTCCTCTCAATTAATTAGAAAAGCTGATTCTTTCCCTACGAAAAAGATAACATTTAATAGTTAAAAAATCATAAACACATCCGTATATGGAAAGCATTCTTCAATCTGTTCTCGACAAAAAGGTGATTTAATTTTTCCTAAATAGAAGCGCCGACTTTATTGCAGATATAACCTATAACGCTCCCACTTTAATTGATCAAATTCAATCCAATCACTGCGCACGGGGATTCCTTCGCACTCTGATCGAGAAACCTAGACAATCGGATTAGTTTATTTTTAAAAGAGTTTATCCAATCTTTTCTCAGCAGAATCTAAGGAAAAGTGATGACTTTCCATACCCTTCCATGGATCTTTTCCATGGCTCAAGCGTTTGAAAATATTTTTAATCGTATACGTTTGAGAAACAAGGTTTTTATCAGCAACTTCATCCCAATGAAGAGGCGTAGCAATTGGGGCATTTTCAAGAGTCCGAACACTATAAGGTGCAACAGCAGACATTCCGTAGGAATTTCGAACATAATCAATGAGAACCCTTTTTCCTCTTTTTGCTTTGCTTTGTTCAATGGTTATCTCGTCCGGGTATTTGTGAGCCAGGAAGGCTGCAAATTTTTTTGAAAAATCATGAACTCTTTTAAATGAAAATTCTCTTTTTAGAGGAATATAAATATGAAAACCTCGGGATCCCGTTGTTTGTATAAATCCTTTTAAATCAAGCAAATCAATTAAATCTTTAATGTGCTTTACAACGTTTTTTAAAAGGGGCTCATCCTCTTTTGAAGGATCAATATCAAAAATCAGATATCTGGGAGAGTGAATTTTATCAACTTTTGATAAGCCCAAATGAAAAGTTATACAGGCTTGATCAGCCAGGTAAACTAATGTTTCCTTTTTGTTGATAAGAGCTTGAGTAAGGTGCCCTTCTTTTTTTGGGATATCAAATCGGTCGATCCATTGAGGGAAATAATTGGGGATTTCCTTTTGGATAAAGCATTCCTTCGTAATTCCTTCAGGACATCTCTGCATGGTTAAAGGACGATTTTCATAGAGAGGAACGGCAAAAGAGGCAACATCTGAATAATACGATAGAAGATCCCCCTTTGTGATCCCACTTTTGGGGAAAAAAACCTTATCTAAAT
This sequence comes from Alphaproteobacteria bacterium, assembly GCA_027459605.1. Taxonomy (GTDB): domain Bacteria; phylum Pseudomonadota; class Alphaproteobacteria; order UBA9655; family UBA9655; genus UBA9655. Next base: position 34,759 of record DAIDHR010000005.1, read on the forward strand.
GAGAAACCTCTAGCTCATGTTGGCCAATTTTGATTCTTTTTGAGTTCATTGGGGTTCTTCCCTTATAACTTCAGTTGCCTTCTTGTCCGTTCGAAGGCCCTTAAAACGCGGGTGACGGAGTTTTCCAGCTTTTGTCCATTCCGTAAAATCAAACTCCCCCACCAGAACTGGCTTAACCCAAGTTACTGAAGAGCTTTCCCTTATTTTCTCTGTAAGGGACAGATGGGAAATAACGTATTTATCCATCTTTTCTTTGAGAGCCAGGAGGAGGTCATCTGTGAAACCAGTTCCAACCTTACCCGCATAACACAGTTGATCATTTTTATAGTAGCCCACTAATAAAGCTCCAAAGCCCTTTCGACTTCCTTTAGGGGGCGTGTAGCCAATGATAATAAATTCTTGGCTTTTATGGCATTTAAATTTTAGCCAATCAGATGATCGCCGGGGCTGATAAGAGGAATCTAGTCGTTTTGCGATAAGTCCTTCCCATCCTTGTTTACAGGCGTTTCTATAGTATTCTTCTCCTTCCCTCATAATACCTTCTGTGGGACGTAAAGGATCCTTATATGATAAAGCCTTGTTAAGGAGGGTTTTTCTTGATTTTAAAGGAAGTTGCCTTAAATCAAACCCATCGAGATAGAGAATATCAAAGAGATAATAATAAACAGGAGTTTGAAGGGCTTCCTTGAGGGATATTTCTTTTACTCCTAATCTTTTCTGAAGCCTTGAAAAGCTAGTAACGTTGTTTTCAAAAGCAACAATTTCACCATCTACAATGAAACTTTTACTTTTTATTCCTTGAAAAGCTTTGACCAAATCAGGGTAAGTACTATTCAAATCCTGTTGGTTTCGGCTTAAAATTTTTATCGCCTTATTGTGAACATGGGTTATTGCTCTTTCGCCGTCAAACTTACACTCATAAATCCAGGCAGGATCTGAAAACCTTTTGTTTGTGAGAGTCGCGAGCATGGGGGCATACCACTTTGGAAAATGAGCTTTTTGAATGAGCTTTTTTTCTGCTTGAGACAAGTCTTTAAAAGGATCAGTCATTTTTTTCCTGGTCCTTATTTTTTTCCTCTGCATATTTATCTTTTAATTTAATCAGAAGCCATGTGGGTGATTTTCCATTTTTGAAACGGTGGAGAGCAAAACCCCCTTTTAATTTTTTCCCTTTAAGGAGAATTGTTAACTGACCTTTCTTAAAGTCTTCAGAAAGTGTGGATTGATCGGACATGGATTTATAGGTTCCTTTATCCCATATCTTGACAGTCCCTGCCCCATATTGGCCAGCAGGGATTCTTCCTTCAAAACTTTGATACTCAAGGGGATGATCTTCTGTTTCAACAGCTAAACGTTTATCATGAGTATTTAAGGAAGGTCCTCGAGGGACTGCCCATGATTTTAAAACCCCCCCTATTTCGAGGCGAAAGTCATAATGTAAATGAGAAGCTGCATGTTTTTGAACGACAAAATGCAACCCAGACTTTATCCCAGATGAACCCTTTCCCTTGGGTTCATGCGAAACAGAGAAATCTCTTTTTTGATGATAAATCTTTAGCTTTTTCTCTGCCATTCTTTCTCTATAAAAATGGTAACGGTCTATTCAGAAGGAAGATCACAACAAGAGCAGGTTGGGCAATGCAGGTGGTGATGGTGGTGCCCTTTGTTTCTTTCTGCTGAATGTTCAATTGCTTTACCTGTCTGTTTGATATCAGTTCCCGCCCCTTCTATGGTATGACATGCCGTTAAAAACAGGGGGAGCAGAAGGAGTACACTCGCGAGATGTGATCTTTCCTTTAAATCATTTCTTCTATTTTTCATCCTATCACCTTTATTGTTAAAAATTTCTTAAATTTCTCGACTTTTACAACCTATGCCTAAGGTGGTATCAAAAAATGAAACCTCGTAATTTTTCGTAACACTTAGATTTTGACATCGTCCATTGAAGAGAATCCCCCCTTCCGTTCCTTCAAGGGAAAAGGAGTCTGCTCCGCACAGGGCATCACCAGGTACAACAATCTCTTTAGCCTGTTGACACTTTGCGGAAAGGCACTTCCAACAATAAGGAGGAGAGGCTGAAGAAGGCTCTGGAATCACTTCTGTTCTAATATCACTTTGAGAACTGTTTGTAATTTTAATTAATCCTGCTTCGGACTTATTTTCAAATAAAGAATATGCGAGAGCGAAATTTAATAAAAAAATGATTTTTTTGTGAATTGGACTCATTTTTCATTCTCCTTCTTTTTAAACATTAAAAAATATATCGAACCTAATTATTTAGGTCTTACAATACATTATTTTTCAAAATAAGTTATTTAACCAGTTGAAATATTGCATTAGTTTAACCTGAGTTCTGGCTAAGGATTGTAATTTTATTAATAAAAAACAATATATTATCGTCATCGCGAGGCCGCGTAGCGGCCGTGGCGATCCAAAAAACACCAGGAAGGTCAGAAAAAATGATTAGGTAAGGGAATACCTCCTTAACAAAAGAGTTGCCACGGCGCCTTTGGCGCCTCCCAACGAAAACCCACTCTTTAACCAAAACTCAGGTTAAAGGAGTTTATTTTTATGGCATTTCTATTCAGCACTTAATGAAGAAGCAAGAGTCGATATTTCCTTGAGTGAAGTTTCCATCAGCTTCTTTTTTTCCTCAGGGTTTCTTGCCAAAAAATGCTCAACAAGAGCTAAAGCTTCCTCAGCAGCTTCCTTTCGCAACTTTGATTTAGCTTCCTCGTTTTCAATTGCAAGCCGTTCAAGGAAAGCTTTTTCCTTTTGAGCCATAAATTTTTCAAATTCTTCTTCACTTGTTTTTTTAAAGTCCAACGCATCCTTTTCTGCAAAAGCCATAATTTTTGCAGCTTGTTCAATGGAATCGTGATGCTTCTTTTTATACGATTCTAAAAGGCTGAGGGCCTCATCATGGAGGCGCTCAACCTCTTCTATTCTTTGGGAAATTTTCTGCCGATGGCCATTGATAAGCTGATTGAGGGAAACAGCCATTTTTTTCCCAGCCATACCTAAAAAGAGGATAAAGGCTATAAAAACCCAAAATTCAGGGGTTGATACCATTAAGTCCCTTTCTTCTTAAAAAGAAGCTGATCTGGTTTAAATTGTCGCCCCGTCAGTTTTTTTAAGATCGAAGAAGCAAGGTCCGCAGCAAAAGGTTTTAACTCCTGACTAACCTCAAGGCGAGCCCGATAAAGATCTTGTTCTTTAAGGTGTAATTGGTCTGTAAGTTTGTCAAGAAACTCTCGTTGCCTTTGGGATATATCTCGAATTGTTTCACGTGAAACATTTTTATATCGCTCCTGAGCTTGCTCGCGAGCTTGAGCAAGGGTTGCCTCATAATCTGCTAAAAGAGCTTCAGCTTCTTCTCGATAGAGGCTTGCCTTATTAATTTTTTCATCAATAACATTCTCTCGGGTTTCTAAAACCCGCGTAATTCTCGGAACGGCTAAAAAAGACATAATGAAATAAAGAGCCAAAAAGCAAACCCCTAACCAAAATAGCTGAGATGGAAACGTAGAGGCATCTAACTGTGGCATATCTACAGCTGAACCTCCTATTTAAAGAGAATCAAAAAGGCAATGAGCAGGGCAAAAAGCGCAACGGCTTCTGTTAATGCAAAGCCTAAAATTCCGACAGGAAAAATTTGTTCTCGGGAAGAGGGATTTCTCGCAATTGAATTAATCAAAGATGAGAAAATAAGCCCTATGCCAAGACCAACTCCTGCAAGGGCAACAACGGCAAGACCTGCTCCTACCATGCGTGCGGCTTCAACGTCCATAATAATCTCCTTTTCTAATGTAGATGGATGGAATCACGAAAATAAATACACGTTAAAATTGTAAAAACATAAGCTTGTAAAATGGCAACCAATATTTCAAATGCCGTCAATAAGACATTGACGGCGAGGGGCGCTATCCCAAAAATGCCGAGAGCCACCGTAAATCCCGCAAAAACCTTAAGCATAGTATGACCTGCCATCATATTGGCAAAAAGACGCACGGATAGGCTTATAGGCCGAGAGAGATAAGATAGAATTTCGATCGGGACGATGATGGGTAACATATACACAGGAGCTCCCTTAGGCACAAAGAGGGAGAAATAATGAAATCCATGGCGGATAAACCCGATCAAAGTCGCCATCCCAAAAGCAATCATGGCAAGCCCAAATGTAACAATAATATGGCTTGTAAATGTAAAGTTATAGGGGACCATTCCAATTAAATTTCCCATCAAAATAAACATAAAGAGCGTAAAAATAAATGGAAGATACTTTTTTCCTTTGAACCCCATCGTTTCATCTAAGAGTTCGGCCACAAACCCATAGGTCATTTCAGTCATAGCCTGCCAGCGATTTGGAACTATTTTAGGACGAAGAACCCCCCCTACTAAAAAAACTGTCGTAGCAACAACGGCCATCACCATAAAAAAAGAGGAATTTGTAAAAGAAACATCAATTCCATCGATATGTAATGGAAGAAGACGATGAATCTCAAATTGATGAAGGGGTTCAGACATCAGTTTTCTTGTTATTATCCTTAGATTCAGGTTGCGTTAACGTTCGATATACATTTAGCATACCAGCCGCCGAGCCCAGAATAAAGAGGAAGATAAGACCCCAAGGAGATGTCCCAAAGGCCCAATCAATCAAAAGGCCACATCCTACGCCCATTAGGACGCCTGAAACGAGCTCAATTCCTACGTTAAAATACTTTCCACCAATCTTTTGAATTTTCCCTTGTTGAAAAGGTTTTGGATGAGCTGCTTTTTTAGCCTCTTGAATTTTTTTTCTTAGTTTGTCCAATGTCGGGTCATTAGACATTTTTCCCCTCTTTTTTCAGGAGGATAGGCGTCCCTCAAACAAGTGTCAAGCAGAAGGCGTCTTTTAATAGGAAGAGTCCTATGGTAATGTTTTTCCATGCTTCTTGAACATACCCTCACTGAGATAGCCATTGTCGCAACTGCGGCCCTTGGATGTGGAATTGCACTTGAAAAATTTAAACAACCTGCCGTTTTGGGATATATTCTAGCGGGTGTTATTTTAGGGCCTTCTTTTTTTGGTTTAATTGAAAATAGAGAAAGCGTTACGGCCTTAGCGGAGCTCGGGGTCTTGATGCTTTTGTTTGTTGTTGGAATGGAGCTAAGTCTGCGCCATTTCGTAAAAATCTGGCCTGTTTCTATCGCTTGCATTGCCCTTCAAATTGTAGGGGGGCTTGCAATTGCTTTTCCTCTTGCTCATTTTTTCCACTGGCCCTTAAACTTAACCCTTCTCCTTGCTTTTGTCTTTGCTTTAAGCAGTACAGCTGTGGCTGTTAAAATGCTTGATACCATAGGGGAGCTGAAAACAGAAACGGGCAGACTTACAATTGGTGTTCTTATCGCCCAAGATCTTGCCATCGTTCCCATGATTCTGATTATCCGAGGCCTCCAACCTAATAGCAGCCTCAGTATTTCCTTTATCTTAATAAAAATAATTATCTCAATTGGACTCCTAGCTGCTCTTGTTTGGTATTTAAGCCGAAAAGAAAGAATTCGCCTGCCTTTTCTTCGCATGGTGGTGGGACACACAGACTTAACCCCCTTGATGGGATTGACCTTTTGTTTTGGAGCTGCGGCTATGTCAGGTCTCTCTGGCCTTTCTGCAGCCTATGGTGCATTTTTAGCAGGGCTCGTCATGGGAAATAGCCATGAGCGGCAAATTATGCTCGACCGCATGACGCCCATCTACAGTGTTTTGCTCATGATCTTTTTTCTGTCTATCGGCCTTCTTTTAGATCTCGGGTTTATCTGGCATAATTTGGGAAAAGTACTCATGATTTTGCTCTTTATAACTCTAGGCAAAACGGCGCTTAATATCAGTATCCTCCATCTTTTACGTCGACCTTGGACCATGTCATTTTTATCGGGAGTTGTCCTGGCTCAACTGGGAGAGTTTTCTTTCCTGCTCGCAACAGTTGGACAAGATGTGGGAATCGTTAATGTATACGGGAATAATCTGATCATCTCGTTGACCGTTCTTTCTCTTGCTTTAAGCCCCATTTGGCTATCAACGGCTCGAAGACTCCATGACCTGGCTCCAAAACGCACTATTTCTTTGTCTCATCTTCTTACTCTTTTATATAGTCATGAACTGTTAAGGCTAAAACAACTTTATATAAAATATAAAGAAAGGCTAACCCGTCGTGCCAACATTAGAGATTGAAATTCAACATAAATGTCTCGTAGCGGGAGTCGATGAGGCAGGCCGCGGGCCCTGGGCAGGACCCGTTGTAGCCGCGGCTGCCATTTTTTTAGATCCTCCTTCACTCCCCTCTTTCTTTCTTGATAGTATTCAAGACTCAAAAAAGCTTTCCAAGATAAAAAGAGAAATCTTGTTCCATAAGCTCATGGACCTTCAGGATTTCCATTATGGACTTGGGATTTCTTCTGTTGAAGAAATTGACCAATTCAATATTCTCAAAGCTACTTTTTTGGCTATGGAAAGAGCGGTTCACGTCCTTCCCCAAAAACCCGAAGTTCTTCTTATTGATGGAAAGCCCATTCCCTCCTTTAAAGAAATTCGAGCCTTCCCACTGGTTAGAGGAGATGACATCAGCCTTTCCATTGCAGCAGCCTCCATTTTTGCAAAGGTCACACGGGATAAGATTATGGAAGAATTAGCCTCTGAGTACCCGTCCTATGGATGGGAGAAAAATGCCGGTTACGGAACTGCCGAACATCAGGAAGCTTTAAAAAACTATGGAGTCACCCCTCATCATCGAAAGAGCTTTGCCCCGATTAAAGAGCTTCTAAATCGCGTTTAAGAATTTTCTTCATCACCGTTGGAAGAGCATAGTTTTTTAAATCTTGAGGATGAACCCATATTCCCTCAAAACCCATTGTTCTTGTGGAATGGAAAACCTCAACTTCAAGATGAAAATGGGTGAATGTGTGCCTGATGATGGGGCTTTTCTTTATAGATTTACCTTTTTGTTCTTTCCAAGGGGTTGTTGGAACTTCCATCATTCCTCCTAACAAGCCCTGAAGGGGCCGTTTCCTCAGCAAAATGGCCCCATCTTCACGCCTTATAATAAAGGCTGTTGCATAGCGCGTCGGAAGTTTTCTTTTTAGCTTTTTGAGGGGAAAATCCTCTACTTTTCCTAAGCTATAGGCCCCACAGTCTTTTTGAAGAGGACACTTAAGGCAAAGAGAATTCTTTGGGCGACACACAAGAGCTCCAAGTTCCATCAGGGCTTCCGTAAAATCACCGCATCTTTTCTCAGATAAAAGATATTTCAGTTTTTCCCTTACTTCACCTTTCGGATCACGAGATCCTATGGCAAAATACCTGCTCATTACGCGAACCACATTTCCATCCACCGCAGCTGCTTTTTGATTAAAAGCAATAGACGCAATAGCGGCTGCCGTATAAGGCCCAATTCCGGGAAGGGCCAAAAGTTGTTCTTCTGTGGAGGGGAATTCCTTAGCTAAAATCTTTGCACATCGATGAAGGTTTCGCGCTCGAGAATAATATCCCAATCCCTGCCACTTTGTTAGAACCTGATCAAGAGAGGCCTCAGCCAAATCGAGCAAGGTTGGCCATTCCTTAATAAAAGCTTGAAAATAAGGAATTACAGTGGCAACCGTTGTCTGCTGCAACATAATCTCGCTTAGCCACGTGTAATAAGGGTTCTTTTTGTTCTGGCGCCAGGGTAGGTCCCGGCGTTCTTTATCATACCAAGCTAAAAGTTTTTCTGAAAACACTTTTCAAACCTTTCAAAAGATTTTAGTTTATCTTGATGAAATACCCTAACAAGAGCTTGCCCATACGCCTAGGTTTTTATACCCACACCCTTATAAAACCTGTTTTTAAGGCGCGCGGGCTGATGGAAGGAAAAATCATAACCCATTGGGCCCAAATTGTGGGAGACAAATTTGCTCAATTTTCGCTTCCAGAAAAGATCACCTTCCCTAAGGGAAAAAAAATGGAAGGAACCCTTCATTTATCTGTTACCTCCTCAGGGGCTCTGTTTACGCATTACGTCCAAGATTTAGTCTTAGAGCGAATAAATACTTTTTTTGGGTATAAAGCCGTTTCTAAACTCCGCATGGTTCACGGCTTTTTGCCTCCTGAAAAACCTCCTCTTCAAAAGTCTCTTCCTCCCTTAAGTGCTGATGAGAAGGGTTGGCTTGATCAGCAAGTTGAAGGGGTGGAGGACGTGGAATTGAGAGACTCCCTCAAAAAAATTGGGGAACAACTTCGATAGTTTATTTACTTCTTGTATTTTTTTGTAGAGGGTCCAAACCATCCTCGAAATGGATATTCTTCTTTAGGAATAATTTCATCTTTTATTTTTGTTCTCCATAATACATAGGCGTACAATAATTTTTCGAGGGGTAAGCCATAAGCTTCAAGAGTCCTATTTGGAAGGACGGTTTTGCCGTAATGGGGAATTATCTTTTTCTGTTCAGAGAGGCAAACCTTCATTTCTTTTGTTGATAGAGGCCCCTTCCCATCAGAACAGTAGTATTCTGCATTGAACGTAGGATCTGATACGAACCATTTTGATCCATCAAATATTTCCACGTACACATGGGTATCTTTATTCTTCTTTCCATCAACATAGGTTTTTGCAGCGAGTTGGACAAAACGAAAGGGAATATGAAATGACTTCAAAACCCAACCATAGACTTGTGATAAGTCCCCGCAACTAAAGCAATTTTTATTTCCAATAATTAGATTATATTTTATCATAACATCTTTGTATTTCCCAGTGAACTTTTCAAAAGAATTTACAGTATAGTTTTTCACATACAACATCTCTCGAACACGGCGAACGATGTCGGGTGTATCATACTGACCTCCTAAAGGAAGGCCCAAGTCCCTTAAAAACATAAATTTTTTTATAACCTCGACATCTCTTTGAAGTCCGTTCACTTCTTCTTTAGCCCTGCAAAAAAGGAAGGTCATCCAAGCCAAATAAGACATCAGCAAAATAAATATTATAGATATACAAGATAATAAAATTTTTCTTATTGAGAGGAGTCTAATAAGCTTTGTATATAGAGTTTCATTCATTTGAGTATAGGTAGTTTATTTAATAAATTTAAAAAACTTCCAATTTCCAAAGTTCCCATCGGTACCAACTGTTTTATATGCATATATAAAATCTTGAAAGTCTATATAGTACTCTTTCAAGGCATACTTAGGTATTCTACTTTTACCCTCTTGGATTACCAATTTGTTTCCCGAATTTATACATGCATGAATTTCTTGAAGGGAGAGCATTTTACTTCCGTTACTACAATGCCAATGACAATTAAATGTAGGGTCCATAAATACCCATTTATTATTTACAAAAACTTCTAAGGCGGCATGGGTATCTCCCGTCCGCCCCTTAAAATATGAAGGTGCTGCCAACACAACTTCACGGCTATCTATACCTGCCTTTTGTAGTAGAAAACGGAATTCAGTTGCATAACCACTACAAACCTGTTGAAGCGGAGGGGTATAGTGAGCAAACAGATATCTCTCAGAAGGTTCGACAATGTTTTTAGGAGTTGGACCTCTTATCGTTGTCCTAAAGACAAAATCTCTAAGAGCAAGAACAATTTTTTCAGGAGAGTCTTTTTTTAAATTAATACAACAATCTTGCTCGATCATCCTATAAAGGGAGGGATCTAGCCTTGAAAAAAACAAATGTATTGTTCTTTTTTCAATACCTATTCTCGAAAGCCCAGCAAGTATAACTGGGGAAGAAATACTTTTTACCTTTGAAAAAATAACATTATTTGTCAACATAAGTATGGAACCTAATGAAAACACTCCAAAAACAAAACAAACCAAAATTTTTAGGGTTTTCATTAGATGAGATCTCTTACACCCGTTAAAACTTATTAAATTGGCTTTCAATAAGCCATTCTGCGAATCTTAAATCTATCTTTCGCGGCTCTTCTCTTGAAGAATAAAAATAGACTTTTTTCACGATCTCGAAATATTCATCAAGAGAAAATTTATGTTTTTTATCGATAAGAAGCTTCATAACCTTTTGAGCACAGTCGAGAAGAAGGTCGGGGTACGCTAGCGTTGTGAATTTTCTTAACTTTCTATCCCTTTCAGGATAAAAGCTGTCACTTGGAGAGGAAGATGTATTCATAAGGTCAATAATTGAGCACTCCAAAGCCTCAGCAATAGCTTGAAGCGATTGTGCACTTGGTTTTTTTATCCTCCCTTTAAGTATATTTCTCACCGAATGGATACTTAAACCAGCCCGCCTTTCGAGTTCTGCAATAGAGAGATTTTTAGCTTCCATCCGTTCAATAATTTTTTCTTTTAATGATGATTCCATAAACTTTTACCTATTTTTAAGTTCTTTGAATATTAGTATAGAATGAGTTACTTGATAAGCCTAAAATTACCTTCAGTGAAAAAAAGCTAGATGTTTTAAAATTTTTGGTAGACAATTTACCAAAAATGTTTAATCTTAAATGAACAAAAAAGTACAGAAGGCCTCAGACCAAAACTGTTCGAAAGCATGTGTGGCAGTTTTCATAACCGTCACAAATGATCTACTAAAACACATAGAAGAACCCGCAAAAGGCACGGAGAGTAGGGAATATATTATACAATTTCTATAAAAAATCTATCCCCCTTCATGGCCTTTGCAGTGTCTATTATTTAATGCAGAAAAGGAGAGCTTATGTTTAAGTTTGATATTATTGAATCCCAAAAACAAACGCGAGGAATACCCCTCACAGATTTAATTAGAAGGAAGATAAAATTTATTCAAGGAAAAAACATTATCTTAGAAGATTTATCCAAGGCTACTTTCATTCATACAGAAGGAAGAGGAATTGCTGGAGGTGCTTGTCTTGTAAAAAAGGAAATTAAGCATATTCACCAAGATGTTAGAACCCTGGTAGCAAACCTTGCCCTTCATCAAGGCCATGTATGGGAATGTTCGGGTGTTTATCTTGAAACATCCTTAACCTATCCAACACCTGATTCACCCGAATTTCGCTTTTATTCTCAAGCCTTTTATAGAGAATTATATGAAGAGTTGGTCGAATTTGGAAAAAAGAATCATATTGGATTTATGATTATGAAATTGGGGTCCGAAGTTTATGCCTCTACAAAAGAGTTTGGTTTATGGCCTTATGTTGTGGAACTAAAACCTAAAAACGCCTCTCAAGGAATTTTCCATGGGATTTTGCCCCTGACAGGAAGTCAATATGAGGCTTACCAAAATGTTTGGAAAGATTTAGACAAAACTTATTTCTATGAAAGAAAGTGCGGGGAATAGGAATACCATCTATTTCTTACCCGAATATTGGATAAGCCGTTATTTTTTTCATTGAAATACAATATATTAGCGTCATTGCGAAGAGCTCTTCTCTTAAGCAATCCAGAAAATGTTAGTGTTTGTTTATATTTTGATTATACTTTTTTACTTGATTGTTTCGCCCTGCTTTCTGCAGGGCTCGCAAGACGGTAACAATTTGTTTTATTGGATAAAATATAATTCCTTATGCAAAATTCAGGTTTTTTCTTAATAGTTTTCCTTTCTTCTTAAAAAGATTGTTGTCATCTGGCGTAGGAAACCAGGGTTCGTAACGGACGCTTCTATCGCCAGCTGGCATCCCCTCAGCCTTAACGCAACGTCATTAACTGCTAAAGCAAGATCTTTTTTTAAGTTTTCTAAATGCGCTTCACCTACTCCATATTTTATAGCTGAAATGATAAGTCCATAACGCAAGCAAGCTGTTTCGGCATCATAGCAAAAACCTGTAACTTGAGCATTTGGATACCCCCAATCTTTATTAAGAAGGGTTGTGCAATTTAGAATTCTTTTTGTTTTTGAAAGTCCACCTGCCCCAAGAATCTGAGTCGCAGTTTGTGACGAAAACTCAACCGCAGGTGTGGACTGTGACATAGCTCTGTCAACCAAAAGAAGACTGTAAAGAGCTAAAAAAGAAAAATAAAGCTTCATGGTATTTCTCTCCAAAAGGGTTGAATTTCGCCTGAGGAGGCTTTAAATAGAAGTGTACCATTTCGTAAAAGGATAGGAAATACTTGCCGTTATCTTTTTTTTAAGCTAAATAGACTCTAACATTCATGAAAACCCATAGGTAGTAAAAATGGCAGTTCCCAAGAAAAAGACATCCCCGTCTCGTCGCAAAATGCGTCGATCTCATCATGCGCTCAAACCTGTTGCAAGCATTGAATGCCCAAATTGTGGTGACCGCAAACTTCCTCATCATTTGTGCCCTGTTTGTGGGTTTTACAAGGGGCGTCAAGTTTTAGGACAAGCTTTAGAAACCCCCACGGCCTAGAAATGTCCTCCATAAAGAGGGAGTGTTTTGAGTGAAGCCTACTTTATCTGTTGATGTAATGGGCGGAGATAAAGCCCCCGGGGTTATTATCCAAGGGTTAGAAGTAGCAGCTTGTCGTTATCCTTTTGTCCATTTTCTTCTTTTTGGCCCCCATGGAACAATTGAACCTTTGCTCGCCCAAAGAAAAGGCTTAGCAGAAAAAGTCACGTTAATTCATTGTGACGAGATAATTACTCCAGATACAAAGCCCAGCACTGTCATAAGAGGCCTTCCTAACTCGAGCATGCGACAAGCAATTAAAGCCGTTGCCGATGGACACGCTCAAGGCGTCATTTCCGCAGGTAACACAGGAGCTTACATGGCTTTAGCTAAAATGCTCTTAAAAACTCTTCCAGGCATTGACAGACCCGCCCTTGCAAGTTTAGCCCCCACTTTAAAGGGAGAGATCGTCTTTTTAGATCTTGGAGCCAATGTTGAGTGTTCCTCTAAAAATTTGGAACAGTTTGCTATCATGGGAGAAATTTTTGCCCGTCATGTCCTTCATTTACCCCACCCTAAAGTGGGACTCATCAATGTAGGGTCTGAAGATATTAAAGGAAATTCAATTGTTAAGGAAGCAGCTGATCTCTTAAGAGCATCTTCCATTAAGAACAATTTTTACGGATTTATCGAAGGCGATGACATCGCACGCGGGACGGTTGATGTTGTTGTTATGGATGGATTTACAGGAAACGTAGTCCTAAAAGCTGGAGAAGGAGTTATGCATCTCTCTCTCCACTACCTTAAGGAAGCTTTCAAAAGTTCTTGGGTTGCTCGGCTGGGATACCTACTTGCTAGCCCCATGCTAAAAAAGTTATCCCTTCGTCTAGATTATAGGCGCTACAATGGGGGAATTTGGTTGGGGTTGAATGGGATTGCTATTAAAAGTCATGGGGGAACGGATGCTTTAGGGTTTGCTCATGCCGTTGATCTTGCGGTCGATATGATCACCTCTCGCATGAATGAACACCTTCTTAAAGAATTTGCCTCAGATCTTCCTTTAAAAGAGGTTATAAATAGATGACTCTCCGTTCTGTTATTCTGGGAACTGGAAGCTATCTCCCCGAAAAAAAAATTACCAATCACGATTTATCTGAACTGTTAGACACAACGCATGAATGGATTGTTGAAAGGACCGGTATTTGTGCGCGGTATATAGCGGCTCCAGGTGAATATACGTCTGATATGGCTGTAGAAGCCTCAAGAAGAGCATTAGATGCTGCAGGCCTTTCTGCTCAAGATATTGATATGATTATTCTTGCAACGTCAACGCCCGATCATACTTTCCCCGCTACAGCAACCCGAATTCAGTCAAAGTTAGGAATTTCCAAAGGGTTTGCTTTTGATCAATCAGCTGTCTGCAGTGGGTTTGTTTTTGCCCTTGCCACGGCTGATACTTTCCTTAAACAAAAGATGGCCACAACAGCCCTTGTCATCGGATCTGAAACAATGAGTCGCATTCTTGATTGGAATGACCGCCGCACCGCTGTATTATTTGGAGATGGAGCAGGAGCCGTCGTCCTTCAAGCGCAAGCCCATACGGATCGAGGAATTATCGGAAGTTTACTTCGGACAGATGGCAGTGGGTATGATGAACTCTACGTAACTGGAGGACCGAGTACAACTCAAACCACTGGAACAATTCATATGAATGGGCGAGAGGTGTTTCGTCACGCTGTCAACCGCCTGGGCGAAGCCGTTGAAGAAATTTTAAAGATTCATGGAATTTCTCAAGAGGAGATTGATTGGCTTGTTCCTCACCAAGCAAACAAACGTATCATTGATGCAACCGCAAAAAGACTGGGGCTACCAGATAAAAAGGTGATCCACACAGGAGCTGATCAAGCAAATACTTCCTCAGCCTCTATTCCTCTCGCCTTGGATCAAGCTGTCAGGGATGGGCGAATTAAAAAAGGTGATTTGGTCCTATGTGAGGCCTTTGCAGGAGGGTTTGCCTGGGGTTCAAATTTAATCCGGATGTAGGAGAAGCGAATGAAATATAGAGTTGCCGTTGTGGGAGCTACAGGGAATGTGGGACGAGAGATTTTAAATACCCTTGCAGAACGTAACTTTCCGATCAGTGAAATTCAAGCAGTTGCATCTTCTCTGTCAGGAGGCCAACGGGTTTCCTTTGGGGAAGATATCGTTTTGGATGTAATTCCCATTACGGAATTTGATTTCACTGGGTTTGATTTCGTTCTCTTTTCAGCGGGAAATTTGGTATCCGCCGAATTTGCCCCCATCGCTGCAGAAATGGGATGCATTGTCATCGACAATTCTTCTCATTTTCGTCAGGAGCTGGAAATTCCATTAATTGTTCCAGAAGTCAATCCAGAAGCTCTTGCCTCTTATCGTAACTGTAATATTATTGCAAATCCCAATTGTGTAGCCCTCCCCCTGACTATGGCCTTAAAGCCCTTACATGATGCTGCTGGACTAAGACGGGTTGTTGTTTCAACTTACCAGTCTGTCTCCGGAGCTGGCAAAGCTGCTATGGATGAGCTTTTCAACCAAACTCGAGCCATTTATATGAATCAACCCGCTATCAAGGAAGAACTCCCTAAGCAGATCGCCTTCAACGTCATTCCTCAAGTTGATATTTTCCTCCCCGATGGAACAACCTTTGAGGAAACAAAAGTTGTCCTCGAAACGCAAAAGATTTTAGGGGTTGAGGTTGCAATGGCCATTACGTGTGTTCGTGTTCCTGTTTTCATTGGCCATTCTATGGCCGTAGCTGTTGAGCTTGAGAATCCCCTATCGGTTGGGGAAGCCCGCGCCTTGTGGAGAGAATTTCCTGGATTGTCTATCATTGATTATCGTCAAGAAGATGGTTATGTCACCCCTATTGAGGTCGTTGGAGAGGATCCTGTATTTTTAAGTCGTATCAGAAGTGATAAATCCGTAGAAAATGGGCTTCTCTTCTGGATTTGTAGTGATAATTTGCGTAAAGGAGCAGCCTTGAACGCTGTTCAAATTGCTGAAAAACTAATCAGTGATTATCTTGAACCTAACCCAAATCATATGACGTAAGAGGATGTAAGGGGTATTGAAGCCCCTTTTAGAATCTTTGATAAGGATCGGTAAAGTCACAGTAACCATTTATGCAGATTCTTTCTCTTCCTTGAATAGCCATACACTCAGAATCACTCGTACAGTTTCGTTTACAGACGCCATCTATACATGTATGAGATGAATCACATTCAGTACCAGTAGGGCACAGAGTCTTAGCCGCCATAGCTGGATTTATTAAATATAAAGTACACAAAATAAATCTTAATAATTTCTTTTTCATTTTCATCTCCCTTTTCGTTGCGAATCCTATTTTTGATATAAAAAAGTTAAAAAATTCTTACATAACACTATAGAAATGAATTATGAAATTATTCTCTATTTATATTGAATTACACTTCTTTGAGACTCGCTCACAAAATGGGAAGGTAAATCTTAGATAAGAATTGGATAAGATAACTACTCGAGTGTTGTAAAGGTCAGGTAAATCATTGACAAAAGATATAAATAAAAAACGCTCTTCTTTCTTTAAAAAAGAAAGGATAGGCTTCTTGTAGCTTACATTTACTTTATACCACAAATTTTATCTAAAGTCCATTTTTAGAATTGCCCATCCCACATTTCTTCAAGCACATCCCAAACTTGTGGAATTGTTAGGGCTGTCATATAACACCTTGTATCCTCTTTCACTTGAGGGATATGCTTCACAAAAGGCTCTCCCCTCAGAGTCCGATGAGGAGAGGGATCATCACTCGACCAAGGACCATAAATCTTTTCATTTGAAGGGCCAAAAAGCGCAAGAGCAGGGGTACCTACAGCAGCACTTAAATGCATCAACCCTGAATCATTCCCTAAGAAAAGACGAGAAGCCGCAATAATTGCTGCACTATCCAAAAGATCCCCCCCGATTGTATTCAGGCACTGATCTTGAGGAAGAGCTTCAAGAAGGGGAATCATCTTTTCCTTTTCATGGGGGGCTGCAAATACAGCAACTTGAGCATCTGGATAAGTCCTGCAAAACGTTGTTAAAAGAGAAATATAATTTTCAAGGGGCCATTCCTTTCCTCTCCAATTGGCTATGGGGGCCACTGCAAGAGTTGGACGGCCGAGTTTTTTCTTGGCCCATGTTAATCTTTTAGGGGAAATCCATATTTTGGGAGAGAGAACTTCCTCAAAACCCAGAGCACGACTGTTATGGATAACTTTTGGTACAGTTCCATCAGCCTGGCGCCACAGCTTCTTTTCCTGAGACTTCAAGAGAAAAGGTAGGAGAGATCCTTTAAAATCAATAAGGCGTCCCCACTTTTGTTGACGCAATTCTTTCCAAAGATCAATCCAATCGGCCTTCCAGGGTTTCTTTTGAACAACAATTAGTTTTGCAACATTTGGTTTATCTTGGAAAAGGGGGGCTGTCACCTTATTAACAACAAGAATACAGGGTTCATCCTTGTAATACTCAATAATGCCTGTTGTTAATATGGTATCGCCTAAAAAATTAGGAAGAATAAAGAGATTCGTCATAACTTTAACCTTATTTATGAAGCTTTCGCCAAAGATAAGCTTTGATATTCATTGCTTCAACAAAATCTTCTTTTCCCCAGCAATAACGCTCTATATCATCAGGAGAGTGTTTGACAAGACTTTTCTTAAGCTCGGAATAAGCTGCTGCATCTTCAGGATGGGTGCGCATGTAATCTCGAAAGTGGAGATGGCGCTCAATATCTGGGTGTCCTTCTTCAAAAATGTGGACATTAAAAATACGTTTTCCATTTTCCCTTTTTATAAAAAAACGCCGCCCTGGCATGCCATATTCCCCTTTGGCCTCGTAGCCTAAGGCTTCGAGATAAGGGGTTAAACGGTCAACATCTTCAATATCTTTTACAACAGGAAGTATATCAATAATAGGTTTCGCAACGATACCGGGAATAGCCGTGCTGCCAATATGATGAATGGCTGTAAGCGTGTCACTTAAGGCTTGTGTAATTCGATCTGCTTCTTCTTTAAATTTACTCTCCCACACAGGAGTATAAAGAACAAGGTCAATTTGTTCTCGATCTGGCTCTCGAATAAAAGAGGAAAAATCTTCATGGAAGCGGGAGGGCTCAAAAGCAATTACCTCATACGAAGCAAGATGATGAATGATGAAGGGATCCTTTCTTAAAATTTCATCAAATTCAGCCCGCCAAGTTAGCGGAGAGAGGATAACACCCCCCTTATCGGGCATCATTTGCCCTGAAACTATAAAAGTACCTTTTGCATAAGCCTCTTCTAAAAAAGCAATATGAGCATCAATATACGGTTCTATCTCCTCAAGAGGAACCTTATAGCGGAGTAAGGCAAGATACATGACCTAAATGGATTTTATCCAGTCTAAAAGGGCAGTTTTTGATTGGACCCCAATTTTCGTCCCCATCATCTTTCCCTCCTTAAATACCATAAGGGTTGGAATAGATCTAATACCTAAAACGGCCGGAGTCTCAGGATTTTCGTCAATGTTCATTTTTGCAATGATGGCCTCTTCCCCAATTTCCTGAACAAGTTCTTCTAAAGCAGGAGCAATCATACGACAGGGCCCGCACCACTCAGCCCAAAAGTCGACGAGAACAGGCTTTTTCGCCTCCATAACGTCTTTTTTGAAAGAGGCATCGGTTACTTTTAAAATTCCCATGAGTTGATTCCTTTTAGTTAAGCTCTATTTTCTTCAGTGTAAGGCCATAGTTCGTTTCCGTCAATTGAAGGGTTGAACTTTTTCAAAAGTGACTCGGGTAAGAGATCGAGTCGAGGCAGCTCCGTCCATAAAAGACCACAGAGTATATTTTTTTGAGGATAGATATGGGCAAGAGCTGTTTTGTATATTGCCATTTGCTTAATGTAAAGAGAGGGGATCTCCTCAACTTTCTGAGGAACATCCCCATGGGTTTTAAAATCTACAATAAAAATATGATCATCACCCATGACCAATCGATCTATTTTTCCTGAAAGAAGAGATTCTCCTAAAAGACCCATCACCGGGACTTCCCCCTGAGATTCCGACCCAAAAAGATCTGAGAAAGTACCAAGCACATTTAAAGTTTTTTGAACCATATCAAGGGCCATGTCATGGGGTACATTTTCTTTTTCAAGAAACCGAAGGGCTGATTTTCTTCTTAAATTTTCCTCAACAGAAGGCAAAATTTCTAAAAGCTTGTGAATAAGAATTCCTCTTTTCGTCCCAAACTCTCCAAAATGGGAAGGAATCAGGTGAGACTCTTCTTCTCCCTCCGAGGGGTGTATAACCTTTGGAGAGGTCTCCAGGGGAGGGGGTGTTATTAGCCACTGAGGAAGCAGAAAAGAAGGGGGGGTTTCCGTATTTACAGAAACGCCTTCCATACCCCTTGCTGAAGAAAGACGCCATCCCTTTCCTTTCACTTCACTATGAGGCAAAAAATCAAACTCTACCTCTTCTTCAATTTTTTGAAGACCTTGTGTTACAAGGTCATACCAGGATCCTTCATTATTTTCACCAAAACCACAGATGTAAAGAGCATCTTCTGCTCGGGTCAGAGCAACATATAAAAGACGCTGGTATTCCTCTTGTTGCTCTCTACGAATCTTTTGCTTGATTTCTTTTGTGAGAGAAACATCTTTGAGAGACGGAGGCAGCCATAAAAAAGCCTCACCATAAAAATCAAAAGGTGGAAAATCAAAGGGAAGCCTGGTTGTGTCAGGAAGAAAAACAACGGGTGCCTGTAAACCCTTCGACCCATGGACAGTCATGACCCGAACTTGATTGCTTTGATCTAGATCTCGCTTAAGCTCAATCTCTTCCTTTGACACCCAATGAAGAAACCCTTGAAGCGTGGGAGTTCTCTCTTCTTGATAAAGAAGGCAGAGATTTAAAAATTCATCAAGAGAATCGTCAACTTCTGGCCCAAGACGAGCATGCCATTTTTTTCTCCCTTCAAGGGGGCCTAAAATGGCGCTGAAGAGAGAAAAGGGAGTGTAAAAATCGACTCGGAAAAGAAGATCATTTAAAAGTGTACTCACGTCTTTAAACCTTTGATCTCTTTGGAGACGCTGCCAGAGAGAAAGATCTCCACGATCATAAGCAAGATCAAAAAGATCTTCTTCAGAAAGTCCAAAAAGAGGCCCTTTTAAAACTGTCGCTAAGGTAAGGTCATCTTCTGGAAGAATAAGAAATTCGCCAATTTTAAGAAGGTCCTGAACTCCAATTCCTTCCAGAAGCCAAAGTCGATCGATTCCTGCCACGGGAATATTATGGTCTTTAAGGGAGCGGATGAACGTATCTACAAATGACGTCCTTCGCCTCACTAGAATAAGAATATCTCCTGGCGATATAGGGCGAGCAAGGGGGCTTTTTCCACTGAGCCAGGACTCGATGGTTTTTGTCATGAGAGAGGCCAAGCGCTTTTGGGGAGAGTTTGAGGCTTTGTAATCAAGGGAAAGCTGCCAAGCTTCAAGAGCATCCTCTTCTTCATCCTGGATAAGAGGCCAAACTTCAACATGACCTACAGCATTTTTTCGGAAGGGAAGATGCTGAAGAGGGGATGGAGAAAGTGAGCAAGACGAAAACACAGCATCAACAGCCTGAAGAATTTCAGGGGCAGAGCGAAAGGAGACGGAAAGATCGATATCTTGCCATATTTCTCCAGAGTTTTGGGCAAAGGTTTTCAAATCCTGCTGCATTTTGGCAAAAACAGCGGGATCTGCCCCCTGAAAGCTATAGATAGACTGTTTGCCATCCCCCACTATAAACAGGGTTCGAGAACGTGAATTTTCACCAGCGTTTGCATAAAATTCTTCCGCAATGGCTCGAATAACTTGCCATTGGGCAGGACTTGTATCTTGCGCTTCATCAACCAGGATGTGATCCAGTCCCCCGTCAAGCTTGTACAAAACCCAATGACATCCAGGGTTTTTCAAAAGCTCTGCTGTTTTAAGGATAAGATCATCATAATCTAAAAGAGACTGGCTCTTTTTCAGGTTTTCATAGGCCTTTAAAAACGCAAGACTATATTCTAAAAGAGCCTTAGAAACTGTGGCTATTTCAAGGGCTTTATTCTTTTCCATCCACACTTCAAGGCGACAAGCCTCTTCTTCCAGAAGATGGTAAAGGGAGGTGACTTTTAAAGCAATTTTTTGAGTTAAAAGACGTGATCTTTTTTCACCCGTTTGAGTAAGAAATAGATCTAGGTAAATGTCACTTTTTAAGATTTTTTCATTTTTTGACAAACTTAAATAATGAGAAAGTATTCTCCCTCTCTCCTGGTCCGTCGGACTTCCTTCTTTAAAGAAATCAAGATTTTCTTTGAGTTTAGACTCAGGGATCCCCTCTACAAGGGCTTTTCGGAGCTCCTCTTGAGTTAAATTTTTTGTATGAAGTACCTGATCAATTTTATCATGGGAAGCTAATCGAAGCTCTTCCTTCATTTGTAAGATGCTGATATTAAACTCTTCGAGAGTCAATTCACTAAACCAAATGACAATCTCCTTTAGAGAATCTGAAAGGGATGAATCTTCCATGACAAGGTGAGTTGCCTTTTTTAAAATTTGCTGACGCTCTGAATCGCCGACAACTTCAAAAAAAGGTGAAAGCCCGGCTTCTAAAGGGAATCGTTTCAGTAAGGATTGACAGAAACTGTGTATGGTTTGGATTTTTAACCCTCCAGGTGTATCGAGGGTTAAGTTAAACAGCTTGCGCGCACGTTGTCTCTTTTCAGCAGAAGGGTGCATTCCCTGAAGATTTTCAAGGGATTTTTCAAGCTCATGATCAGGTAAAATGGCCCACTCCCCTAACCTCTCCCGAACCCTATTCGCCATTTCAGCCGCCGCTGCCTTTGTAAAGGTCAGGCATAAAATACGTTCCATGGGGCAGCCCTCGAGAAGAAGATTCAGGACCCGATCGGTTAAGACTTTTGTTTTTCCTGATCCTGCTGAAGCTGCAACCCAAGCAGAATGATGGGGATAGGCGGCTAATCGTTGGGATTTTTCAGCAACTTGAAGGGACATTAAATCCTTCCCCAGTCTTCAAGACGAGCTAAATGAGCATAAGCATTATATTTAAGGCCTTTTCCAGGAATAGGGCGGGCAGGATAGGGGGTGTTTTCATCATCATATAAAACAACCCGTCTCTTGAGCCCCTCTAGCGACTTTAATGACAGGGTATGGGAATCTCCTGAAAGAAGTTTTTTAACCCCGCCTTTCTCATCCCCTTTAATCCACCAAAATTGAAGGCTTTCAATAGCAGTTGAGGAAATTCCTTCAAAACCTTGCATTAAAGCAATGGCCCCCTCCAAGGGAAGTTGAGGAGAAAACCCAAGCTGGACATCATTTTCAGTGGGAGGGGTCCCAAGCTTATAATCAATGATACGAAGGCGCCCATCAGGTAAAAGATCAATTCGATCTGCTTTTGCTATACACTCAAAAGGTCCAAGGGGTGTAGAAAGAGTCATCTTTCCCCTAACTTCAGTATAGGTTTTTGTCCCTCTGAGGCGCGTTTCTTTTTCTTGGTTAATGAACCAATGAGCGAGTGTACAAAATCGAGGCCACCAAAAAAGTCTGACAGAAGGATCACCCCAGTAAGGCTCAAATAATGTTCTCCCCACAAAAAGAAGTTTGTTTAGTGCATTTTTATCAAGAGGATCTGGGCAAACCTTAAAAAACTGATCCAAGGCACTATGAATGAGGATTCCTCGATCAGACGCTTCTGCTTGCGGATTGAGAGACTTTAAAGGAAAAAGAGCGAGGATATGACGCCCATAAAACGCATAGGGATCTCTCATCCAAGTTTCGATTTGTGTAACCGAAAATCTCCTGGGGCGTGATTTTAAGGGAGGTTTGGGAAGGGGTGGATTGAGTGGCTTTTTTTCTTGTGGGAGATCAAGTTGACGTGTCCATTCAAGGATCCGAGGTTCTTGGGGAAAATCAATCCCCCAAGCTTTTAAATAAACTTCAAGACCTTCCAACCAGCGACATGGAATAGTCGGAGTCCCATCAACTTTCAAAGCCCGTGTCAAATAAACCTTTGGGCTTGCAAAGGCTTGTCCAAAATCATGGGCAGAAAGCCCAATCCTCCTTTCAGGGGAAGGGAAGCCCATATCTTCGCGCATGGGACGATTGAGCCATGGATCAAGGTGAACTGCAGGCGGCCAATTGCCTTCATTCAATCCCCCTAAAATCATAACATCTGCATGAAAAAGCCTAGCTTCAATGGGACCAAGAATTGCAAGACGAGGATGTTTTTGGGGACGATAGCGAAAGGTATGGCCCAAAAAAAGCTCCTGAAGGACTTCAGCATAACCAGAAAGAGTCATGGAAGAAAAATCAGAAGCTGCTTCTAAAACTTTTTCAATGAAGGACTGCACCGCGTCCCCTTGAGGACCTTTCCAAAGATGGCACAGTCCTGATTTATCCGTTGATATAATTTCAGCAAATTTTATATGGGAGAGGAGGATCTCTTTAAAGGAGGCCTTATTTAATGTCGTAAAGGGGAGCATTAGCTTCTGTAACTCCTGGATCCAAGGAGGTGTTCTTAACACATTTTCTCTTAATCCCTTTTTTTCAAAGTGGCGTATTTTGGGGCGCATTTCTCCCGCAGATAGTCCCATATGAAAAAGGGGATGCTTGAGTAAAGAGAGAAGAGCCACATGATCATGCGGAGAGACAGCATATTCTGCACATAACTTTAAAAACACACCTGGGGGAGTTCGGTCCAAAGCTATTCCCGAAGAAGAATCAATCTCAACCCCCCATCGTTTTAGCTCGCAGGTCACACGTTCTACAAGTTTTAAATCAGATGTTATCAGAGCCGCTCTTTGATGAGGAATTTCGAGATGCTGGCGAAGGAGAATGGTAATAGCCAAGGCTTCTTCTTGAGGTGTCTTACAAGGTACCAAGAAGACTCCATCAAGAGCTTCCTTCGGAAAATGATCTTTAAGAGAAAACGTAGGTTTCAAGGCATTTGCAAAAAGACGAGAGCGAGCTAATGACCTTCCATCAAATTCCTTAAGGCCAGGCCAGAGGGGCACACTCTGAGGAAGGATATCTAGTCTTTCCAAAAATCGAGTTAGGGCATACTGAGGATGGGAAGGAGACAGATTTTGAACCTCCGTCTCAGTCAAAGTTGTATCAAGGCCAGGCAAAATAACAACTCCTTGAGGAAGGTTTGCAATAGCTTGAAGGAGCCGCGCTGTAGCAGGCATTGTCCCTGTTGACCCAGCTGCTAAAATGGGGTGGTTGGGAGAATTTTTTTCCCACCGTGTCACAATTGATTCTACGAGTGCATGATGGCGAGTATAAGGTTCTAAAATTCCCTTTTCTTCTAAAATTTTAGGCCAATGAGTTATGACGATATCAAGAAAATCGAGGGTTAACTGCCAATGATTGGCAAATTCTGAAGGGACAAGGTGAAGAAGCCCCTCCCACGGCACTTTTTCTATTGCTGCTTGATCCATAAGCTTAACGAGGCTTTTTGCAAGCTTTAAGGAAAGGGATAAAGAGGTTGGGAGCCCTGTCTTTACCGTATACTCTTCAATAAGTTGAGTCAAAAGGGCAAGCCGTCTAAAGGGAGTGATAAGAGGAAGGATTTCAAAATCATCTCGAGAAGATGTGAGGATTTCCTCATCTTCATCCAAATCCCCTAAAGGCAAAAGTTTCGGAAGAAGCAAAAACCTCCCTTCTCCAAAACGAATCAAACTCCTCCCAATTTCGATACAAGCACGCCGTGTGGGAAGATAAATTTCCATTTGAGTCAGACGAAAGGGATCCTTTTTACTCATGTCCAAAAGCCCCTTCGCGAGACTTTCTAAAAAAGAATATCCTGAGGGAATATTAAAAATCCCAGCCATGGGTCCACCTGATTAGTATCACAAAATTATATCGAGAATTAACCGTTTAAGCAGCAGAGATCTTTAGGCTTATGATCTACTTCATTTCATTGAGCAAGAGTTGGTAAATCCGATGATTTTTTTTATCTTCTGTCACCACATATGTACAACTTAATACATCAGACTTTATACGTGGTATTAATTCACAGTTTTGACTTACAATATACTTACATGAATTTGTTAATTGATCACTTAAGCTTATCCATGATCTTCCGTCGCAGAGAAGGGTATAGACGTCTGATTTATCTCCCTTCTTTACATTTTGCTCTGTGGCTACCCCTTTTGCTTCAACCTCGATTTTAAGAGTCGGGGTCTGGCTACGTTGTATATTATGATTAAAATAAATGGTGATCGTCTTCTCTTCCTTCGCTCCTAAGGAGCTCGTAAGACAAAGGAAGATCAAGAAGGTTAGGCTTAAGGAAGCTTTTTTAGGGAGGAACTTTATCATGAGACTTTCCTTTTTAAGATTATAGGAACAATTTAACAGATATTTTAACGGGATGATATAGGAGGCTCATTATCGAAGAAGCTTATCCAATTCATTTTCTTCCAAAGGATACATTAAACTTTAAAGGTGTGGAGCTCACGTATCCTATATGTTTCGAGCTTCTCGTCTTGTCTTCCCGCCCAACTCATCTTCTTTCAAGGGTCGAGCCTCATCCACAAGCATGACGGGGACACCATCTCGAATAGGATAGGCCAACTTAGCAAGAGGGCTAATAAGTTCTTTTTTTTGAGCATTATAGTGAAGAGGTCCTTTAGTTAAGGGACACACAAGAATTTCAATAAGTTTAGGATTTAAAGAAGTTTTTTTCTTCATCCTATGTCCTCAGTGGAGAACCTGACTGCGCCCTTTCAAATGAGGCGAAGCCATTTCCATCAGAGCAATCATCATATCACATCTTTCTGAAAGAGAGGGTATCTCTAAAAGGGCCTGCTTTTCAATGGGCTTAAAAGGACATGCCATGCTCAGGGAACTAATAATAAGCTCATCACTTGCATGATCAATCTCTTCCCAATTGGCTGTAATATCTTGGTCTTCCAAATAATCTTTTAATAAATTTAAAAGGCGAGGACGATCCACAAAAGGATCGATCCTAGACTCTTTTAAATCATCCTCATAACCTTCATAGCTAACGCGAGCTTTTTTTATGGGCCCTTCAGAACGAATTTCTTCAATTCGAAAACGACACAAGCCACCTAAAGTTACAAATGTTTGTACCCCATCTTGGAAAGCAATGATACGCCCAACACACCCCTTTTGAAAGTGCCCTCCATCAGGGTTAGATTGAACAACTCCCACAAGGCGATGGCCGGCTTGAAAAGCATATTCAATAATAGACTTTTCATCCCCTTCTTGGAGAATGAGGGGAAGCTGAGCTCGTGGCAATAATATGACCCCATTTGTTGCATATAAAGGAAGAGTTTTGGGAAGGTCGTGTATTTTCATCTAAACACCCATTTAACTTTATTTTTATATAGGAAATTATAACATATTTGGCAACAGATGTTCTTCGTTTCATACAATCATTTCACCATCAAGATGTAATTATAAAACATTCCCATAGGGTTCTGCTGTTAAAAGTCAGTCAATCTTCAACTTGGCCTATCGGAATACAAAACGCCTACGCTTGCCAAGGGTTTGAATAAATCTATCCAAAATAAACTATCTTTCATGAAAGAATATTTTTAAATTCTAATAAATATTAAAAACTTGAAAATTTTAGTCTACATTTTCTTATGCGATTTTATTATACCTATGATGCAAAAATTCTAATGGCTTCAAAAAGTAAACATCCCTATATGTACATTATCAGCGTAGGAAACACCTCCCTGTACCTAGGCTGTTTTATCATCAGGGCGCAATGCTTTGATGAAGGGTCTTCGGACCCGAGGGGTCGATGATAATCGATCCTACGTCTCCCAGACGTGAAGCCTCCCTGTTAAACTTGGCCGGGTTTATACCCGGCTCTTTTTTTATTTATGAATCAACTAAATCTAATGTATTTTGAACCATCAATGATTATACCTGGTTCTTTCATATTTTCTTAAGTATCTCAAATTAAGTGTTTTTCATGCAATAACATGGCCATCTCTCCTCAACAGAAAGCATCTTCAGGGATCAATTCCTTTTAGAAATACAAGAAAGACGCTAACTCTTGGAGCTTTTCTTGTAAACTAATCTCCCATCCCCAGCTTGGGGGAAGAATATCGCCGGAGCGAAACTCGTAGTAAATATAGGGCGTTGTTGCAAGATACTTAAAGACAGACTCTAAATTCGGGTGACTATTAAACCAATCAGGCGAGCGCGCAACAAGCTCAGCAAGGTGCGGCTCAACGGCTTCACGCGTCATGGCCCTGTTGATGGAGCTTTTAACTGCATCGGGGGATCTTGGAGTCAGCATAAAGACAATAGACCGCCGATTACTCAAGGTCGATTCGTTAGAGAAAAAATACTGGACAACAGGTATATCTTGAAGGCCCGGCATACCTTGAGTTGATAAAACATCTGCCCGCTCATAAATACCCCCCAAAACCAAAGTTTCCCCAAAACGAACCTTTGCATAGGTATCGATTCTTGTTTTTGCTACGTCGACGGTTTGTTGGAGATTCGGATTGGGTTGTGTCAGAAGACTCCCTTCTACCCCAATCGACAAAGTTAGGACATCGCCTTCCAAGGATTCCGGGGTAATTTCAAGGGTGGTACCAACAGGATATTTAACAAGAGTTCCCCCATACTGTCCTGAAAACCCGTTAACAAGCTCATCCCCTGAGAAAAAGATCGAAGGTTTATTGAGAAAAGTCATTAATGAAGGACGACTCACGACTTCCGTTCGAAGATCAACCGCATTGGCAATATTAAGGCTATATGTTAAGCCCGCCCAGGTAATCCCTGCTGTGAATATGCGCCCTGAAATAGAGCCTGCATTACCAACGGTAAATTGTGTTGCTGAGGGAGTGATCACAGAAGCGGCTTGCCCCGTTAAGGGAACTTGATTCGATTTATATCCACTATCTGCCGTATATTGTACCAAGTCTGTATTGGAATTGTTTTGTACGTCCTTTACTGGAGCACCACTCCCCCACAAACTTGCCTTGAACTTTGTAATACTTCCAGGGTTAAGAGTGACAGCTAGGCTATCAAGAATGTTATTTCCTTTTGAAGTCTGGGCTTGTTCGGTTATGCGCAGAAGGTAACAATCGATAATAATTTGAGGACCCCGAACGCTTGCAGCTTCTCCTGGTGCGGGAGCTTCTTCAGCAACTGGAGCAAGAGACTTAGCCAATACATCGCTCGCTTCACTTACCTCACCTGGTTGTGGGGCTCCCTCGGTCCCTGCATCCCCACCGCCGCCGCCACCACCTCCTCCTCCCGCAAAGGCAGAAGCTCCTCCTGAAGAAGCTGCTGATGGGGACGACGCAGGTGCTGCCACTGGGATTGGAGCCGTCGCAAGTGTTATTCTTCCATTGTTATAAAGTGATTGCCAATCATTGAACCGGGCAGCTATATGCTCTGCAGCAGCATCTTTTCCAACTTTTCCCTGAAAAATAACGAGATGTTTTTTTGCATTCTTAAAATCCCCAAGAGCTGCATAGATCATCGTAGCTGACCGGTGGATTAAAGGATCATCTGATTTAAGTTTCTCTGCCCTTTCTACCGCAAAAAGAGCCGTTTTTAAGTCATATGCATAATACGAAGCTGCAGCAAGCTCGTGCCATAACTTAGGATCGTTCGGCTTTATCAATAATGCATTTGCAAAATACTCTTGTGCTTGGTCATACATTTGCTCTCGATATTTTAATTTTCCCAGCTGAGTTATGGCAAAAACATTGGAAGGATCTAAGTTTATTGCATTTTCATAGGCAACAGCGGCAAGTTCATTCCCTCCAGAATCTCCTGCTTCAGCTAACTTTTCATAGGTGAGCCCATTCAAAGCATGGAAAATAACACTTTTCGGTTTAGATTGAAGAGCTTGGTTAATAAACGTGGAGGCCTCTTTATACTTTTCCTCCTTGAGAAGCTGAAAAGCCCGCAATACATCCTCGGAAATATTTCTCTTAGCTTTTAGGGAAGCAAGGGGTGAATTTAAAACAAACTTAGGTTGAGGGTTGGTTGTTTCGCAGCCTGTAAGGGCAACTCCACACAATAAAATTACATTGACGGACCGCTTGATAAAGACCACGTAGGCTCCCCCTCTTTATATTAATTGATCCGGGATTTTAAATATTTTTTAGGAAAAGTAAATCCCTCTAACAAACTAAAAAAATAACGAAAACATAAGAAAATTCTATCTTTAAAGAAAAATTTTTCCTGTACGTTTCCTTGACAAACATACCACCCTTATTTATATTAAATTTGTAATAGTAATTTTGTTTATATTTATTTTGTTGGTTGGAAATATGAAAAAACTTGATATAAAGACTCTAACAAGTTTTCTTGCTTTAAATTTTTTGGTAGTGGGCGCATCGGCCCTCGCAGGTATAGAAGATAATTTTGATCTGTACGAAGTTGATATACAATTCGCACAACGTGTTAAAAATACAGTAATTTCAAACGGAAAAAATTCTTTTGATCTTATATCGAATCTCGGCAAAACAGACTACCAACTTCAAGCTAAAGTAACTGTAAATAAAGCCCCGATTCGGTTTTCTTTTGAAGGCGAACTTAAGCAGGGTGGCTTTAGAGTTGGTTTTTTGACAGGAGATCGAAAGAATTGGCTGAAAGGCGGTAAGAATTATTCGAAGCCTGGTGTTGTTAAAGACTTTATTGAAATTGAAAACCATTCAGAAGATGCGATTTGGATTATATTTGCAAATAATGTAAGCAGGGATTTTCAATCAAAACTCAATATCCGCAACTTTAGTCTCAAATTGGGAACACCAAAAGCTCAACCTGCTCAAGATGATTCCCACACGAAAGAGCCATCTGTCGCAATCTCTCAGGAAGAAAAGAAAAATGAATCAACACCTCTAGTCGATCCAAAGGGGAAAGAGTCGACACTCACTACGGACATTACGGATCCAAAAATTACTCTTTCTCCCGATAAAAAAGAGAGTTCAGAGCTTGGGGATTTTACCCTCCTTCCAAAGATCGAGGAGAAACCAACTCCAAGTTTAACTCAGCCTTCTTTAAAGAAGGTTGATGAAAAGAAACCTGAAACTCTTGTTGCAAATGTCCCTAGCGCCCAAGCTAAGGCCGTTCCACCAACCCCTCAGCAGAAAAAGCTGGTAGAGGACGAAATTAAAAAGTTAAAAGGAAAAAATAAAAACCTTAAGAAAGCTATTGCCCGTATACCTAACGATATACGCAGAAAAGTTGCGCTTTATAAGTTTAGTACACTTGAAAAACTCATTACAGATGGGGAAGATAAGCTTAAGAATGAAAAGTGTCTTAGCGACTTTGAGAAATTTAGAGGAACATGGATTGAAATCTCAAGTAACCACGGGCGTTTTTATAAAGGAATTGAAGGCTACTTTAAGTGGCTCAAGACGGCCCAAATAGGTCCGGAGGAACCTAAAAAGAAAGGTTTTTTCTCTAGCTCCGCAGAAAGAGGCAATACTCCAAAAACCCCAGAGGAAGAGCTGTTTGAGAAGATTTACTGTGAGTACTTTGATGAAGACATCAAAGCAATCCAAGCGCAAAAAACCTAAGTAGATAAGAATATCTTTGTATCATTGTAGGCTCCTCGTAGGGAGCCTTTTTTCTTGAAAGCTCCTTACCCAAGATAAATTAATCATGGCATCTCTTTCTCAAGAGAGGTATATTAAGGGAATTCAAAATCAAGGGAGGCTTAAAAACATGGATGTCATTCTTATCCCCCTTCTTTCTGTCCTGAATGCCGTCATTGGAATTTATGTGTGGATTGTTATTGCGAGCGTTATCATGAGCTGGCTTATCAATTTTAATGTCATTAACACTAAAAATAATTTAGTCATGATGCTTTGGGATTTTTTATACAGAATTACCGAGCCTGTTTTTGGTAAGATTCGGCGTTTTCTTCCTATTGTGGGAGGTCTTGATCTCTCTCCCCTCGTCCTCATTTTGGTTTTGTGGTTTGTGCAGGCTGTTATTGGACAACTTACGTTAAAGATTGCGTTGCACAGTGTCTAGAATCATAGATGGCCGCAAAATCGCGGGGGACCTTAAAAAAAAACTCTATGGTTTGGCTCAAAATCTCGCAAAAGAAACGGGCATTACTCCCGGTCTTGCGGCTTTGCGAATAGGAGAAGATCCAGCCAGCCAACTTTATGTCCAAATGAAGGGAGTCCAAGCCAAAGAATTGGGCTACCATTTTGAAGAACATGTTTTCCCCTCTTGGACAACCCCTGAAATTCTCGGGGCTAAAATACGAGAGCTTAATGAGGCCCCGTCCATTCATGGGATAATCCTTCAACTTCCCCTCCCCACCCATTTGGACAAATTTCAGTTTCTTTCCTTGATTGACCCTTCCAAAGATGTTGATGGTCTACACCCCTTAAATGCTGGTAAGCTTTTCCAAGGTAGAGAGGGAGGGTTTGTTGCTTGTACGCCTCTGGGCTGCCTTGCTCTTATTGAAACTGTCCATGATCACCTTAACGGGTTAAATGCAACCATTATCGGGTGTTCTCTTCTTGTGGGAAGACCGATGGCCCTCCTTCTTCTCCAAAAAAAATGCACTGTATCGATAGCCCATTCTAAAACACAAAATCTACCAGCCCTTTGCCAGTCTGCAGATATTCTTGTCGTTGCTATAGGAAAACCTAATTTTATCAAAGGGGATTGGATTCGAGAAGGAGCCACGGTTATTGACGTCGGTATCAACCGGCTGCCTTCGGGAGAAGTTTTAGGGGATGTGGATTTTCTTTCAGCTCAAAAGCAAGCAGGAGCAATAACTCCTGTCCCCGGAGGTGTCGGCCCGATGACCGTTGCCTTTCTTTTACGTAACACCTTATACGCTGCTTTCCGACATGCAAGACAAACCTTCCCTCTTTAAATGGCTGATGGATCTTTTGATTCCCTTAAGGTGTGTCAAATGCGGATCTATTTTAGAGGAAAAGGCAGGGCTTTGCGTTTCCTGTTGGCCTTCTATCCCTTTTATTACAAAGCCTTATTGTGCTTGTTGTGGGTTGCCTTTCGATTTTGAGATTGAAGAAGGCGCCTTTTGTGGCATCTGCAATCATCATGCCCCATCTTATAAAACTGCCCGCTCTGTTTTCGCCTATACGGCTGAAAGTAAAGATCTTATCTTAAAATTTAAGCACACGGATTGCCTAAGTTCTGCACCCCTTTTTGCATCATGGATGATAAATAGTCTTGATGAGATGGAAAATCCCCTCTGTATTCCCGTCCCTCTTCATTGGACACGCCTTTTTATGAGGACTTATAATCAAGCCGGGCTTTTAGCTCAACAAATAGCAAAGCTCAAGCGGTGGACCTACGCTCCCTCTCTTTTAATGAGAAAACACAGGACTCCCTCTCAAGGACATCTGTCTAAAAAGGATCGCCTTAAAAATGTGGCTCGAGCTTTTGAGATTCCTGAAGTTAAAAGAAAACAGATTTTGGGGAGAGTTATTCTTCTTATTGACGATGTGTTTACAACAGGAGCCACTCTTGAAGCTTGTTCGACAGTTCTTTTAAAAGCAGGGGCTAAAGAAGTTCATGCCTTAACGTTAGGGCGGGTTGTGAGGCCTCAAAAAATTTAAAAAACTCCCCTTATTCTAATTGCCCATTTGCCTAAAATCTTTAGGATTTCTTCACTTTTTCTGGCATAATATAATCATAGGGGAGAAATAATGCAAAAATTATCATTTTCTTTAGGAGAAACAGCAGAGGCTGTCCGAGAGACAGTGAGGGCATTTGCTCTTAAAGAAGTGGCACCCCGAGCTCATGAAATTGATCAAAAGGATAAGTTTCCCCAAGACTTGTGGCCAAAACTTGGAAAGTTAGGACTTCTTGGAATTACAGTTGAGGAAGCCGATGGGGGATCGGGGATGGGATATCTCGAGCATGTCATTGCAGTTGAGGAGCTTTCCAGAGCTTCTGGCTCCGTTGGGCTAAGCTATGCAGCTCATTCCAACCTCTGCGTTAACCAAATCCGTCTTCATGGGACCAAAGATCAAAAAAAGCGTTTTCTCCCTAAATTGATTTCAGGAGAGCATGTTGGCTCTTTGGCTATGAGTGAAGTTGGAGCAGGCTCAGATGTGCTGAGCATGCGCACAACTGCTCATAAAGATGGAAAAAACTATAGTCTCAACGGCACAAAAATGTGGATTACCAATGGCCCGTATGCGGATGTTATCGTCGTTTATGCTAAAACCGATCCCAAGGCCGATAAAAAGGGAATCACGGCTTTCCTCATTGAAAAAGGAATGAAGGGATTCTCCACCGCTCAGAAACTCGACAAACTAGGAATGCGCGGCTCAGGTACATGTGAACTTGTTTTTGAGAATTGCCCTGTTGGAGAGGAAAATATTTTAGGAGAAGTAAATGAGGGTGTTCAAATTTTGATGCGTGGTCTCGATATTGAAAGAGTTGTCTTATCGGGTGGCCCCTTGGGTATTCTGCAAGCTTGTTTGGATATAACTCTTCCTTATGTTCATGAGCGCCATCAGTTCAATAAGCCTATTGGAGAGTTCCAGTTTATCCAGGGAAAGCTTGCCGATATGTATACAAACCTTTGTGCCTGCCAAGCCTATGTTTATGCAACAGCAAAAGCTTGTGATGAAAATAAAATTTCCCGGAAGGATTCTGCAGGAATCATTTTGTATACGGCCGAAAAAGCAACCCAAATGACCCTTCAGGCAATCCAATGTCTTGGTGGAAACGGGTACATCAATGATTACCCAACAGGGCGACTTCTTCGAGACGCAAAGCTCTATGAAATTGGAGCAGGCACCTCAGAAATTCGCCGTATGCTTATAGGGCGTGAATTATTTAAAGAAACAACAAAAGGAGTATGAGATGACAGAAGAGGTTCTCATCTTGGGAGCAAAACGAACCCCAATCGGCGCTTTTCAGGGCGAACTTGCAGCTGTGAAAGCTACCCAATTAGGATCTATTGCCATTCGAGGAGCCCTTGAAGATGCTTCTATTTCCCCTTCCAACGTAGAAGAAGTACTTATGGGATGTGTTCTTTCAGCTGGGCTAGGCCAAGCTCCTGCTCGTCAAGCCGCAATTGGAGCGGGAATCCCATTCAGTATACCCTGTAGCACGGTGAACAAGGTTTGTGGCTCAGGAATGAAGACCGTGATGATTGCTGCTTCGGAAATCCGCTCAAAGGAAATCGATCTCGCTGTCGCAGGAGGAATGGAAAGCATGACAAATGCGCCTTATCTTCTTGATAAGGCACGGGGAGGATATCGACTTGGACATGGACGTCTTCTCGATCATATGCTCTTGGATGGCCTTGAAAATGCTTATGACAACCGTTTAATGGGGCAGTTTGCTGAACAAACAGTAAGGAAATATAAATTCACGCGAAAAGCTCAGGATGATTTTACCATCTCCTCAGCTTTAAAAGCTTTAAAAGCTATTGAAGATGGCATTTTCTCTGCAGAGATTATCCCTGTTGACTTAACTTTGGGTCGTATCCAAATTCATGTGACCCAAGATGAATGTCCATTTCGCGTCAAAATTGACCGAATCCCAACCTTGAAGCCTTCTTTTGAGGAAGGAGGGACAATTACGGCAGCAAACTCAAGCTCCATCAGTGATGGAGCCGCTGCACTTGTTCTTGCAAGCCGGTCCTATGTAGAACACCACAAGCTTAAACCCCGAGCTATCATTCGTGGATATACCTCCCATGCCCAAGATCCTGAATGGTTCACGACAGCTCCTATAACGGCCATCCAAAATTTGATGGACCAATTGGGATGGACAATGAGAGACATAGACCTTTTTGAAATTAATGAAGCGTTTGCTGTCGTCACGATGGTCTCAATTGCAGACCTTCATATCCCTCCTGAGAAAGTGAATATTCATGGCGGAGCAACTGCCCTTGGTCATCCTATCGGAGCTTCAGGAGCTCGTATTCTTGTAACGCTTCTCAACGCCCTTGAATCGAAGGGATTAAAACGAGGAATTGCAAGCCTTTGCATAGGAGGGGGAGAGGCAACAGCCATGGCCATTGAACGAATTTAGGAGAATTATGGCTATTTTAGAATCATCACTTATCTCTTCCTCACAAACCTTCCACGAAAATGCCCGTTATATGGAAGATTTAGTGGTTGATTTTAAGGAAAAGCTCAAAGAGGTTCAGAAGGGAGGAGGAGAAAAGGCTCAAGAAAAACATAAAAGTCGAGGGAAGCTTCTTCCCCGTGAGCGGATCGAAAAGCTTATTGATCCTGGTTCCCCTTTTCTTGAAATTGGAGCCATGGCTGCTTTCGGACTCTATGAGAATGAAGTTCCTTGTGCAGGTCTGATTTCAGGAATTGGGCGCATTCAAGGGGTAGAATGCATCATTATCGCCAATGACGCCACCGTCAAAGGAGGAACCTATTATCCGATAACCGTCAAAAAACACTTACGAGCTCAAGAAATTGCAGAAGCTAATAACCTTCCCTGTGTTTATCTTGTAGATTCAGGCGGAGCTAATCTCCCCCACCAAGACGAGGTCTTCCCGGACCGAGATCACTTTGGTCGTATTTTCTATAATCAGGCCCGCCTATCGGCGCAAGGAATCCCGCAAATTGCTGCGGTTATGGGATCATGTACCGCAGGGGGAGCATATATACCGGCTATGGCCGATCAGACAGTCATCGTCCGAAATCAAGGAACAATATTCCTCGGAGGACCTCCTCTTGTAAAAGCTGCAACAGGAGAGGTTGTTTCTGCTGAGGAGTTGGGCGGGGCTGAAGTTCATGCCAAGATCTCAGGCGTTGCTGACTATCTTGCTGAAAATGATTTAGATGCTCTAAGGATATTGCAAGAGATTATGTCAACTTTGAATTTAAAAAAACCGTCTCCGTTACCCCTTAAACAGCCTGTTGAACCTCTGTTTTCTGCTGATGATCTTTATGGGCTTATTCCTACCAATTCACGTAAGTCCTATGATGTAAGGGAAGTTATTGCCCGCATCATTGATGGGAGTGATTTCGATGAATTTAAAAAAACTTATGGAGAAACCCTTGTGTGTGGGTTTGGTCATATTTGGGGTATTCCGGTTGGAGTTCTAGCCAATAACGGTATTTTGTTTTCAGAATCTGCCCTTAAAGGTGCCCATTTTATCGAGCTATGCTGCAAACGCGGTATCCCTCTCATTTTCTTACAAAATATTAGTGGCTTCATGGTGGGGAAAAAATATGAAAATCAAGGTATTGCCAAAGATGGAGCCAAACTTGTCATGGCAGTTGCGTGTGCTGAGGTTCCCAAAGTAACCGTGATTATTGGCGGTAGTTTTGGCGCTGGGAATTACGGGATGTGCGGACGAGCCTATAGCCCTCGCTTTTTATGGATGTGGCCTAATGCCCGGATTTCCGTAATGGGAGGAGAGCAAGCAGCAACTGTCTTAAGTGAAATCCAAAAAAAATCTCATAAAGGTAGTTTCTCAGAGGCAGAAGATGTTCTATTTAAAGAAAAAATCATCACTCAATACGAAACACAAGGTCACCCTTACTATGCCACAGCCCGTCTATGGGATGATGGAATTATTGATCCTAAGGACACCCGTATGATTTTAGGATTAAGCCTTGGAGCGGCTCTTAATTGTCAGATCTCCCCCACTCGTTTTGGAATTTTTAGGTTTTAGGAGGAATACATGGAAGACAAAGTTCTCTTTTCCATAGATCAGGATAACATTGCCCGGATTACTCTCAATCGTCCCTCAGTCCATAATGCATTAGATCAAGACATGATTCTCGCGTTGATCAATCA
Source organism: Alphaproteobacteria bacterium (assembly GCA_027459605.1). Lineage (GTDB taxonomy): Bacteria > Pseudomonadota > Alphaproteobacteria > UBA9655 > UBA9655 > UBA9655. The sequence continues at coordinate 70,864 of DAIDHR010000005.1, forward strand.
TCTTAAGGAAATTCGTGAAAATCCGTCTCTTAAGGCTCTGATTCTTGAAGGATCTGGAGAGAGCTTTTGTGCAGGCGCTGATCTTTTCTGGATGAAAGGATCATCAAACCTAACAGATCGTGAAAGCTTTGAAGAGGCAAGGACTCTTGCATTAATGCTCTATTTCCTTGACACCCTCCCTATCCCAACACTCTGTTATGTCCAGGGGGCAGTCATGGGCGGAGGGATTGGAATTGTTGCTTGCTCAGATATTGCACTGTCCGATTCAAAGGCAAACTTTGGGTTTTCAGAGGTAAAACTAGGGCTCGTTCCAGCAATCATTTCTCCTTACGTTTTAAGAACCATTGGGCCACGTTATGCCCGGCGCTATTTTTTGACAGGCGAGGTTTTTAATGCATCCAAAGCCTTTTCTATAGGACTTGTTCATGAAGTCATTGATTCAAAAAACAAAAAGGATGAAATGGATGTGTTTATCCGCCACCTGCTCTCTGGAGGACCTACGGCTCTTATTCAAGCCAAAAAATTAATTCGTCTCGTCAGTGGTGATATTTCTGAAGACTTGCGACTAACAACCATAGAACTCTTTGCAAGTTTACGTCATTCTGAAGAATGTGAGCAGGGGATAAAAGCTTTTCTAGATAAAACGACCCCACCTTGGGCATCGCAAAGGATAAGGGATGATTAACTCCGTCCTTATCGCGAATCGGGGAGAAATTGCGTGTCGAATCCTTCGCACATGCCATCGTTTGGGAATTCGTACATATGTTGTTTATTCCGAAGCAGATTCCTCTTCCCTTGCCGTCCAAATGGCTGATGAGGCATTTCTTATTGGTCCCTCTCCTCCTTCACAAAGTTATTTAAATAGCGAAAGTATCCTTAAAGCTGCAAAAAAAGCAAATGTTGAAGCCATTCATCCAGGATATGGGTTTTTATCAGAAAATGTCGACTTTGCTCAAGCGTGTACAGAGTCTGGATTTATCTTCATAGGACCTTCTCTTGAGAACCTTCAACAAATGGGATCGAAAAGTAAGGCTAAGGCCATTGCTAAAAAAGGGGGGATTCCTGTCATCCCTGGATATGAAGACAGCCAGAAAAACCTTTCAAAAGAGGCAGATCTTATCGGGTATCCTCTCATGATTAAGGCAGTCATGGGAGGTGGCGGAAAAGGAATGCGTCGAGTTGAATCAAAAGGGGAGTTTCAACTCTCTCTTGAAGCCTGCCAGAGAGAGGCTCTTTCTTCCTTTGGAAATTCTGATGTTCTCATAGAAAAATATATTCCCCATCCTCGACATATTGAGGTCCAAATTTTCGGAGATACGCATGGCAATTTAATCCATCTTTTTGAAAGGGATTGCTCCCTCCAAAGACGCCATCAAAAAGTTATAGAAGAAGCACCCTCCTCCCTTTCTCCCGAATTAAAGGAAAGAATTTTTGAGGCAGCCCTTCATCTTGGCCACCTTATTGATTATATAGGGGCTGGAACAGTTGAATTTTTGGTCGATCAAGATGGTAATTTCTACTTTATGGAAATGAATGCTCGTCTTCAAGTTGAACATCCAGTAACAGAAAGCATAACAGGAATTGATTTAGTTGAATGGCAATTTCGTATTGCCTCCCATGAAAAACTCCCTTTAAATCAACAAGAAATTAGGGCAGAGGGTCATGCCTTTGAACTTCGTCTTTATGCGGAAGATCCTCGCCTTTGCTTTAAACCTCAAGTGGGGGAGCTATGGATAAAAGACATTCCTAAAGACGTCCGCATTGATACGGGTTATCATATTCGAGATACAATTTCACCTTATTATGATCCTCTTCTCGCAAAGCTAATTGTCCAGGGAAATGACCGACTGGACGCTCTTCATCAAGCTGAAAAAGCTTTGGAACAATGGAAAATTCTAGGTCTTACCACAAATATCCCCCTGTTAAAAAACCTCCTCAAGGACAAAAACATCGTCGAAAATAAATTTGATATTGGTTATATCGACCGTAATCTTCCTCAACTCATGCCTTCTCAAAATGTTCCTGAAAAAGTCTATGTTGCTTCTTCTTTAATCAAGGCTCTTTTACTTTCTGAAGATCATCTCTCACCATGGGAAGAAAAACGCAACTGGCGTCTTGATGGGTATGTTCCCCTTACTTTTACTTGGGTATGTGAGGAAGAAATTAAAATCATTTCATTAACTTACGTATCCTCAGTTCCAAAGACAATTCAAGGGAAGATGGGTTCAATTCAAGAAACCTGGATTTATGAGCCTTTGGGACCAATACACGCGACCCTTTCTGGAAATACGCTATTTTGCTCGACCTATGAATTTCCTTTCTGGAAAAGAGATGACCACATTTCTGTTATCTATGAGGAAGAAACCTATAATGTATCCCCCCATTCCCCTCTCTTCAAACACTCCTCTACAAGGAAAAGCGATTCATTTTTAAAAGCACCAATGACAGGAAAGGTTTCCGTTGTCCTTGTCACTGAAGGAGAGGACGTTAAAGAAAATCAACCACTCCTTATCCTTGAAGCCATGAAAATGGAGCATCTGGTCACGTCCCCTCGAAAAGGAAAGGTTAAACGCATCTTTTACAAGGCAGGTGATATTATCGAGGAAGGAGTCATTGCTATAGACCTTGAAGAAGAAAAGGATACCTGATGACAGTCCCAACCAAAGTTAAACTCGTTGAAGTCGGCCCCCGGGATGGCCTTCAAGCCGAATCAACAACCCTTCCCCCTAAAACCCGAATTCACTTTATTGATCAACTCTCAAAATCTGGACTTAAGGCCATTGAAGTAGGAAGTTTTGTATCTCCCCGGTGGATCCCTCATTTAGCGGATACAGATAAAGTTTATCAAGGAATTACAAAATCACCAGGCGTTGATTATTCCATTCTTGTTCCAAATAAAACAGGATATGAGCTTGCAATTCAAAATGAGGTTAAATCAATTGCTGTTTTTACAGCAGCTTCCGAGACTTTCTGTCAAAAAAACATAAATGCATCGATAGAAGAAAGCTTACAGAATTTTGGGGAGTTTATTCCTCAGGCAAGGGCAAAAGGAATCCGGGTCAGAGGCTATGTTTCTTGTGCCATTGCTTGTCCCTATGAAGGCCCCATCGCACCGGAGCGTGTTCATAAGGTTGCTTTAAAACTACTTAATGTAGGCTGTGACGAAATTTCTTTAGGAGATACAATTGGCGTAGGCACCCCCTCTCAAGTTCAAAATCTCTTAAGACATAATCCCATCCCTCTCCCCCAACTCGCAGTGCATTTTCATGATACCTATGGCCAGGCTTTAGCTAATATTTATGCCGCTCTCGAAAAGGGTGTCTCCATTATTGATAGCTCTGTCTCGGGGCTTGGGGGGTGCCCCTATGCCCCTGGGGCCTCAGGGAACGTGGCAACGGAAGATGTCATTTATCTCTTAACTGGCCTTGGTATAGACCACGGTGTGGACCTTAAAAAACTTCTAGAGTCTGCTGATTTTATTGATAAAAAATTGAGCCGAAAAACACCTTCAAAAGCTTCACAAGCCTTACGACTTCAAATGAGGTCTCCCTAAATGGTAATCTCTTTACCGAACATTTTTATATAAGCGTTGAAAATCAACAAGTTATCGTCATTGAAAAGTTTCTAATCCAGTTTGTATCCTTGCCCTTTGAGCCAAGCTTTTCCATATCCAATCGCATCAAAAGCTTCCTGGATATACTTTACATAGCGAGGACCATAACCAGAGCTTCGGAAAAGGCCCATCACAACTTTTTTTCCTTGGGAAAGGGTGGCATAAAGGGGTTGATGGGATCGGCCTGTGTTTTCTTTATGATATCCATTATCTCCTAAGACATGTTTCCAAGCTGCAATAATCCTATCACTGTTTAAACTTGTATATCCTTTGGGGCGGAAAATATCATAAATTGTGTCGATATGCTTATTCCCCTTTTTTGGAGTTTGGCTGAATTTAGCGATTGATTCATTTAAAGGGGGAGCTTGTATGGATTCTTTCTCTTCTTCTTTCGATTCCTTCGTCGTTATGCTTTCATCATCTTCAGAAACGTTTAATTCACCTGATAGGGAATCCTGAATGGGCTCCTCTTCTTTTGACGATTTTGTTGTTGTGGCCTGATTAGATAATTCTATTTTATCGGTCATCTCTACTTTTGGTTCGGATTTAGTATTTTCAAAAGGTTTTATTTCCTCTGAAACTTGACCAACCAGAACATCAGAAGGTTGGTTTTGTTTTACCTTTGAACCAATTTTAGTATTTTTTTTCTTCTTCTTTTGAGATCCTTTCGAAGGCTCTTTTTGCTGAAGCTCAGGCTTTTGTTCTGTTAGTAAAAAAGAAGGCAAAGGCATATCTGGCAATCTTTTGAAAACGTTTGATTTTTTAAACCCTTTTATATTCTTTTCTTTGAGGATCTCATCTATCTTAATTCCAAGATCAGTTGCGTTGCCTATGAAGTTTCGGGCCTCACCCATAACTAAAGCGTCATCATAATTGACCCATGCCTCATCTTCTTTATTAAGAAAAGGATGAAGAGATGTGGAAACTCTTAATGAATTGAGAAGCTCTTTAGGTAAACGTTTAACGAGAGGGGTTGGGTCTTGTTCTTTTAAAAAATATAAAAGATCACGCATTATTTTATTTTTCGTGTTATAAGACCGAAGAAATCCAGCTTCTAGGTCTGTAAATCGCTCATCAGTTGTGTTGGTAAGCCTTGTTCCTTTAACATCCTTGGGCATAGTGATGTGGGTTTTATTACGCCCCAATAACGCAGCTTGAAACTCTATAAGAGCTATAAGGCGATCAGAAAAATAGTCTGTTAAAATGTTTTGGATTGTTACCTTTTCTTGAAGAAGATTGATTAATTGAGTTACAAGATTTTTTGCATTCATCGAGTTTTGACGCAAACCCATTAATGTTTCGCCTTGTTCTGCTGTCATATCTGTTTCCATATATTTACGAACAAAATTCTCGATTGCATCGACCTCAAAATCCGCAAGCTGGATGGCCTCCTTGAGGAGAGGAAATAGGGAGTGAGAAGAGAATTTTTCTTCTGGAAAATCAGAATGTTCCTTTGCGAGCCACTCCGTACATCCCATAAATTCAGGTTTATCTTTGTTCTCCTCTAAGATTTCATCGGGGTTTTTTTCTCTGGTGGAAGACGTAACTATTCTAATTTGAGGCATCGCATTAATTGTAAAATCTTCCATAGATACTTTTTTTCCTGAGGCAAATACAGGAGAGAGGAGTATAAAATAAAACAAAAAAAATCTCTTTAGCATAAGGGGCCTACCATCTATATAGAACCTGCTGCAAAAGTGTTTGAATGAAGAAGGAGGTTAGAGCGGGAGTTAAAATTGACAAGAAGGGAGGGAAATACAGGAAGTTGTTATTAGAATTTTACCTTTTTTGAGG
>DAIDHR010000006.1 GCA_027459605.1 Alphaproteobacteria bacterium
TATGAGATGACTTTGTAATAAGATATAAAAAACTCTTTTTTTAACACTAAAATTGTGATAGCATACAAAAACCTATCGTAAGTAGGTTTATAATAATCAAGGGAGAATTAAAATGAAAAATAAACTTTTAACATTAACTTTTGCGTTAAGTCTTTTAGTTTTAGGAGCTGGAGCTCATGCTGTTGAAGATTCAGCACCTGAAGCGCCTACAGCACCTGAATTTGGGACAACCATTGCTGAAGCTGCTTGTGATGCTTTATACAGTGATACGAGTACAAGAGATTTTTGCAATTCGGAATGCCGAAGCAAGAATGCACAAGAGCTTGGAGCGTGTATTAAAAGAGTGATGGCTGATGGAGATGTTTCCGAATCAGTTAAGCAAGCGATTACACGTAACGTTGGGGATAAATGTTATAATTATTGCAATGGTGGAACGTGCAAAAAAGTTTTCGGCGTTGGTGGAGATGCTAACTGTAAAGCAGTTTGCTGCGCTGCAAAAGCTAAAGATAGAATCCTAAAGTGCTGTACAGCGGCAAAGGATGAAGGTTGTTCTGGTTGTGAGTAAATTCTTATATGTAAGGCGTTTACAAGCATAATCTGCTGTTAATACCAACTATTAAATAATACCAAAAGAAGGCCTATCTCTAGAAGAGGTAGGCCTTTGAGTTTTTGTAGATAAGTGGAATAGGGTTAACCCCCCACCGACTTTAGCCGGGTAATTGATATTACTGTAAAGAATTATATTGATCTAATATACTTCGCTTTCTTCCCATGAGTTCGTTAGACTGCTGATCTTTAGGGACCTATATTATCATCCACCCTACACTGTCATCCACGGGCTAGAAAATTCCTTGTTTTTCGCAAGAAAGACAACGAATTTTCTTGACCCGTGGATCTCATTAGTTACAGATGGTTTCCCATAAATCTGTCCAATCAGGATTAAAGTCCTCAATGAGCTTAAGTTTCCAGCTTCTTTTCCAATGCTTTAGGTTTTTCTCTCTTTGGATAGCAATTTCAATTTGTTCATGAATCTCAAAATAAACGAGCTTTTTAAGATTATAGGTTTTTGTAAATTCATCAATTAAACCTTGTCTATGCTCATAAATACGACGAACTAAATTATTGGTTACTCCAATATAAAGAGTTCCTGTAGGCTTGTTAGTCATGATATAGATATAATATTTCATTTTATACAGTAGATTAAGAGATCCTCGTGTCAATAAATGCTAAGCCCCAGCTACGCAGGAGCAAAGCATTTATTGCACAAGGATGACAATCGAGCGAGAAGAGTACACCTTTATTAAGGATAAGATAAGTGCACTGAACCTAATACGTGCAGCTCTTCTGTCTTCCGACTCATTGTTTGAAAGCAAAATGTATAGAACCTTTTGGGTGAGCGTATAATGATTGCAAGGCTTTTTAAACTATTTTACAGATGCCTTGATCCTCCTCTGATGAAAAAGGGGAGGCTTAAAATTTAGTGTTTTCAAGACCACACATTCATTGTATACCTATTGAACCTGAAGAGGCTGTATTTTTCCTCCTATGAAGGCATGACCGCGAGGACGGGGGCCATAGAAAAGCCGGGGTTCTATTTTTGCGGGAATGGTAACGTAAGATTCGGAATACCACAACTCCATGGGTGACGAGTATATGAATAAGGCAAAAGAAAAGCTGGGCTAAGACCGTGGATCTTTCATCAAGTCAGTTTATGAATACTCCCCTTTATGGAAGTCTTGAGGATTATTTTAGTATCCTTGTGTTTATAGCCGTTGCCTTTGGAATTTCCCTTTTTCTTGTTGCCTTGTCTTTGTTTTGGGGGCCTCGAAAGCCTGATTCTGAAAAACTGTCACCTTATGAATGTGGTTTTGAAGCATTCAGTGATGCGCGCTTAAAATTCGATGTTCGGTATTATCTTGTTGCTATTTTGTTCATTATTTTTGATCTAGAAATTGCATTTCTTTTTCCTTGGGCAGTTAGCTTAAAGGACATCGGGGCTTTTGGGTTTTGGTCCATGATTGTTTTTTTAACCCTTCTTGCTGTTGGGTATATTTATGAATGGTCTAAAGGAGCGCTTGAATGGGAGTAAAAAAACCGTTTTTACCTAAGGAAGCCATTAACGCTGGATATAGTTTTGAGGCAATTCCCGAAGGCATTGATCCTGATGCTCTCCTTCAAGCGCTTACTCAAGAGGTTAGTCACAGGGGGTTTGTCGTAACTCAATTGGATAAACTTGCGGCTTGGGCTCAATCGGGGTCCCTCTGGCCTATGACCTTTGGGCTTGCCTGCTGTGCTATTGAAATGATGCAAACAGCAGCATCTCGCTATGACCTTGATCGTTTTGGAGTAGTTTTCCGGCCTAGTCCTCGGCAAGCTGACTTAATGATTGTTGCAGGGACATTAACGAATAAGATGGCAGGACCATTGCGAAAAGTATATGACCAAATGGCCGAGCCTCGGTATGTCATTTCTATGGGATCTTGTGCGAATGGGGGAGGATATTACCATTATTCTTATTCAGTAACGCGTGGATGTGATCGAATTGTACCCGTTGATGTTTATGTTCCAGGCTGTCCTCCGACAGCTGAAGCTTTGCTTTATGGTATTTTACAGTTACAGCGAAAAATTAATCGAGAAAAGCATTTTTCACGGTGTTGATAACCATGGCTACACCTCAAGATTTAGATATCCTCGGACGTCAAATAGCTCAAGAAATTGGAACAGATATTCTTTCCTGGTCGGTGAGCCATGGCGAGCTGGTGATGACTGTGGAGCGACCTTCCATTATACGTGTTTTAACATACCTTAGAGACTCTGAATCACTTCAATTTTCCCAGCTTATGGATGTTTGTGGGGTGGATTATTTGGGACGAGAGCTTCGTTTTGATGTTGTTTACCATCTCTTAAGCTTGCTACGGAATCAGCGGATCCGAATTAAAGTTGAAGTGGAGGAGGGAGTGCCAGTGCCCTCTGTTACATCTGTTTATAGTAGTGCAAACTGGTGGGAAAGAGAGGTTTTTGACCTCTACGGCATTCCTTTTGAGGATCACCCCGATTTAAGGCGAATACTGACGGACTATGGGTTTGAGGGGTATCCTTTACGTAAAGATTTTCCTTTAACTGGCTATGTTGAGGTTCGTTATGATGAGGATCAAAAACGTGTTGTTTATGAACCAGTGAAGTTGCCTCAAGCCTTTCGAAACTTTGATTTTGAAAGTCCGTGGGAGGGAATGGAGTTTGCAGTTGAGACCCTGTTTCCAATGAAGGCGGGGAGGCGAAGTGATGGCTGAAAGTCCCCAAAAAAAGTCGGCAAATAGACAAAACTTTACCTTAAATTTTGGTCCTCAACATCCTGCAGCTCATGGTGTTTTAAGGCTGATTTTAGAAATGGATGGGGAGGTTGTAGAGCGAGCAGACCCACACATTGGGCTCCTCCACCGTGGAACTGAAAAATTAATTGAATATAAAACATATCCTCAAGCAATTCCTTACTTTGATCGCCTAGATTACGTCTCTCCCATGTGTCAGGAGCATGCCTTTGCTTTGGCTGTAGAAAAACTGTTAGGTCTAGATATTCCACCCAGGGCTAAATACATTCGCGTCCTTTTTGCTGAAATTACCCGCATTTTAAATCATCTTCTTAATATAACGACGATGGCTCTTGATGTGGGGGCCATAACTCCCCTTTTGTGGGGATTTGAAGAGCGTGAAATTCTGATGGGATTTTACGAGCGGGTTTCAGGAGCGCGTATGCACGCCAACTACTTTCGTCCAGGGGGGGTTCAGAAAGATTTGCCACCTGGTCTCATGGAGGATATTGCTGCCTTTGCAGACCGCTTTCCCCAGGTGATTGATGATCTTGAACGGTTATTGACAGACAATCGTATTTTCAAGCAGCGGACCGTCAGTATTGGGATCGTTACTTCTGATCAAGCTCTTGATTGGGGATTTTCGGGTCCAATGTTGCGGGCTTCCAATATTGCGTGGGACTTACGTCGAAATCAACCCTATGAAGTCTATGATCAGATGGACTTTCTGATTCCTGTGGGAAAAAATGGCGATTGTTATGATAGGTATCTTGTTCGGATGGAAGAGATGCGTCAAAGTGTCCGAATTATCAAGCAATGCTTAGATCAAATGCCTGAGGGACTTGTTAAAGTTAAAAATTATAAAGTTACAACGCCGCCTCGGGAAGAAATGAAAACGTCTATGGAAGCTTTAATTCACCACTTTAAGCTTTATACAGAAGGCTATCACGTTCCAAAAGGCGAAACCTATACTGTGGTAGAAGCCCCAAAAGGGGAGTTTGGCGTTTATTTGGTTTCGGATGGAAGTAATAGGCCCTATCGTTGCAAGATTAGACCGCCAAGCTTTGCCTTTTTGCAGGCTTTTGATCTGATGACGAAAGGACATATGCTTGCAGATGTGCCTAGCATTATTGGGTCGTTAGATATTGTGTTTGGGGAAATTGACCGATGAAAAAGACGCCATCAAAAAAGCATTCGGAAAAAACAGCTCCGAAGGAAGATTTTAAAACCTTTGCTTTTTCTAAGGAAAATGAGGAGAAGATCCCAGAGATACTTAAGCGCTATCCCGAAGGGCGGCAGGCGAGTGCAATTCTTCCTCTCTTCGAGCTTGCTCAGCGCCAGTGTGGAGGATGGCTTCCGGGAAGTGCCATTGAGAAAATAACCGAGATGCTGGGCCTTCCTATCATAAGGGGATATGAGGTGGCTACCTTTTATACAATGTTTAATTTAAAACCCGTGGGCAAATATCACCTCCAGATTTGTGGAACAACACCCTGCATGTTGCGAGGAAGTGAAGATCTAAAACGGGTATGTAAACGTTTCTTAGGGATTGAATGTGGTGAAACAACCGAAGATGGCTTGTTTACATTAAATGAGGTTGAGTGCATCGGAGCTTGCGTTAATGCCCCTGTTGTTCAAATCAATGATGATTATTATGAAGATTTGTCGGAAAAAAGCTTTCTAAACATTCTTGATAACTTGTCAGAAGGTCGCGAGGCTAAGCCTGGATCTGCGATAAGTCGGCAAGGATCGGCTCCGTTAAAGAAGGAGCAGTCATGATAAAAGAAAATGACCGCATTTTTACTAACCTTTATGGAATCGAAGATTGGCGCCTCAAGGGAGCCAAGAAAAGAGGAGACTGGGATAACACCAAAAATCTTATTCAGCAAGGACAGGCCTGGATTATTCAGGAAGTCATGACTTCCTGCTTGAGAGGGAGAGGAGGAGCCGGCTTTCCGACGGGGCGGAAATGGTCTTTCATGCCAAAAGATGACGGCGTGACTCCTCGGTACTTGATTATTAATGCTGATGAGAGCGAACCAGGAACGTGTAAGGATAGGGACATTTTACGCTTTGAACCCCACAAGCTCGTGGAAGGAGCCCTTTTATCCGGTTTTGCTATTGGAGCTCATACTGGCTATGTATATATCCGTGGAGAGTTTTATCGAGAAGCTGAACACCTGGAAGCCGCTATCAATGAAGCTTATGAAGCAGGTCTTTTAGGCAAAAATGCTGCCAATTCCGGGTGGGACTTTGATCTTTATGTTCACAGGGGAGCAGGGGCCTATATTTGCGGCGAAGAGACAGCCCTTTTGGAGAGTTTAGAAGGTCGAAAGGGAATGCCTCGACTTAAGCCTCCTTTCCCTGCGGTTGTTGGTCTTTATGGTTGCCCAACGATCATAAATAACGTTGAAACTATTGCGGTTGTGCCAACTATCTTACGGAGAGGAGGAGCTTGGTTCGCAGGCATAGGAACTTCTGACAGTACGGGTACAAAAATATATTGCATTTCAGGGCACGTGAATACGCCTTGTAATGTAGAAGAAGAAATGGGCATCCCTTTGAAAGAGCTTATAGAAAAGTATGGGGGCGGCGTTCGAGGAGGCTGGGATAATTTATTGGCCGTTATTCCTGGAGGATCCTCGGTTCCCCTTTTACCTAAGAATATTTGTGAGACGGTGCTAATGGATTTTGCATCCCTTGCTCAAGTGAAAAGTGCATTGGGTACGGCAGGAATTATTGTTATGGATAAATCTACTGATATTGTTCGTGCAATTGCTCGCTTGTCGAAGTTTTATATGCATGAAAGCTGTGGCCAATGCACACCTTGTCGTGAAGGGACAGGATGGATGTGGCGGATGCTCACGCGTCTTGCTGATGGAATTGGGACAGTTGAGGATATTGACCGCCTTGAAGAGGTGACTTATGAGGTTGAGGGGCACACGATTTGTGCTCTCGGAGATGCAGCTGCATGGCCTGTGCAGGGGTTAATTCGCCATTTCCGCTCTGAGATTGAGCGGCGACTTAATGTTCAGCAGGTGGCGTGAGGAGAAATAATGCCAAAGCTTGTGATTGATGATCAAGAAATAGAAGTTCCTGAAGGGATGACAGTTCTTCAAGCAGCCGAGATGCTGGGAATCGAAATACCTATTTTTTGTTATCACCCCAAGCTTTCCATTGCAGGAAATTGTCGGATGTGTCTTGTAGAGATGGAAAAATCTCCTAAGCCAATTGCCAGCTGTGCGATGCCAGCCTCTGAGGGAATGGTGATACGAACCCAAACACCTATGGTGAAAAAGGCAAGGCAAGGCGTTTTAGAATTTCTTCTCATCAATCATCCTCTTGATTGCCCGATTTGTGATCAGGGTGGGGAATGTGACCTTCAAGACATAACCATGGCCTATGGAGCAGATTCCAGTCGCTTTGAGTTTAATAAGCGAGCAGTTCCTGATAAGGAGTTTGGCCCTCTTATTGAAACAGCCATGAACCGATGTATTCATTGTACACGTTGTATTCGATTTGCGAGTGAAGTGGCAGGCGTGCCAGAGCTTGGGGCAACAGGACGAGGGGAGGATATGGAAATCGGTACTTATATTGAAAAAACGATCACCTCTGAGTTGTCTGGAAATATGATCGACATTTGCCCTGTAGGAGCTCTAACTTCAAAACCTTATAATTTTCGAGGCCGTTCTTGGGAGCTATCAGGAACCCCCTCCATAGATGTATTTGATGCTGTTGGGTGTTCTATAAGGATTGATACGCGGGGGCGAGAGGTCATGCGTATTTTGCCCCGCCAAAATGATGAGGTGAATGAGGAGTGGATTTCGGACAAAAGCCGGTTCGCTTACGATGGCCTTAAGTATCAACGTCTTGATCGTCCATACGTGCGAGGAAAGGACGGACTTCTTAGCCCTGTAACTTGGGATGAGGCTTTTCTTGCCATTACAGAACGTCTTCACCATGTCCCAGGGGACCATGTAGCTGCTATTGTTGGCGATATGGCCGATGCTGAGGCTATGGTGGTCCTGAAAGATTTAATGACAGCAATCGGATCACCCCATATGGATTGTAGACAAGATGGAAGCCAAGTAGGAGAAGGCCCTCGGTGTAGTTATCTCTTTAATACAACCATAGCTGGCATTGAACGGGCTGACTTCTGTCTTTTAGTTGGAACAAATCCTCGATGGGAAGCTCCCCTCATTAATGCGCGCATCCGAAAAAACTATCTTTCGACAGGTCTGCCTATTGCGATGATTGGACCTTCTCATGATTTAGGTTATCCCGTTAATTTCTTGGGGAATGATCCTTTTATCCTTGAAAAAATTTTGAAAGGGCGAAATCCCATTAGCTCGGCTCTGAAAGCTGCTGCGTTTCCCATGATGATTGTAGGGGAGGAGGCCTTAAGACGAAAAGATGGTTCTATTATCTTGAGCCTCGCTCGACAAATTGCCGATAAATACGGCTTTGTTTATAAAACAAAGCCCCAAGATCATTGGAATGGATTTAATGTTTTGCACACCGCTGCAAGTCGTGTAGGAGGTTTAGATTTAGGATTCTTACCAGACCCTAAGGGGTATACTGCAAAAGAGATCTTAAAAGCCGCCACTCGAAAAAAGATCGAGGTTGTGTATCTTTTAGGAGCTGATGAAATTGATATGTCTGCTCTAAAATCAACTTTTGTCATTTATCAAGGGCATCATGGAGATCGAGGAGCAGCTATTGCTGATGTCATTTTGCCTGGGGCTGCTTATACGGAAAAATCGGGGACATACGTAAATACAGAAGGGCGTGTTCAACGAGGGTTAAAAGCATCATCCCCTCCTGGAGAAGCTAAAGAAGATTGGAAAATCATCAGAGCACTCTCCGAGAAATTAGGCATTCAATTGCCATACAATACAATTGAAGATGTAAGATCACGCCTTGTTAAAGTTAATCCCCTTTTTGATGAGTTGGATAAAGTGCAACGGGCCAAATGGGTTGAGTTTAACAAAGAGGGAGATCTTTCTCCAGAGCCCTTTAAGTCCATAATTGAGAATTTCTATATGACAGATTCTATTTCGCGCCACTCAATTACGATGGCAAAGTGTACCCGCGAAATTTTGGGAAGGGAAGCGTAGGTCTCATGGAGAGTACAGCAGACTTTTGGACTAGCCTCTTTTTTCCGACCTTATCTCTGGTTGGATACATATTCCTTATTATTGTTCCACTTTTATTAGCGATTGCTTATTTGACCTATGCTGAGAGGAAAGTTATTGCGGCAATGCAACTTCGGATCGGCCCTAATGTGGTTGGGTGGTTTGGGCTTTTGCAACCCTTTGCCGATGGACTAAAGCTTCTCCATAAGGAAACGATTATTCCAACTCGAGCTAATCCCTTGATATTCCTCATTGCTCCATTAATTACTTTTGGACTAAGCCTTTCAGCGTGGGCTGTTATTCCCTTTGACCTTGGGCTTGTTATAAGTAACATTAATGTAGGCGTTCTTTACCTATTTGCGATTTCTTCCTTGGGGGTTTATGGGGTTATCATCGCTGGTTGGGCAAGTAACTCAAAATACCCATTCCTGGGAGCTTTAAGATCAGCTGCCCAAATGGTGTCTTATGAAGTATCAATCGGGCTCGTTATTATTACGGTTCTTCTATCTGTAGGATCCTTAAATTTAACAAAGATTATAGAAGCCCAGCAGAGGATTTGGTTTATTATTCCTCATCTTCCCATGGCAGTCATTTTTATGGTGTCAGCCCTTGCAGAGACAAATCGGTCTCCTTTTGACTTGCCTGAAGCTGAGGCTGAGCTTGTATCAGGATATAACGTAGAATATTCCTCGATGACTTTTGCCCTTTTCTTCTTAGGGGAATATGCCAACATGATTTTAATGAGTGCTACGGGTAGCATTCTCTTTCTTGGGGGATGGCTCCCTCCCTTTGGTATCATTCCCTTTACGTGGATTCCCGGGATTGTGTGGTTTGCCTTAAAAATAGCTTTTCTTCTTTTTATTTTCTTATGGGCACGGGCCACATTTCCTCGATATCGCTATGATCAACTTATGCATTTAGGATGGAAAGTTTTCTTGCCCTTTTCTTTAATATGGGTTGTCTTAACCGCAGGGTTTTTATTTAGTTTCAATATGTTGCCAGGGAAGTGAAATCATGGCCTATACAAGACCTATGAAATTACTGATTCGCATTTTAAAAGCTTTTGCCTTGGTTGATCTTTGGGTTGGAATGACTCTGACGCTTAAGTATGTTTTTTTCAGAAAAAAGGTTACTTTGATGTATCCTTATGAAAAAGGAACACTTTCAACTCGTTTTCGGGGAGAACATGCCTTAAGGCGTTATCCGAATGGAGAGGAAAGGTGTATTGCTTGCAAACTTTGTGAAGCGATCTGCCCCGCTCAAGCTATTACGATTGAAGCAGAAGAAAGAGAAGATGGTAGCAGGCGGGCCACACGCTATGATATTGATATGACTAAATGCATTTACTGCGGCATGTGTGAAGAAGCTTGTCCCGTTGATGCTATCGTGGAGGGACCAAATTTCGAGTTTTCAACAGAAACACGAGAAGAGCTTTACTATAATAAAGAAAGGCTTCTCGCAAACGGGGACTGCTGGGAAATTGAACTAGCTGCTCGTCTTGAGCGTGAAGCCGGGGAGAGGATGTCTTTATGATTGCGACAGACCTCATTTTATTTTATCTTTTTTCGATTGTGCTCTTAGGAGCGGCAGTTTTTGTTGTAACCTCCAGGAATACAGTCCATAGCGTCTTATTTCTGATTCTAGCTTTCTTAAATGCAGCAGGTCTTTTTATTCTGGCCCATGCCGAATTTTTGGCCATGATTCTTGTTGTTGTTTATGTGGGAGCAGTAGCTGTTCTATTTCTTTTCGTTGTTATGATGCTCAATGTTGAATATGGTGACCTGAAGGAGATGAAGAAACGATATTCCTTGATGGGAGGACTTGTGGGTGGTGTATTAGCTTTAGAGCTTGTTGTTATGATGTATACTTGGAAGTCTTCACCAGAAGCATTTGACCTAACCTCATCGCCGAATTCTCTATATAAAGGCGTTCCAAATACACAAGCCATTGGAAATCTTCTTTATACTCATTATGCCTTGATTTTTCAGGGTGCAGGAGTCATTTTGCTGATCGCAATGATCGGAGCAATTGTGCTGACCTTACGCCAGCGGGAAGGGGTAAGAAAGCAAAAAGTTGGGAACCAAATTGCCCGCGAAGCAAAAGATAGTGTGCGACTTGTGGATATACCCAGTGGTTCGGGGATTTGAGGGCTAATAATGAATGAATTCGCTCATCCCATTCGCATTCTTTCAATGAGGGTGCCAGACTTCGGAGGTGGGGTACTTACGTATTTAGAATACGCTCCGTGGTCGTGGCCGTCGCCTCGTCTTCCTACTCATTGTTTGAATGCAAAATGGTATCAGAAATTAAACAAGTTTTGCAACCACAGGACGAAGCAAAATCAAGGGTATCATGATGGCTATTAGTTTAGATCATTACCTTATTGTTGGGGCGCTTCTATTTACAATTGGCGGGGTTGGTATTTTTCTCAATCGCCGAAATGTAATCGTAATTTTAATGTCGATAGAGTTGATGCTTCTCGCAGTTAACATCAATCTTATTGCTTTTTCTCGCTTCCTAGAGGACTTAACAGGGCAGGTTTTTGCCCTTTTTGTTCTCACTGTTGCAGCAGCCGAGGCTTCTATAGGACTTGCCATCCTCGTTACATATTTCCGGAATCACGGAAATATTTATGTGGATGAAATGGATATGATGAAGGGATAATAATGCAAACTTTAGCAATCTTAGTTGTTTTTTTACCTCTAATCGGTTTTCTGCTTGCAGGGATCTTAGGTCAAAAATTGGGAGATCGTTTTAGCCAACTTGCCACTTGTGGCCTTATGGGATTCTCCACAGTCTTCTCGGTTTATATTTTTTTTCAACTCGGGCTTCATGGACAGTCTCTATCGGTTCCATTATTCACATGGATTCATGTAGAATTTTTTGAAGTTGAGTGGGGAATTCAGCTCGACAGTCTCAGCATTGTCATGATAGCTGTCGTTACTGTCGTTTCCTTTATGGTTCACATTTACTCTGTAGGTTATATGAAGGGCGATCCTGGGGTTCCCCGGTTTATGTCCTATTTGAGCCTTTTTACCTTTTTTATGCTGTCTCTCGTGACGGCACCGAATCTTCTTCAAATGTTCTTTGGATGGGAGGGGGTTGGACTTTGTTCCTACCTTTTGATTGGATATTGGTACGATCGAGACAGCGCAAATATTGCTGCAATTAAAGCTTTCATTGTCAATCGCATCGGGGATATAGGTTTTGTTTTAGGAATTTTAACTATTTTCGGGATCTTTGGAACCGTTGATTTTTCAGCTGTCTTCGAACTTGTTCCAGAGCATCAAAATGATACATTTTCTTTTTTGATGGGCAAATATCATGCTTTGACGCTTGCTACTCTTTTGCTCTTTATTGGTGCCATGGGAAAGTCTGCTCAAATAGGCCTCCATACATGGCTTCCTGATGCAATGGAAGGCCCAACCCCAGTTTCTGCGCTTATCCATGCAGCTACCATGGTTACGGCAGGGGTCTTTATGATCGTCCGTGTTTCTCCTCTCCTTGAGTATGCTCCCTTGACGCGAGAGTTCATCACCCTTATTGGTGCGGCGACTGCGCTCATTACCGCAACGATTGCATGTGTTCAAAATGATATAAAAAGAATTATTGCTTATTCAACATGTAGCCAACTTGGGTATATGTTTATGGCAGCAGGCCTTTCAGGCTATAGCGCCTCGATGTTCCATTTGACAACGCATGCCTTTTTTAAGGCGCTGCTTTTCTTAGGAGCGGGGTCGGTCATTCACGCAATGTCAGATGAACATGATATTCAAAAAATGGGGGGGATTTGGAAGTATATACCGATTACGTATGTTGTCATGTGGATTGGAAGTATGGCCTTAGCAGGAATTCCTTTCTTTTCTGGCTTTTACTCAAAAGACATCATTATTGATGTGGAGTGGGTCTCACAATTGCCTGTTGGAAAAATTGCTTATGTGTTGGCGATAGCTGCTGCAATCTTAACCGCTTTTTATTCATGGCGCCTTCTCTTGTTGACTTTTCATGGAAAACCCCGTGCTGGTGATGCGGTGATGAGCTATATTCATGAGTCTCCGCTTATCATACTCATTCCTTTGGTTGTCTTAGCCATAGGATCTTTATTTTCAGGATCTCTTTTATATGATCTTTTTGTTGGAGAGGGGACAACCTTCTGGGGAGCTGCTATATTTGTCTTGCCTGAAGATGATGTCATGACTCCTGCTCATCACGTGGTTCATTGGGTTGAATGGTCTCCCTCCATTGCCGCATTTTTAGGAATTGGGGTTGCTTACCTTTTTTATGTATATGAGACTGATTGGCCGGAAAAATTCGCGACTACCTTTAAAAAAACCTATTTGTTTGTATACAACAAATGGTACTTTGACGAACTTTATCAATGGCTTTTTGTTAATCCTTCCTTAAAATTTGGAAAAGTCTTATGGGAAGAAGGGGATCAAGAAGCCATTGATGGCCTAGGACCCAATGGGTTAGCTACCCTATCCGTTGCAAGTGGAGGGGTGTTGTGTCGTCTTCAAACGGGTTATGTTTACCACTATGCATTTGCCATGATCATCGGCCTTGTCCTGATGATGGGATGGTACTTTTTTATGTGAAGCGATAAAGGAAAAAGGATGGCTGGACTTCCGCTACTAAGTATGACTATTTTTCTTCCCCTTTTGGGAGCACTTGCTATTTTTCTGAACTGGGGAAATGGAGGGATAGCCCAAGCAAATAATGCAAGATGGGTTGCCTTATGGGCGTCACTTGTAACGTTAGGTTTAACTTTAACCCTTTGTGGAAATTTTGATTCTACATCATCGAATTTCCAGCTTGAGGATAAGTTCCAATGGATGCCTCTTTTAAATGTTGGCTACCATGTTGGAGTTGATGGAATTTCTCTCCCCTTGATCGTTCTTTCGGCTCTTTTAATACCGGTTAGCATTCTTGCGAGTTGGACGTCAATCGAAGAGCGTGTGGCTGAGTATATGATTGCTTTTTTAGTGCTAGAAACGATGTTAATCGGGATGTTTTCAGCTCTAGACTTTATTCTCTTCTATATATTTTTTGAAGGAGTGTTAATTCCAATGTTCCTCATCATCGGAATTTGGGGAGGACCTAATCGGGTTTATGCAGCATTTAAGTTTTTTCTCTATACCCTCTTAGGGTCTGTCCTTAGCTTGATCGCAATTATTTATGTTTACTTTGAAGTCGGAAGTAGTGATATTCCTTTGGCTTTAACGACCCCTTTTAGCCCAGAAATTCAAATTTGGTTGTGGATTGCCTTTTTTGCTTCCTTTGCGGTTAAGATCCCCATGTGGCCACTTCATACATGGCTTCCTGATGCGCACGTTGAAGCTCCTACAGCAGGATCGGTTATTTTAGCTGGAGTCCTCTTGAAAATGGGGGGATATGGTTTTATTCGCTTTTCTATCCCGATGTTTCCAGAAGCTTCGGCATACTTTACACCTTTCATTTTTACTTTAAGCATCATTGCAATTATATATACCTCTCTTGTTGCTCTTGCTCAGAAAGATATGAAAAAACTGATTGCCTATTCATCAGTGGCTCACATGGGGTTTGTAACCCTTGGTATTTTTACTGTTGATGCGCAAGGGATGCAGGGGGCCATAACTCAGATGGTCAGTCATGGTCTTATTTCTGCTGCCTTATTCCTTTGTGTGGGAGTTGTTTATGATCGAATTCATAGCCGAGAGATTGCAGATTATGGGGGGCTTGTGCATAGGATGCCGCGCTATGCTGCGGTTTTTATGGTCTTCATGTTGGCTTCCGTTGGCCTTCCTGGGACAAGTGGGTTTGTTGGAGAATTTCTTGTTCTTTTAGGAACTTATCAGATCAACACATGGGTAACAACTTTAGCATCCACAGGGATGGTTTTAGGAGCTGCCTATGCCTTGTGGTTGTACCGTAGGGTTATCTTTGGAGTTCTGCAAAAACCGAAGTTAAAGGCTATAGTGGACCTTCATTGGCGAGAGAATCTTGTGTTTTCTCCCCTTTTGGCAGGTACCTTAATCCTTGGGTTTTATCCAATGCCGCTATTGACTATGATTGATACGTCCGTTGCGAATGTGATCGATCAATATAACATTGCTCTTGATCCAGAAGGGGAGAGGTTTTTTAAAACCAAAAAATCCATGGAAATGGCCTCTTACCACCAGACAAATTTTTTTCCGAAACATTATTGCGAAGCGCCAAAGGCGCTAAAGCAATCCAAAATGGTGCAAGATAATAGGCTTTCTGGATTGCTTCGCTTCGCTCGCAATGACAATAACCTATTGAATTTAAAGTACTTTATAAAAATGTTTGGTGATGAACAATGGCCTTATATAAGTTGTATAGGTAATGGGAGTGAGGCATGATTGGCTTTTTTGCGCCTGATTTTAAACTTATCATTCCTGAACTCATCTTATTGGTTACTTCCTTGCTTCTGTTGATAGGGGGGGCTTTATATAAATCTGGAAATCCAGATTTACCACGCAGATTTAGCCAGTATGCCATCGTAGCTCTTTTAATCGCATTAGTTGTTTTAGTCCTTCAATATAAGCCCACTGAAAAGTGGATTACCTTTGAAGGACTAATTCTCCAAGATGATTTCGTTTATTTTGCTAAAATTCTTATTCTTGCTGGAACGGCAGCAGTTCTTGCTGTTTCAATTCCTGTACTCTCAAAAGAAAATATAACGTCTTATGAACATTCAATTCTCATTCTGCTTGCAACAGTTGGGATGATGTTGATGGTTGAATCAAACGATTTTATGGCCTTGTTTATAGGGCTTGAGATGCAAGGCTTGTGTCTTTATGTCCTTGCAGGATTAAATCGCGATCGGCTTCTTTCTTCTGAAGCGGCATTGAAATATTTCGTCTTGGGAGCTCTTGCCACATGTCTATACCTGTATGGGGCGAGCCTTATTTATGGGTTTTCCGGTTCTACTAATTTTGAAGTCTTAGGAGATGTTATTCGTATTCAAAGCAATGAGGGGTTAGGCATAGGGTTGCTTGTTGGGATTGTTTTTATTGTGGCGGCTTTAGCCTTTAAGGTGTCTGCCGTTCCCTTTCATATGTGGACACCCGATGTGTATCAAGGATGTTCTACTCCTATTACAGCTTTTATAGCAGCAGCTCCTAAGGTAGCTGGCATGATCGTATTTCTTCGGTTGATGATGAGCCCCTTTTTGCTTCTTTATGGAGAATGGCAGGAGCTCATTTTCTTTCTTTCTTTTGCTTCTATGGTGGTTGGTGCTTTTGCGGCCCTGCGTCAAAATGATCTTAAGCGTTTATTAGCTTATAGTGCTATAGGACAAATGGGTTACATTCTCCTTGGCCTTGCAGCAGGGAATGATGAGGGAATCCAAGCCGTTTTTGTATATTTGACTATATACCTCATCATGATCATCGGGACTTTCGGATGTCTTTTATGCTTGCGTGGTAAAGGGTATGAGGGGGTCCAATATATTGAGGATCTATCCGGAATTTCAACACTTCACCCAAAAATAGCGTTTGCTCTTGCAATATTTATGTTCTCTATGGCAGGTATTCCTCCCTTAGCTGGTTTTTTTGCGAAATTTTACGTTTTTAAAGCAGCCATATCAGCGGGGCTCTTTGGGTTGGCCATTGCGGGCGTTCTTACGTCTGTTGTTGCTTCTTACTATTATTTAAAGATCGTAAAGGTCATGTATTTCGATCGCGTTCCAGAAATTCCCACCCCATCTTACGGGCAAATCCTAACGCTTTCGCCTGAGCTAAAGATTGTCCTGAACTTCTTTGCCATTGTCATTTTGTTTTTCTTTGTTTTTCCTAATCCATTGCTTGAGATGGCTCAACTCGCTGCCCTAGCTATTCTAAGTTAAAGGTGGGGCGTGGTTTCTTTTTATTTTTTTGATTCTCTTTCGAGCACAATGGATGAAGCCCGTTTGAGGGCTCTAAAAGGAGCTGAGGAAGGATCAGTTATTGTGGCCCATGAACAGACTGAAGGACGAGGCCGTAGAGGACGGGTATGGGAGTCAATCAAAGGAAATTTGCACTTTACGTATATTACCTATTGTAAGGCATCTCTCACTATAGCTCCTCACCTGTCTTTTGTGGCGTGTGTTGCTGTTGGAGAAACCTTACGTTCCTTCCTATCTCCCATAAATCATATATCCTATAAATGGCCAAATGACATCCTTCTCAATGAAAAAAAGGTAGGAGGTTTACTTCTTGAGACAGTTTCTCTGCCTGGAAAAAAGGAGACTTGTTATTTGATTGGATGTGGTTTGAATTTAATAAACTATCCTAAAAATGCACGCTATCCTACGACTTCTTTTCAAAATGAAGGGATTTACCTATCATTAGAGGAAGTTTTGCCTGGCATCGCAACCTCTCTTGAGCATTATACTTCACTTTGGAAAAGGGAAGGATTTGCCTCTATCCATGATTTATGGATGGACAGGGCTGCGAATCTTGAAAGGGTAATTACTATTGATTTACAAGGAAAAACTCATGAAGGTGTTTTTAAAGGTATCGATGCGGAAGGTGCTGGGCTCCTGCTTACCTCACAAGGCATAGCCAGATTTACCGCAGGGGAAGTAATTATGGGGGAAAAGCCATGCTGCTAGTTATTGATTCAGGAAATACGAACGTTGTACTCGGATTATATAAGGGCCTCCAGAAAATTAACCACTGGCGCCTTAAAAATGACCCTCAGCGCCCCGCAGATGAGTATATTGCTTTTATAAATCAATGGATAAATTTGTCAGGATTTAATCTAGAGACTATAATAGATGTGATTATTTCTTCTGTTGTTCCTGAAACATTATTTCATCTTAAACAGATGGTAAGCACGTATTTCAAAAACAAGCCCTTTGTCATAGGAGAGTCCAATATTAACCTGCAGATAAATGTAAAAATTGATGATCCCCAGAGTTTAGGGGCGGATCGACTTGTTAATGCCTTTGGAGGATATCGCCTTTATGGAGGGCCCCTTGTAATTATAGATTTTGGAACAGCCACAACATTTGATATTGTTGATGAGGAAGGAAGTTATATTGGAGGTTTAATTGCACCAGGAGTTAATCTTTCCCTTAAGGCCCTTTATGAAGCAGGGGCTAAACTTCCCCCAACCACCTTTGCTCGACCTAATCAGGTCATAGCAAAAGCAACGCAAACTGCAATGCAAGCAGGCTGTTACTGGGGGTATGTGGGGATGATAGAGGGACTAGCGACGCGGACTCAAGAAGAGTATAAGACTTTATATGGCTCTTCAGAGTTGACGTTTGTCGCGACCGGAGGGCTCTCCTCACTTTTTTCGGATGAACTTCCTATTATACAGCATGTAAATGAAAGCCTTACACTTGATAGCCTTGCTGAAATCTACGAAAGCTGTAAATAACCTGAATATTAATTTGCAACTCTTATATTCTCTTTTTTAGGCATCGTGCATCTTGACAAGTCAGTTTAAAAACTTAAAGTTCGGGTTAAAGGTGAAATTGAGACTGCTATGGGATTTTTACTAATATAGGGTCTTTGGATTTAGCAATGAAAACTATTCTTTTTACTTTTGGCACAAGACCTGAAGCAATTAAACTTGCTCCTCTTATTAATCTGTTAAAAAAGAATAAAAATATTAAAACGATTGTGTGTGTTACAGCCCAACATCGCCAAATGTTAGACCAAGTTCTTGATTTATTTGGCATAGAGCCAGACATTGATCTGAACTTAATGAAACCTGGGCAGGATTTGGTGGGGGTTACCGCTGAAATACTAACTAACTTTCAAAAAGTTATTCAAAAGATCAGGCCTGATTGGGTTGTCGTCCATGGAGATACAACCACAACATTTGCCGCTGCCTTAGCTGCATTCTATGAAAAAACTCCTATTGCGCATGTTGAAGCAGGACTAAGAACTGGAAATTTTTATGCCCCTTGGCCAGAAGAAATGAACAGAACCTTTACAGGCAAGCTTTCGGCTCTTCACTTTGCTCCTACAGAAAAATCTAAATTAAATTTATTGAAAGAGGGGGTGCCTGAGGACACCATCCATATTACAGGAAACACAGTTATTGATGCCTTGCTAGAGACTCAAAAAGTGTTTTTAAATGATGCTCAAATGCGCGAGAAGTTAAATGAGAGATTTTCTTTTTTGGATCCTCATAAGAAAACGCTTCTCGTAACCGGCCACAGGCGTGAAAATTTTGGTCAGGGGTTTGAGAATATTTGCGAGAGTGTGAGAGCTCTTGCTGATCGGGAAGACCTTCAAATTATTTTTCCAGTCCATTTGAATCCAAACGTCCAAAGTCCTGTTAAACGCATGTTAGGGGGACACCCTCGAATTTTTTTGATCGACCCTCTCGATTATTTGCCATTTGTTTACCTTATGCACCATTCTTATATGATTTTAACGGATTCAGGGGGGGTTCAAGAAGAAGCTCCATCTTTGGGAAAACCGGTTTTGGTCATGCGTGAGACAACTGAGCGTCCAGAGGCGGTCGAAGCAGGTACAGTTCTACTTGTTGGGACGGATTATAGTAAGATCGTTGATAATGTTTCTCTTCTTTTAGACGATAAGGCAACCTATGAAAAATTCTCTAAGGCTCATAATCCTTATGGAGATGGGCTTGCATCTGGAAGAATTCTGGATATATTACTTCGGCATTGAGTTTGATAAATTAGGAGGATCCCTTGCATTTTAGGCAGATTTGTTTAGTTGGCCTTGGGTATATAGGTCTTCCAACTGCGGCCGTTTTTGCATCACGAGGTATTAATGTTATAGGGGCTGATATTAATTCTAAAGTCGTAGAGGCAGTTAATTGTGGGAAGGTCCATATTATAGAGCCTGGTCTTGACCTTCTTGTAAAAGAAGTTGTTGCGTCTCGGAAACTGACAGCTTATTTAACGCCGCAAGAGGCAGATGCTTATGTCATCGCAGTTCCAACCCCTTTTGTGGAGGGGCATGAGCCAGATCTTTCTTATGTATTTGAAGCAAGTAAATCAATTGCTCCTTTGTTGAAAAAGGGGGACTTAGTTGTACTCGAATCAACGTCTCCTGTGGGGACAACAGAGCAAATTTCTAAACTATTGTCTGAAATACGCCCAGATCTTTCGTTTCCTCATGCAGATCAGCATAATCCAGATATAAATGTTGCGTATTGTCCTGAAAGAATTTTACCAGGAAAAGCGTTAAAAGAACTCGTTGAAAATGATCGTATTATTGGGGGAGTTTCTCCCGCTTGTTCAAAGAGAGCGACCGAACTCTACAAAATCTTTGTCCAAGCCGAATGTCTTTTAACACAAGCCAAAACAGCAGAGATGGCAAAGTTAACTGAAAATGCCTTCAGAGACGTTAATATCGCCTTTGCAAATGAGCTTAGCCATATCTGTGAAAAGCTACAGATTAATGTCTGGGAGCTTATCAAACTTGCTAATCACCACCCTCGAGTGAATATATTACGCCCAGGCCCAGGGGTAGGGGGGCATTGCATCGCTGTCGATCCTTGGTTTTTGGTGTGGACTTGCCCTGAAGAAGCAAAAATGATTCGTCTTGCGAGAGAAATTAATGATAGTAAACCTCAGCACGTCATTCATAAAATAGAAACTTTATCTCAACAACTTAATGACCCATCAATTGCGTGTTTCGGCCTTTCCTTTAAGCCGGATATTGATGATTTAAGAGAGAGCCCAGCTTTAGAAATTGTAAAACATCTTGCCCAAAATAATCAGAAGCAACAATTTTTTGTTGTTGAGCCTAATATTTCTGAGCTTCCAAAGGATCTAAAAAACTTGTCCAATATTCAGCTTACCTCAACTCAGCAAGCCCTTGAAAAAGCCAAAGTTGCTCTCATGCTTGTAAACCATAAGGAATTTTATGAGATTCCTGCTTCCCAATTGAAAGACCATCATATTGTTGATACGCAAGGAGTTTGGGTGGCATGAAACAAGTCTTAATCCGAGCAGGGAGTGTCCATGTAGACGATATCCCTGCTCCTCATGTGGATCCTAAAACGATTTTAGTGCAGGTCCTCTATTCTTGTGTGAGTGTGGGGACAGAAATGGCAAGCGTTAAAATGTCGGGCTTGCCTCTTTATAAACGGGCTTTAAAACAACCACAAAATGTCAAAAAGGTCCTTGAACTTGTTAAAGAACAAGGTCTTACAAGAACACTTAAACGTGTTCAAGGAAAGCTTACGGCAGGATCTCCCACAGGATATTCAGCAGCAGGAATCGTTTTGGAAGTGGGATCGGAAGTTAATGGCTTCTCTCCCGGAGATTATGTGGCTTGTGCTGGAGCTGGCATTGCTAATCATGCTGAGGTTATCAACGTTCCCGTAAACTTAGCTGTTAAAGTTCCTGAAGGATTAGATCTTCTGCCGGCGTCAACAGTTACATTGGGAGCTATAGCTCTTCAGGGTGTAAGGCGCTTCAATCCAACTTTAGGTGAGACTGTTGTTGTGGTTGGTCTTGGCATTTTAGGCCAAATCGTAACCCAGCTTCTTTTAGCCAATGGCTGTCGAGTCATAGGTGTTGATCTTCAACAAGATCGCATTCAAAAGGCCCTTGATAAGGGAATGAATATTGGCCTGAATCTATCTGACGGTTCTTACGTTGAAAAGGTTGTTTCTTACACCGATGGATTCGGAGCGGATGGGGTTATTATTACTGCAGCCTCCTCAAGTGATGAAATTATACATTATGCTATGAATTCATGCCGCAAAAAAGGACGAGTCGTTCTTGTCGGAGATGTTGGTTTAGCTTTAAGAAGGGAAGATTTTTACAAAAAGGAATTAGACTTCTTTATATCGTGTTCTTACGGTCCTGGGCGATATGATTCGGTTTATGAAGAGGGGGGGCAGGATTACCCATTGCCCTATGTTCGCTGGACCGAAAATCGGAATATGGAAGCCTATTTAAACTTGCTTGCTTCAGGAAAGCTCTCTCTTGATGGCTATTATAAAGATTCTTTTCCGATTGGGGATGCAAACCAAGCCTATAATGAACTTCAGAAAGGTGCTCAGAGTCCCCTTGCTGTTTTTCTTAAATATCCTGATTCAAAAAAAGCCATCATTCGAAAAGTTCCAGTTGCTTCTATTCTTAAAACATCCCCAGGTAGAATTGGGGTTGGTTTTGCAGGAGTTGGTGGGTTTGCTCAAGGTGTTCACCTTCCCAATTTGTTAAAAATGAAAGCCTGTTTCGACATTAGGGGGATTATGAGTCGTACTGGCGCGAATGCTAAGGCAGTTGCTATGCAATATGAAGCCCCTTATGCAACAACAGATTATGAAGAATTGCTTGGGGATAAAGACATCAATCTCGTGATTATTTCAACTCGTCATGATTCACACGCATCCATGGCTTTGAAAGCCTTAGAGGCCGGGAAAAATGTTTTTGTTGAAAAGCCACTCGCGCTTCAGCAAGAAGATTTGGATAAATTTGACAAATTCTATACCAAAACAAAAAATCCCCCCTTATTGATGGTTGGATTTAATCGCCGTTTTTCACCAGCTGCTCAAAGGGCAAAAGAAATTCTTACAAGACGAACGACTCCCCTCATGATTAACTACCGGATGAATGCAGGATATATTCCCCTGGATCATTGGGTTCATGGGAATGAGGGCGGGGGACGTAATCGAGGAGAAGGTTGCCATATTTATGACCTCTTTAATTTCTTTACAGATAGCGAACTGGAGGAAGTTCAAGCCCTTTCTATAAAGCCTTCCAGTAAGCAGTGGGCAAAAAATGACAATTTCATTGCAACCTTTCGCTACAAGGATGGATCAGTTTGTTCGCTCACGTATACTGCCTTAGGAAGCAAAGATTATCCTAAAGAAAGGATGGATATTTTTTCTGATGGCCTTGTAATTACAATGGATGATTATAAAAGCCTTTCAGTTGTGGGGTCATCCCAGAAAGGCTGGTTGGCATCCTCGGCTCAGAAGGGGCACGAAGAAGAGCTTCAAGCTCTTGCCAACTGTCTTTTAAAAGGAGGAGATTGGCCAATTTCCTTTGATCAGCAAAAACAAGCAACCTGGATGAGTTTTGAAGTGGAACGGCAGGTATATGGTGGAGTTTCTTAAATGTGTGGTATTGCAGGTATAGTCTCATTTTCTAAAGGAAGTTCTGTTGATGCCAGCATCTTAACGAAAATGAGAGATACCATGATCCACCGAGGGCCAGATGGGGCTTCGAATTGGATCCCTCGACATAAAAAGGTGGGACTTGCCCATCGCCGATTGTCCATTCTTGAGCTTAATGATATTGCAGCACAGCCTATGTGCAATGAAGAAGGTACCGTTTGGGTTACTTTCAATGGGGAAATTTACAATCATCTTTCCTTAAGAAAGGAGCTTCTGAAGGCAGGGCATGTATTCAAAACAGATCACTGTGATACAGAAGTTCTTGTTCATGGTTATGAAGAATGGGGGATTGAAGGATTACTCAAGCGAATTGAAGGCGATTATGGCTTTGGTCTGTGGGATGAAAGCAAGAAAAAGCTTTTTCTAGTCAGAGATAGGGTTGGAGTTAAACCAGTTTATTTTTCTCTCCAAAATGGTATTTTTTTATTTGCCTCTGAAATTAAAGCCATTTTAGCTCACCCAGCCGTTTCTCGCGATATTGATCCTATTGCGATGTATCATTATTTATCTTTCCTTACAACTCCTGCACCTTTTACGATGTTTAAAGGCATTTTTAAGCTTCCAGCAGGCCATTATTTGGAAATTGATACAGAAGGGAACTTTAAAACATTTCAATATTGGGATGTTACAGAGAAATCTCGCAATTTTGAGCTTCCCAAATCTTCGCAAGCTGAGCAAGAACAATATTATATTTCCGAAATTCAAAATCGTTTAAAAGATGCCGTAAAAAAGCGGATGATGTCTGACGTTCCTTTTGGGGTTTTCCTTTCAGGAGGAATTGATTCCTCAACAAACGTTGCTCTTATGGCTCAATTTATGAATCGGCCGATTGATACCTTTACCGTAGGGTTTAAGGACTTTCACCATTTGAATGAACTTGAACATGCTGATCAAATTGCAAATGAGTTCAAAACCAATCACCATCAAATTCTTATTGATGAGACTGACATGAGGGGATATTTGGCGGATTTGGTCCACCATCAGGATGAACCAATTGCAGATTGGGTCTGTATCCCTCTTTACTTTGTCTCAAAATTGACAAAGGACAGTGGCACAACCGTGATTCAGGTTGGAGAGGGATCCGATGAGCAATTCTGTGGTTATGCCAGCTATATGGGCTATCTCGAGCTTTACAAGAAATATTGGAAGCCCTATCAAAGCCTTCCTAAGAGCTTGCAGAGTCTAGGGGCGAGTATTTTTGGGTTGGCAGCTAATCTCCAATCCTCCCTTGACATTTATGCTGATATTGTAGAACGGGCTTCTAAGGATCGGGATCATTTTTGGAGTGGAGCAACCGTCTTTTGGGATAGGATGAAACGGAAGCTGATCGCAGCCCAATTAGAAACCAGCATACCTTCTCAAGTTATGGAAAGCGGACTTTTACCCCATAGCTACCTGGAAATGGATACCTTTAATGTAATTCAATCCTTTGGGAAGGCCTTAAAAGAAAAATGTCCTTCCCCTGATGTTTTAACCCGTATGATTTACAATGAGTTTAAGTTGAGGCTCCCTGAGCTTTTGCTTATGCGCGTTGATAAGGTGACCATGTCAAAGTCCCTTGAAGCGCGAGTTCCCTTTTTGGACCATAATTTGGTTGAGTTTTCAATGAACATTCCGATGTCTTTTAAGGTAAAGGGAAATGAAGCTAAGTATCTTCTTAAGAAGGCTGTTGAAGGATTGATCCCACACAATATTATTTACCGTAAAAAAATGGGTTTTGGGGCGCCAATGGGTCAATGGTTGAGGGGCGAATTTGGTCATCAGGTTGCCTCCTCTATTTTGAACTCTAATTTATTGAAAAGAGGGTATTTTAACTTAGAGTATATAAAAAAACTGTCGAAGGATCATGCCGAAGGGCGAAGTGACAATAGTCTTTATATTTGGACATTATTTAACCTAACTTCTTGGTACGATTATTGGATCGATCAAAAGAGTATTTAATGATTGATTTTTTGAATAAAGTAAAACGAGTTCTTCAAAAGCCCCCCAGCTATATTTTTGAAAGAGTTCTTTATGAAGTCCAAGCTGAGTCCGGACGGTTTTGGGAACCTTATTATCCTCGTTTTATAACTCCATCTTTTTTGCTTCGGAAATTTAAAAAAGCTTCTCTGGAAGAGTTGTGGAATGACCTTGGTTCAAAACCTTTTTGTACGGAATGTCAATTTTTGGACAAAAGTGCTTATGAATCCCTAACGGTGGATAAAGAAAAGCGTATTTTAAAAAAATCTGAGGAAGCTTTCAGAAATCAAGTAAATCTTCTAGGCTCTGGACCACTTTCCTTGGGTGAGCCTATCGACTGGAGTAAAGACTACAAGTCTTCATTCTCATGGCCCTTCCAGTATTTTCGTTCAATTTCCTATGCGGACTTAGGAAAACCTAATGATGTAAAATTTCCTTGGGAGCTTTCACGCATGCAATGGATGATCCCATTGGGACAAGCTTATCTATTAACGAAGGACGAAAAATATGCTCAAAAGGTTAAAGAGCTTCTATTAAGTTGGATGAAATCGAATCCTTATGCCTGGTCAGTAAACTGGGCATGTACTATGGATGTGGCCTTAAGAATTATTGTATGGACATGGTTTTTCCATGTATTTAAGAATAGTCCTACCTGGTCAGATTCCCAATTCAGGTGGGAGTTTTTAAAGAGCCTTTATCTTCACGGGTTTTTTACTTCTCGTCATCTTGAAAAATCAGATGTAAACGGAAATCATTATACTGCCGATGCAGGAGGCCTTGTCTTTGCAGGGCTATTTTTTGGGCATGACGATTGGCATCAACAAGGATGGGCGATTTTAGAGAGTGAAATACGTCTCCAAGTTTTTGATGATGGGGTCGATTTTGAGGCCTCTATTCCTTATCATAGGCTTGTTCAAGAACTGTTTTTCTTTCCCGCGCTGTACCGAATAAAACAGGGGCTTGACGTCCCATCTTTTTATGAGGATAGGCTTCTCAAGATGGCCTATTTTACGGCGCATTACACAAGGTTAGACGGCTCGGTCCCCCTGTGGGGGGATGCGGATGATGCCCGCGTGCTTCCTTTTGGCGATCAACCTTTAAATGATCATCGGTACTTGATTGGACTTGTAGGATATACCTTTTCTTCTGACTCCTTGCTTTCGTTTTGGAGTGGCTCAAATACTGAACTTTTTTGGGTTTTTGGAAAATCTCTGGATTTTCGTGATAAACCTTTAATTCATCCTTCTTCTCAAAGCTTTTCAGGAGGAGGTTTTTACGTGATGCGCGATTACCAAAATCATATTTTCATTGACTGCGGCCCCCTTGGATTAAAGGGGAGGGGGGGACATGGTCATAATGACCTTTTGTCCTTTGAAGCTATTTTAGAAAATACTCCTCTCATTATTGATAGAGGGGCTTTTGTTTATACGGCTAATTACCTTCAACGTAATCTATTCCGGTCAACTGCTTACCACAACACCCCTCAAATTGATGGAGAGGAGATTAATCGGTTCATTCGACCAGATTATTTGTGGACTTTTCATCATGACGCTCAGCCTAGCCTTGAGGCGTGGGAGGTTACAGATAAGGAAACGATGTTGCGGGGATCCCATAACGGATATGCCAGGCTCAAAAATTCTGTCAGGCCCATCCGAACAATTAAGCTTAATCACGATACTTCTGAATTAACCATTGAAGATTTTTTTGAGGGAGATGGAAGCCATAGCATCTCGATTCCCTTTCATTTTCATCCTTCCGTTGTTCCTGAAAGACAAGGGGATACCCATTTTCTTCTCAAAACCGATAAGTCTGTTTTTGTATTTAAGTGGGAAAGTAAGGCTATGTGGACGAGCGTCATAGAACCCGCGGAAGTTTCCCCTAGCTATGGTGTCCTTGTAAAGTCGCAGAGATTAGTGATGAAATACGAAGGGCCCATGGGGGTAGCTTTAAAAGTAGGGCTTTCTAGAATGAGGGAATTATGAGCTCAGAAAAGTTATTCTCTCCTTCTTTGAAATCTTGGGGAGTCCCTCATCTCATCGTTTCTGCCTTACGGCAGTTGCCCAATAAAGTCCAAATAAGTTCTACAACGTTTGAGATTATTAATAGTGTCCTTGTCCGTTTTTTTATTCTTGTGATGGGGTTTGCGGCAACAACATTCATAACTCGTGCATTATCCGTTGAAGATAGAGGGAAGTATGCAATTCTTATAAATCTCGTGAACCTTCTTATGACTTTCTTTACACTTGGTTTCCACACATCGATTGTTTATAGATTATCAAAAAACAAATTAACTTTTTCCTATTTATATATAATTGCATTTTCCATCTCTCTCCTATCAGCTTTTGTCATTGCCATAGCTTCGTTTTTGGGCGAAGCGAACAGCTTATTTTCCGAGCTTTCGCATTTAGATTTCTATGTGCTAGCTCTTGGGGGGCCTATCGTTTTATTTAGCTATTTTAATTCATTTTTCTTTCTTGGAATTAATAACTTTAAGAACTACAATATATTTGAACTTGTCAAGGCGAGTATATTTTTAGTATTAACTTCTGCCTGTTTTGCTATTTTTTCAAATTATCAACTTTTTGTTCTTCTTTTTATTTTTTCTAATCTGGTCCATTCTCTTGCATCCTTCATATTCTTCCTTAAACATAAAAACCTACATTTACATAAGCTGCATTTAAAAAATAATTTATTGAAACTTATATCTATTTTTAAGAAAAGCTTCGGTTATTCCATGATTTCATATGTTTCTTGTAGTTTAGCGATGCTTCTCAGTAGATATAGCCTTTTTTTTATAGGATCATTTTTGGAGATGGATTCTTCAGGGGCTAAAATGCTTGGTCTCTACTCAGTTGCTCTAGCAAACATGGATACCATATCAATTCTGCCGTCAACTTTAGCTTTCTTTATTTTTCCAAAAATATCTCTAGCGGAGAGTATAAAATCAAAAATAAAAATAACAAATCAAATGATAGGTGTTTGTATTTTATTTTTTATAATTATAGGAATACTTAGTTTTACAATAGCCCATTTCCTATTTGGCCTTCTATATGGTCCTATTTATCACGCCTCTGTTCCGATGTTTCAGCTTTTGCTTCCATCGGGTTTATTTTTGTCCATTATATCTTGTATCAGCTCATTTATTGGAGGAATTGGAAATCAAAAGACAATGATTTATGCTCCCTTAAGTGGACTTCTTTTTATGATTATCTCTTCTCTTTTTCTCATCCGATTTGAATTTGATGTATATTACTTTATATATGCTCAAAACATGGCTTATTTCATTTACTTATTATTGTATGTTCGTTTTTATTCGATAAAATGGAAGGAAATTTGAATGGTAAAGAAAGTGTTTTCTGCTTCGCCTCTTTCCTCAAATATGCTGGATCAACTCACTTCAAAGTATGGCTGTGATTTTGAGCAAACTACTCTTTCATTTATAAAAAATTTAGGAATATTTTCGTCCATAAAGTTTTTAAGAACTGTTTCGGATATGAACGTTGTTTTTGAAGATAAGGAATCTGAAAAACTATTGGATATTTTTTTGTTATTATTTCTCGTTACAAAATCTAAAAAAATAATTCTTTTAAGAGATGATTTAACAACTTTTACTTTGAATCGGAAAGATGCGGTGTTCTCGGTTATAAAAACATTTTGGGGGACTTGCTATGCCTTTTATTCAGCCTTAAAAATATTTGCCATTTCAAAATGCATAAAAGAGAAAACCAATTTTTTTGTTGACCAAAACTTAAAGGAAGTTTTTTACCTAAAAACGAATTATTGGTTTGGAGTCAAGGCTGGTGGATCTGTTGCTCATATGGAAGGAGTGATCAGTGGATTAAAGGCAAAAGGGTTTCAAATAGATTTTGCCGCTGTAGAGGCGCCCAAATCCTTCAAAACATCAATTCAGGAGCATTTTCTTTTAAATATTCCGAGATATCTTTCTCCTATATTTAGTTTAAATTTACTTTTATTTGATAATATTCAATTTAAAACATTAAAAAAAAGAACGTTTAAAAAATATAAGTTTATTTATCATCGAATGGCTCTCAATAGTCTAGCTGCCATTCGGTTGTCTCATCACCTTAAAGTACCCTTAATATTGGAGTATAACGGGTCGGAGGTGTGGGTACAAAGAAACTGGGGAAAACAACTGTTTCTTGAACAAATTTCTCAGGCCATAGAAAATGCCTCACTCCGCTGTGCAAATTATATAGTAACTGTGTCTGATGTTTTAAAACAGGAGCTCATCCAAAGAGGAATCCCGGAGAAAAAAATTATCTGTTATCCGAACTGTGTTGATTCGGAAAAATTTAATCCTACCTTGTTTACAAAAGAACATATTGTAAATAAAAGAAAATTATTAGGATTCACCGAAGACGATATTATCCTTACGTTCATAGGGACTTTTGGGAAATGGCATGGGGTTGAATGCCTCGCTCGAGCAATTCGCTCATTATATGAAAAAGAATACAAGTGGTTGAAGAATAAGAATATTAAATTTTTGCTTATTGGAGATGGTCCTTGTATGCCTGAAGTAAAGCAGATATTGTCTTCAATTCCGAACTATTCAAGCTTTGTGAAACTTCCTGGATTGGTTGTACAAGAAGAAGCTCCTCTATATTTAGCTTTATCTGATGTTTTACTATCCCCTCATTGTCTTCCAAATAATAGCGAACTTTTTTTTGGATCTCCAACAAAGTTATTTGAATACATGGCGATGAATAAAATTATCATAGCTTCAGATTTGGGGCAAATTGGAGAAACCTTATCACCTTCTGTTCATGTTAGACATATCAGTGAGATTAATTCATCTACAACGGCCATATTGTGTTCTCCAGGTAAAGAGGAAGATATTTTTGAGGCCATTCGATATGCTTGTAATAATTTGACAAAAATAAAATTTATGGGTACTAACGCGAGGTCAAAAGTAGTAAAAAACTATACATGGAAGCGGCATGTTGAAGAGATAATTAATCAAATCCAGCCTTTTCATCATGTATAGGCCCAGAAAGGTTTGTAAGGAATGTTTGAAGATTTATCTAAAGCTATACCAATCATTTTATATGCAGCAACATATTTAGTTTTAACTGCCTTAGGAATTACATGTTATCTTATAGGGCCTGAACTTTATATTTCGATTTATGAATTCTATAGTGGAGTAATTAGGCCTTCTTTAACAAATTTTTTTCAACTGAGGGACCTTATTCTCATAACTTATCTTTCGCCCCTACTCTTAATTTTCTTCTTTTACTTATCCTTTTGGATGGTAAAAAAAAACAGCACACAAATACGTTTTTTTCGTTTAGTAGAAGCATTAAAGACTGATCTAATCGTTACATATATAGCCTATGCAGCAGTATTTTTGTACTCAACATATGTTGTATTTAAAATAATTAGCATTGATGAGTTAATTAATGTAATGACAAATTATAAGTCAATGATAAATGCACGCTTTTACCTTTTTCAACAATTAAAGTGGTGGCAATGGATATTTATTTATTCACTTATACCTCTGCTATCAGGAATCCTTTTTTATAGTGTTCAATCAAAATTAATAAAATACTCTCTGTTTGGTTTGTCTCTATTTGTTATGCTCTTAAGTATGCAAAAAAGGTATGTTCTTCTTCTCCTAATTTTTGTGTTCTTAATCCATGTTTTTAAAGAAAACCAATCTATTAGGAAAGTTATACGTTCCTTTATAATCATGTTTATCTCCATAATTGCTATTTTTTTTGCACAAACCTATGGCCATAAATTACGTCTCATGAGTGAGATAAAATTTAATACAGTAGAGGATACCCAAGAAATAAGCCCTCAATATAATTCAAATACAATAAAACAATCAAATTACCTAAATAAAGAATATCCATTTGAAACAGCCACAGCTCCTAAAATTATTCCCAATCCTTCAAAAAAATTAAGCCGGGAGGATCGGGAAGAGCTAAAAGAACGCTTGCTTCAAATATTTGAGTTTAAAGATCTAAAGAAATTGTTTTATGTTTTTTCTATGTTTAATCGAACTTCAATACCGGCGATTTACTATTTTGAATATTTTCCTGAAAAACGAGACTTTTTTGGGCTAAGTATTTCTGATTTCTTGCCATTTAATGAACCTTATAATGAAGGTAAAATAATGTGGGAATATCTTAATGGCGAGTTTGATGGCGCTGCTATTTGTGTTCCTTTTAATTTCAGCTTATATGCTCGGATAGGAGTATGGGGGACCCTCCTCATTTCTGGTCTTTTAGGAATTATTTTAGGTAGTCTTTGGGGAGTCCTCTATTCGTTGCCCAAGTCACCTCCAAAAGTTATCTTTTCTGCAATCTTTTGTATGTTTATGTTATACCTTGCGCTTGACAATGTTAGAACGAGTTTGTATGCCAGTTACGGTATGCTTTGGTGGGGAATTGGGTATTTGATTCTATGTGCTGTATCCAAGATAAGCATTTTTTTCCTTACTCAACAAAGGCCAGTTAAAGTTTGATTGACATGAAGCAAATCCTTCAGAACTTAAAATCAGGTGAAACTTTTGTCGAGGACATTCCCGTTCCTCTTCCCAACAAGCAATCTATTATTGTAAAAACGTCAACCACTCTCGTTTCAACTGGAACTGAAAAGATGGTTGTTGATTTTGGGCGTTCGGGATTGATTGGGAAAATAAAAAAGCAGCCTGATAAAGTGAAAATGGTGTTGAGTAAAATCAAAACCGATGGACTTGTATCAACGTATGAAGCTGTACAAAGTAAATTGGATCAACCTCTTCCTCTTGGCTATTGCAATGTGGGAAAGGTTATCGATATTGGACCGGACGTAAAGGGGTTTAAGGTTGGGGATCGGGTTGTTTCCAACGGGAATCATGCTGAAGTTGTTCGAGTTTCACCTAACTTGTCATGTAAAATACCGGACGCCGTTACCGATGAGGAGGCCTCCTTTTCTGTTGTGGGAGCCATAGCCCTTCAAGGAATTCGTGTTCTGAACCCCACCATAGGAGAAACAGTTGCTGTCATGGGGTTAGGGTTAATCGGCCTTTTAACGGTACAACTTTTAAAAGCAAATGGATGTCAAGTTATAGGCATTGATTTTGATCAAGACAAAGTCGCCCTTGCAAAAAAATTTGGAGCCATTCCTTTTGACCTCTCAAAGCAAACGGATTTACTTTCCTTTGCCAATCAAGTAACCCAAGAACGGGGGGTCGATGGTGTTATTATGACTCTCTCAACAGATAGTCATGATCCCATTCATCAAGCAGCTCAGATATGCCGCAAACGGGGAAAAATTGTTCTCGTTGGCATTACTGGATTACATTTGCTTCGATCTGATTTCTATGAGAAAGAGTTGAGCTTTCAGGTCTCTTGTTCCTATGGTCCTGGGCGGTATGATCCGCTTTATGAAGATCGAGCTCAAGATTATCCTTTTGGTTTCGTTCGTTGGACAGCCCAACGCAACATGGAGGCCTTCTTATCTTTCCTTGAGCAAAAACGCGTGGATATATCGAACCTTGTTTCTCACCGTTATGAAATTAATGATGCTGAAAAAGCTTACGATACCCTTCACAAAGGACGATCCTCGTTAGGAATTATTCTTGAATATAAAACGACCGAAGATTTTACCCATACCTCACATAAGATTATTGCCTATAAAAAAGATGGTGTTCCTCAATCCGAAGTCCGCGTTGGATTTGTGGGATCTGGAAATTATGCTGTTCGTAATTTACTTCCCTCCCTTAGAAAGACTCCGGCTGTGTTGCATACAGTTTGTTCTTCCGGCGGAGTAACTGCAGCTTATGCTGCGCGTAAATTTGGGTTTCTTAAGGCAACAACCGATCCTAATAATCTTATTGGCAACCCTGAGATTCAATCAGTTTTTATTGTAACGCGCCACAATTCACATGCAGATTTAGTTTGCAAGGCTTTGAAGGCTGGACAAAATGTCTTTGTTGAAAAACCATTAGCCCTTTCACTTGATGAGGTGGCTAAAATTGCTAGTGTGTATCGTAAAACAAAGGATCAGGAAAATTCTCCCATTCTTATGGTGGGGTACAACAGGAGGTTTTCCCCTTTTGTGTCAAAGATGAAAACTCTTTTAAATTCAACTTCTGCTCCTAAATCGTTTATTATGACCGTTAATTCTGGCAAAATACCCTCCGATCATTGGACGCAAGATTTAAAAGTGGGTGGCGGTAGAATTGTTGGTGAGGGTTGTCACTTTATTGACCTTTTACGATATTTAGTGGGATCAAGAATAAAGTCCTATGAATTTATTGGCCTTAAAAAAGAGAGCCTTGGGCAAAGTGATTGTGGCTCTATAAGCCTCACTTTTGAAGATGGGTCATGGGGGGTTATCCATTATATGTCGACTGGCCACCGGTCATTCCCTAAGGAGAGGTTAGAAGTATTTGTCGATGGAAAAATGCTTCTCCTCGATAATTTTAGATCCCTTAAAGGACTAGGGTGGTCTAGCTTCTCTAAGATGCGAAAGTTTATCCAAGATAAGGGGCAAGATAATTGTGTTAAAGCTTTCTATGATGCTATTATCTCAGGAAAGGGCTCCCCTATACCATTTGATGAATTAATTGAAGTTGCCTCTGTTACGATTGAACTAGGGGCAAAAGCATGCCTCTAAATAAGCTGGCATTATATTATCATACTTTAAAATATCTTAAATTTAGTCAACTCTGGTTCAGATTCGTCCGCTTTCTTATCCCTCTTAATTTTTTTTTTGCCCCTCAATGGAGCCCTCAGCCCAGGAAATTTAAAGACAAGTGGAAACAAGCGCCTTTTGATGGGGAGCCTCTCGTCAGCGAAAATCCTTTAACTTTTAGCTTTCTAAATTCCCAAGGTATTATAGATCAGAAAGAAGATTGGAATTTAGCGACCCAGCCTAAATTATGGCTCTATAATCTTCATTACCATGACTTTTTGCGCAGTAAGATAGGGGGCCCTCTAAAAGAGAAAATACTCTATAAATGGATTGAGCAAAACCCTTGGCCTGAAGGAATTGGATGGGAGCCCTACCCATTATCTCTGCGAATTGTTAATTGGATCCAATATTTTTTAAGGGATCATGATCCAAGTTGCGTACAACTTCAAAGTTTATATTTACAGTGTTTTTCCTTGAGTAAACAAATCGAGTATCACCTTCAAGGAAATCACCTTTTTGAAAATGCAAAAGCTCTTTTGTTTGCAAGTCTTTATTTTGATACAAAGGATTCTAGAAGGTGGTTACAGAAAGCTATTAAGATCCTCAACACTCAGCTTATAGAACAAATTTTAGAGGATGGGGGACATTTTGAGCGCAGTCCAATGTATCACGCCATTATACTTGAAGGGCTATTAGATATTTACCAACTTATTGCCCTTTCTAAGGAGAGCGTTGATCTTGAAACAGAGAAACAATTAAGTAAAGTAGAGCAAACAATTCTTCACATTATCCCCAAGATGTTGAATTGGCTTTCTGCTCTAAGTCATCCGGATAGAAAAATTGCATTTTTTAATGATTCCACATTTGAGGTCGCAATAACTCCCCAGAGCCTTTACCAATATGCTGAATCGCTAGGGTTTAATATGCCTTCCGTAGAGGCCTCACTAGTCTGTCTTGAGGCAAGCGGATTTTGTCGAGCCAAAAATGAAAATGCTCTTATCCTTGCAGATATAGGATCTGTTGGCCCTTCCTATATTCCAGGGCATGCCCATGCTGAAACTTTTTGTTTTGAATTTTCTTTAAAAGGCGAACGCCTTTTTGTTAATAGCGGTATTTCAACCTATACTCCTGGACGGGAGCGAGACTATCAACGGGGAACGTTAGCTCACAATACTGTTTCTATTGATGGAGAAAATTCGTCACAGACTTGGTCTAGCTTTCGGGTTGCCAAACGTGCAAAAGTATTTGATATTCAAACGGATGTTCAAGGATCACAAATCGTATTTTCAGCCTCCCATGATGGGTATAAACGTTTAAAGTACGGTCTAATTCACAGACGAGAATGGGGCTTATCTGAAGAGAAAATGCTTATAAAAGATTCATTGTTTGGCACAGGTATCCCGGAAGTCCTAGCTTCATTTCACCTCCATCCCCAGTGGAGTGTTCTATCTGAAGAAAAAGATATAGTGAACTTAGTTTCTTCAGAAACCCAGAATGCTGTTTGGATAAAATTCCCTAAAGAAGCTAAAGTGGTAGTTGAATCTTATGATTACGCCCTTGGATTTAATAAAAAGAAGAAAGGGATCTGTTTAAGGGCTTGCTTCGCAGGCAGAGTTTTACCATATTCTTTTGAAAGTGAAATAGGATGGTAAAATGAAGATTCTGTTTTTATCTGATAATTTTCCACCTGAGGTTAATGCTGCAGCCTCAAGGGTTTATGAGCGATCATGCTACTGGGTAAAAAGTAATCATCAAGTTTCAGTCATGACATCTGCCCCAAATTTTCCCTTAGGAAAGCTTTTTAAAGGGTATCAGAATAAATGGGTCCAAAAGGAGACCATGGATGGTATACAGCTTATTCGAGTTAAAACATTTATGGCCCCAAATAAGGGGTTTCTTTTAAGGACGATCGACTTTCTCTCCTATATGGTCATGGCCATTATCATTGGGGCTTTTCAGCCTAAGCCTGATGTTATTATTGCCACATCGCCTCAGTTTTTTACAGCTGTGGCAGGATGGGCATTATCTAAAATTAAAAGGGTTCCTTTTATTTTTGAAATTGGAGATTTGTGGCCCGAATCTATCAAGGGGTTGGGATTGCTGGGGGATTCAATCATTTATAGAACTCTCGAGAAGCTCGAGTTGTTTTTATATCGTCAAGCTTCTCTCATCGTCGCCCAAACAAACGCGCTTAAGGCTAATTTGGTAGCAAGGGGGGTTAATCCTCGTAAAATACAAGTCATTCTCAATGGAGTCGAACTTAACACATACAAGTCTATTTTAAAAAAGGATGACGAGATCACTCGCGATTATAAATTGCAGGGCAAATTTATTGTTGGGTATATTGGCACGCATGGGATGTCACAGGATCTCAAAAATGTCATTGATTGTGCAAAAATAGTAGAAGATAAGTGCAAGGATATATTTTTTCTTTTTGTAGGGGATGGAGCAGAAAAGGAGGAGCTTATTCGGTATTCAAAGGCTCTTGATGCGAAGAATACGCTCTTTATTCCTCTGCAACCTAAATCCGAAATTACAAGGTGGTGGAGTGTATGCGATTTATCCCTTGTGACTTTAAAAAATTTGCCTATCTTTAAGACGATCATTCCCTCTAAAATTTTTGAATCCTTTGGCATGGGATTGCCTGTTTTCCTTGTTGCCCCTGAAGGTGAGGCCTCTCAGCTTATCGCAAAGGAAAAATTAGGAGTTCACGTTGCTCCTCAAGATGCACAAGTGTTTGCGAGTAAGCTCATTGACCTATATCAAAATAACAGCCAACTAAAGACTCTAGCTGAAGCCTCTCGGCTTGCAGCTAAGCAATATAGCCGAGAAAAGCAAGCTCGAGAATTTCTTGATTTTATCGGACAGAAAATAGGTTGATCTAAAAAGATAAGGTACTCCTATCCAAGTTCTAGATAAACTATCATTTTTTTCACATTGAAATACATAAGTTAATGTCATGTCTTCGCCCTGCTTTCTGCAAGGCTTACAATTGACGGTAACTTGTTGATTTTTAATGCCTATATAAAATTGTCAGTTAGGAAGGGGTAAGTGAGGAAAAGTTACACTCATTTACCCCAATCCTGGATCGACCAATGCAGTCACATACTACCTATTAAAAGACCTGAAACTAATTCTTTCCACAGCTCAACTCAGGCAAAATTACTAGGAGCCATTAGCTTAAAAAGACTGTCTTATTTTTCTAATTCTTTTTTTGTGTTTTTTGAATCTGGGTCAATTTTTTGTTTACGACGGTAACGTTTGCTAACCGTGCGTGCAACAGTGTAAGATTTTTGTTTGGCAAGAACATGTGGCCGCACAGGCAATATAATCCGAAACTTTCTATAAAAGTCTAGATCAATAATATCAGCCATGATACGTCCTTTCTCTCTCTTGGTCTATTATTAGTATAGAGGAAGGAAGTTAATATTCTTCTAGGGAAAAGTTGAAAAAGTCTTTATTTTTGAATTTTTATTTATTAATAAACATTAAAATTTAAGTATGACATCAAAATAATTTAAAAAATACTAGAATATAAAAAAATTATGAGCTCCTTTATACCTTACAACCTGACACTTTTTATTTCAATTGTTTTAAGCCCTCTGAGGTTATGGATGGGGTCTGGCAAAGGCTACACGAAAATGTCTGATTCTAAGATTAAAAACTAATGCTAAATGCGAGACGTGA
This sequence comes from Alphaproteobacteria bacterium, assembly GCA_027459605.1. Taxonomy (GTDB): domain Bacteria; phylum Pseudomonadota; class Alphaproteobacteria; order UBA9655; family UBA9655; genus UBA9655. Next base: position 36,836 of record DAIDHR010000006.1, read on the forward strand.
GCTTTTCTTTCTCTTCTTGGACTTATTTTTCTTTTTAATTAATTTTCTTTGCTTTTTTTGTGCCTTTTTTTGAATTGATTTTTGTTTCTTTACTTTGTTTTTAGAAAGTAGCTTTTTAGTAGGTGATGGCTTAGATACTAGCTTTTTCACAACAGGAGCTGGAGACAGTGCAGGTTTAGCTCCTGGCTTAAATTTCCTGTCAAGTAAAGCTTGAGCTGCCGATAAGTCCAAGCTTTTATAATTGACATTACTAAATGGCCACCACCTGTAATAAGTAATATCACGCCCAGATCGCTCCATAATATTTAAAATATCTTCTGAGTTTACAGCGTACCCCTTATCCCAAGCATGTTTTAGTAAAAGAAGAGCTCCACCGGCCGCAGTTGGAGCAGAAAACGATGTTCCACTTGTAAAAGTATTTTTTTTGTTTTCTATAGGAAGACGAAGGTCTTCTCCAGGGGCAAACAGAAAGTGAGGTTTTTTGTTCTTATCATCTGGATTAGGAAGTTGAGAAAAGTTTGATATTTCTTCTTGACCATGACGATCATATCTTAGGGATCCAACGAAAAGAATTCCTTTTCCTTTTAATTTTTCATAGACTTCTTGTGTTTTAGATTTCCTAAAAAAACCCCAAAAATTATCCCACATATCCCAAAGATTGTTGATGCCGTCGTTGCCAGCTGCTTTAACAATGATGATTCCTTTTTGAACAGCTTCTTTCAAGGCTTCAATAGTGTCTGAATTAATACTATTCGAGCAAAACCTTAGGCTTAAATTAATGACATCAACCTTTTGAGCAATCGCAGCCCGTATGGCTCTGGCCATGGCTTCTGGCCCGCTGATCCATTGGGGACCATTTGTATATAATTTTAGATCAATGGGCAGGATTCTGGATTCGGGGGCAATATCATGTAAATCTTGCATAACGGCAGACCCATGATTTAGGGCGCCATAAGCAGTAATGGTATTTTTTAAAGCAGACCTAGCTATTTTCTGAGCATACATTGGATCATTATAAGCAGGCCTAGTTTCTTCATTCGGTGTTAGAACATAAGGATTGAGTTTTTTTAAAGCTGAAGGATGAATTACGCCTTTATCAGCAAGTCGTTTTGTATGATCAGGGTTAAAATCTGTATCTATGATAGCAACTGTAGGTATACGGCCATTTTTGGCCTTCCCTCCCTTATTCCCTCCTAAATGGAGATTAACAGCATTTGTTGTTCTGCTTGGTATCGGGGCTCTTGTTAGCGAGTAAGGTTTATCAAAAATATAATAAGGATCATGAATATAATTGATTCCCCAGGAGGAAACTATTAAACCCAAAAAAATCCCGAATAGAAAAACAATACGACTAAATAAGTTTAACATTAAAATACCACCACTAAGCAATTAAGCATCAACTATAAGAAATATAGATTGGCCTTTTGAAATTGCAAGAAAATTATTCGATTTGGACAGGTTTTTATCGATCTATCATACAAGTGATCGTCTTTTTCCTCTGATGGAAGGTTGCTCCCTGTTAACTTATGGCGTTTTCGCTTGCCATTTGAGGTTGGTAAAAAGACTTAATGCAGGCCATTAAATAATTATATCCTCTTTCGCAAGTTTATATAAGGATGGTGACCCCCTTTAGAATAATCTTATTAAGCCGTCTTTCGCATCAAGGGCTTGTACTTCAACCGGTGGGGCTGATCTGCGTCTATACCCAAACGACGTTTGTAATCAGACTCGTAAGCTTGGTAGTTACCTTCAAACCACTCTACATGGCTATTGCCTTCAAAGGCTAGGATATGCGTTGCGATACGGTCGAGGAACCATCGGTCGTGGCTAATAATCACAGCGCATCCCGCAAACTCAAGAAGAGCTTCCTCAAGCGCTCGAAGAGTATCAATATCCAAGTCATTCGTAGGCTCGTCAAGTAAAAGCACGTTCACGCGGGATTTAAGCATTTTTGCAAGGTGGACACGGTTGCGCTCTCCGCCTGAAAGCTGTCCCACCTTTTTCTGTTGGTCTGTTTTTTTAAAATTAAAGCTCGCACAATAGGCTCGGCTTGCCATTTTTCTCTTGCCTAGTTCGATTTCATCATGGCCTCCTGAGATTTCTTCCCAGACGGTCTTATCGGGATCTAAGCTATCGCGAGATTGATCGACATACCCTAAAACAACCGTTTCTCCTATGCGAATGACTCCTTCGTTGGGTGTCTCTTTTTCGCTGATAAGTTTGAAAAGGGTTGTTTTGCCAGCACCATTTGGGCCGATAATGCCAACAATTCCTCCTGCCGGGAGTTTAAAGCTTAAATCATCAATTAAAAGACGATCTCCAAAGCCTTTTGAAAGGTTTTGTGTTTCAATGACAACAGACCCAAGGCGAGGACCGGCTGGGATAATAATTTGAGCTGTTTCTTGAGATTTTCGAGCATCTTGAGCCAAAAGCTCTTCATAAGCTTGTATACGGGCTTTGCTTTTAGATTGGCGTGCTTTGGGAGATTGGCGAATCCACTCCAACTCCCGCGCAAGGGTTTTTTGTCGAGCTCCTTCTTGTTTACCTTCAAGCTCAAGCCGCTTTTGCTTCTGCTCTAGCCAAGCCGAATAATTCCCTTCGAAGGGAATTCCTTGCCCGCGATCTAACTCTAAGATCCACCCCACGACGTTATCTAAGAAATATCGGTCGTGAGTAACAAGAATGACCGTACCCTTATAATCTTGAAGATGGCGTTCAAGCCATGCTACCGATTCCGCATCCAAATGGTTTGTCGGCTCGTCTAGAAGCAAAATATCAGGCTGTTGAAGGAGAAGTTTGCATAAAGCTATCCTGCGTTTTTCTCCCCCCGAAAGTGTTTTTACATCCGTATTTCCTGGAGGACAGCGGAGCGCATCCATAGCGATTTCTACTTTGCGGCTCAAATCCCAAGCACCCACAGCTTCAATTTTCTCTTGAAGTTCGGCTTGTTCAGAGAGAAGGGCATTCATTTCTTCATCGGACATGGGCTCAGCGAATTTAGCACTAATCGCTTCAAAACGGTCTAGCAACCCTTTTGTTTCTGAAAGAGCCTGGAGAACATTTTCTTCAACGGTAAGATTAGGGTTTAGTTCAGGTTCTTGAGGAAGGTATCCGACGGTTGTCCCTTGGGCAGCCCAGGCTTCCCCATTAAATTCAGTATCAAGACCTGCCATAATTTTCATCAATGTGGATTTACCAGCCCCATTAACACCAATGATACCAATCTTGGCTCCAGGATAAAAAGACAGCCAAATGTCCTTGAAGACCTCTCGACCTCCAGGATAAATTTTGGTCAGGCCTTTCATAACATATATATATTGATTGGATGCCATACTTACTCCTAAATGACTGGTGGGCCCGGCAGGACTCGAACCTGCGACACCTCCGTTATGAGCGGAGAGTTCTAACCAACTGAACTACAGGCCCAGAAGAATTTTCCTAAAATACCTGAATTCCTCGTTGGGTCAATGAAAAAAGGAAGTGTTCTAGGTTTGCTTATTTATGGGCAAATCTTTTGGATTAAAGTTTGATATCTTTTTAATAATTTGTTATAAAAGAGAAAGGTAAAATGACCTGATTTTAACCCTAATCAATAATAATAAAAGGAAGGCGACATGAAAAAATTGTTAACTTTCTCTTTCTTGGCAGTTCTATCAAGCACAATCTTGTCACATGGCGTAAATGCTGTTGAGGTTCGAATAAAGGGAACGTACAATGAACTTGATCTCATTAATGGCGAACACCCAAGTAAATACAAATTAGAAATAGTGGACACCCAAAAGCATGAGATGATACACCCAACAGAGCCTAATACATTCGAGGCCCCCATTACAACATTCCCAACACCAGATAAACCTGTAGAAGTAAGATATACATACAATCAAACACTTCCTCATAACGCTCGAGTTAGATTCCAAATCTTATTTACTGCGGGAAGATTTTCCATGTATGCATTTTGCCCAGAGACTCATATTACCCAAGAATTAAAAGCTATTAATCTTGTAGTTAACGCTAAATATCAGTGTCAAGTGCAAGCTAGGAACATGACAGAAGAATAGGAAACTATATTCAAAGGATTTCAAGTTTTCGGGCCAGGTGTTCGAAACTTGAAAGGCGAGGAGTAAAGTACTTTCAAGGGGGCCGTGATCAGTGTTTCGGACACTAAGCCTCATTTTTAACCTTGCTAATTTTAACCCCAGTATTGTTTTGGATGAGCCATTACTTTTTGCGTTGAAATCAAACATTAGCGTTATTGCGAGGCGCCGTAGGCGCCGCGGCAATCCAGAGATTTAGTCATTTTTAGATTGCTTCGCCCTGCTTTCCGCAGGGCTGGCATGACGGTAACCATTTGTTTTATTAGATAAAATATAATTCCTTATTCAAGCTCAGGTTATTTATTCATATACCCGGTTCTGATGATTTTCCATTTGACAGAAATTTGATCTATATCTACGATTAGATTGACATTAACTGTTTGTTAATAGAGGAGAAGAAAATGTCAAAAGTCTTGTTTACTACAGCGATTTTAACTTGTTTTTTTAATATAGCAGAACAGGCGCAAGCCCATACGGATTCTGAGAATTCCGTTAAACTTAAAATAAGCCCTAAGTTTAGCCGATATAAACTTTCTACACTTCTCTCTCCCGAGGCTGCAAACGCTGTTCGAGAATTCAACTCAACGCAGCAAGTTGAGCAGGGCATGGAAGACGTGAATAAGAAGCCTGTGGGAATATTAAAGACCCCAAAAAAAGAAACTTTTGAAAAGAAGAGGAAACTTATTCAAAGTATGCAAAACAAAAACAGAGAATTATTTGAAGACAATAAAAAATTTGCATACGGGAATAAAAAAATCGCAGAAAAAGATTACCTCGAGGTTTTAAAAAACCTCATCCTGAGTAAAGAGCCAAATCTGGAAACAGCGATGAATCAACTTCAGGCCAAGCGACTTGAGAGATTAATGAACTAGAATTTATTAAAAGCTTAGAAAGAAAACTTTTATCCAGCTTTAAGAAGCTGGATAAAAGTGCTTTTTGAGGCATCACGTTAAAAGCAGAAAACTAAAATTCGCGGGCAGGGCATTAAATCTTATTCATACGACCAAAAAGTTTACTACCCTTTGGAGACTAGGGCACTTGTTTGTGGCAAGTTACAAGACAATGATATTTGTTGGTATTGAGGTGAAATTCTTAAAACCCCATGACGAAAGATTGATTCCGTGATATAAGCCTCTGACTAAAATAGGACAACACCAATGAGGTATTATGGATAGAAAATTTTACATGTGCTTGCTGGTATTCGGCCTGACCTTTGGGCTTTTGCCCAAATCCCCCCTCTATGCTCAAGAAAACCCCGAGCTTATGGTTGATATGATGCGTCGCATTGATGCGATTGAGGCTGAAAACAGAGAGCTTCGAGGACAGGTCGAAGAGCTGCGCCACGATGTGACGGGCATGACCCAGCGGATGGATACGCTTAATGCGGACATAGATTATCGCTTGACTAATCCTGAAAGTGGGGCCCTTTCTTCAAGCCTCCCTCATGGACCTGGCGAGCTTGGCCCCTTAGCGAAGGAAGCAACTTCCTCGGAACCGGCTAGTGCCAGCGATGAATATGAAAGGGCCAGAGCGCTTCTAGAGCGGGGAGATTATGAAGCAGCTGAGCATGCCTTTGCTGCTTTTGTAGCAGCCCATCCTAAAGATAAAAATGCAGGTGCGGCTCAGTATTGGTTAGGTGTAACTTTTTCTGTTCGCGGGGAGCATGAAAAGGCAGTTGCTGCCTTTGCTAAGGGATACAAGTCCTATCCCAAGTCCTCGAAGGCAGCGGATAATTTACTAAAATTGGCCAAGTCCTTAGGAGCTCTTGACCGGAAGGGAGATGCGTGCACGACCCTGGATCAGCTAGCGACAGAATATCCTAAAACTCATGTGAAGGATATTGCAAGTGAGCGGAAAAAGTTCGGGTGTAAGTAACTTATACTTTGGATAAGGATTGTAATTTTATTAGTAAAAACAATACATTATCGTTATCGCGAGGGTGTGGAGCGCGCGTGGCCCAAAACATCAGGAAGGTCAGAAAAAATGATTAGGCATGGGAAGACTTCATTGATAAAAGAGTGGATTTCCACTGCGTCTTTGGCGCCTTGCAATGACGAAAACTCACGTCTTTAGCCAAAACGCAGGTTAAGTAGACAATTGGGTGGAGTTAAAAAACTCAACCAATGTCAAAATAGAGAAATAATATTATATATTTATAAGAATTTTTTTCCTATTGGATTTTTTACACAGGTAGTTTATACAATATTCACTAAATCAAAGAGGAGAACGTAGCATGTTAAAAAAGTTTTTTATATTCGCAGCTCTGTGTTGGAGTTCGTCAGCTGATGGAGTTATCTTAACTTCAGAAGAGAGTAGAGATCTCGGAGCTCTTCAACGGTGCGCGGTTTCCATTAAAAAAACTTGGGACCAGGTCGCAAGCCAGATTCAGACCGTGTATGGTAAGCGTCCTCAACAATGGGTTTCCCCGAAAGCGGGTTCGCCTGAGAAAATTGCTGAGTTATGTAAAAACGCACAAACTCCTTGGCCAACAAATGTTTATCCTGCCTCATTTGGCTTCGAAAAGTCCCCGAGTATGCTTGAATACGGGGCGGGTATGACGGAAAACTACAAGATCTGCTTCTTTCAGCAAGACATGCCTTCCTTTATGGAGGCGTTGAGGAAAAGAAAATCAACGGGTAAAGGATTAAAGTTCGAAAACCAAGATCAGCTTGACAAATACCAACGTGAATTTAGTACGTTAGGCAGTATCTTCGCAGAGCTTCTCACCACCATTGATACAACTATTGCACCGCTATACGCCAAATACTCAAATAAGATTGACACAGTCTACTTATTATTAATGCCCTTAAAAGAGAAGATTACGAGTTCAAGACTGAAAACTGCTTCTTTCCAAGAAAGATTTAAAGACGACCTCCTAAGATTGGAATATGGCGCAACAGAAAAAAGATATATCGAACCCTCCCTTAAAACAACAACTGCAACCGTGGAAGAAGAGTTTATTAAAGATCAGCTATTTTCTGAAGCGGCACATGCAGTGTATGCAACCGCAATAAATTCATGGGGGAATCTTGCATGGATTCACGCTGTTATGTATAAGGAAATCGGAGATGAGTCTTTAGTCTCCCTCCTTCCAAAGATTAGAGAATAATAGAGATTATGAGGAGCGGCGAATCTGTATTTCCCAGACTTGGATCACACTGAGTCGAGGCTGGGGGATTTTAAGAACGGCGGCTTTCAATCCCATGAGTACCACCTGCTAAAATCTAAAGGCTCCCCAAAAGCCATAAGGTTTGCCAGGAAAATGGTGGGTGTTTCTTACTCCTTTTAAGGCAAGGACTCGAGAGAGGACTCCTCTTTTTGGATGAACCACAATAGCAAGGCGAGACACTTCCCATACATAAAGGTCTTTTTGAGAATCTCCTGCATAATCAAATCCCTGCAGTCCAAACTTTTTCAAAAGTGCATCACGTTTGTGAGGACCGGTCATGTTTATATGGCCATCACTTCCGATAACTTCTTGGAAAAATCCTAAATGATCAGCAATTTTTTGGGCTATTGTTTGATCTGTTCCGGTGGCAAGAACTAGGAAACGTCCTCCCTCCGCCTCTTTTTTAGCAAACTCTAGAAAGGGGAGATTATAAGGGAGCTGATGAGGAAGAAGGTTAGAGATTTCGGTCAGGCGCCTTTTGGTATAAGGGCGACCCTTTAAAAACCAGAAAGGAATAAGAAAAAGAGCCCATGGCTTTTTATATAAGAGCCAGGCCATCATTTCATGGAAAGTATCTGTATGAATAAGGGTTCCGTCTAAATCAAGAACTAAGGGAAGAGAAGAAGCAGGCTTAGCAGCAACCATGGCCATTATGGACAAGCGTTTTCTTGTTCCAAATCACACTTCCCATAAAAAGAGTAAGGCAAATATAAAGAAAATAATCATACTTTAAAAAGGCGGCTAATACCATCCCGAAAGAAGCCAATCCAGCACACGTAAAAAGGGTCCATTTTCCTTGGTGGATGTAAGTTTGGTAAGCCATAAACCCAAGAGTCCCTAAGGCAAAGATTAGCATCATTGGAAAGAAATACTCATGAATTTCAGCAAACTCAATGCCAACTAAACTGAGAAATCCTGCATAGAGTGGAAGACACATTGGGCAAATAGCGCAAGAAAGAAGTGAGGTAATAACAGTACCAGTACCACTAAATACATCGCCCCATCGCTTCATTTTAAAATCCTTACTTACCATAGCTTTATTTTTAATATATGAAATTCGATGGTGTATTTCAAGGTGCAAGGGAAATGGACGGATCTACTTTACCAGGACTCCCCCTTAGCACCTGACAAATTTTGATTATTATATTGCAATACATACAGTTGTCATCCCCGCGAAGGCAGGGATCCAAAAAATCAATGAGTTATAAAAAGATAGAACCTTTTCATTTACCATGTCTTATCAAACTTTTTGTTTCACTACGTTGAATGGATTCCCACCTTCGCGGGAATGGCAATCGGGGAAAGCTAGAAAATATCAGGTGTTGAGACTCCCCATGAGTGTTTGATTTTTTTCATAAGGTATGCAAAGGTTTAAATGCGAACTAAGGATAGTCTGTCTGAATTTTCAAATCAATTTAGTTGGATAAGGAAAGATGACTGAAATTGCTTTTTACCATCTTACTGTGTCACCTCTGGAGCGAGCTCTCCCGCGTCTTTTGGAAAAGACCCTTGAGGCTCGAAAGCGAGCTGTCATCTTGTGTGCTAGTGCTGAAAGGCTTGATTTCTTGAACGGAATTTTATGGACTACCGGAAAGGCTAGCTTTATTCCTCACGGTACAGCCAAAGAAGGTTTCCCTGAAGATCAGCCTATTTGGTTAACACTTAAAGATGAAAATCCTAATGGGGCCCACTTTCTTTTTCTTACCGATGGAAGCAAGTCCCCCTCTCTTTCTTCTTTTGAGCGCTGTTTAGACCTTTTTGATGGAAATGATGAGGAAGCTGTCTTAAAAGCCCGTGAACGCTGGAAGTTCTATAAAGAACAAGGGCATACAGTGACATATTGGAAACAAAATGAAAGCGGCGGTTGGGAAAAGGGGTAGTTGTATTTTGGATTTGGATAAAAAACCACTCGATTCCTGCCATTGTGAACCTTGCAAAAAACAGGGCGAAGCAATTGGATTAACTTGTCCTTAAGGCACTTATTATTCTTGTGTTAAAAGGCATAAAAAAACTGCATGTCCTTCGGGCATGAATTATAAGTTCTGGATTGCTTCGGAGCAGAGCTCCTCGCAATTGTTAATGTTTCGCGAGGCCCACCTTAAAGGCAATAGGGGCCTTAGGTGGGATTTAGGTTAGGTAGATTTTTTATCTTATCTCTCAGCTTTAGAGGTTTTCCCTTGGTACTTGTCAGGATGGCCATGCACCTCGTTTTAACTTCTTCAAGATTTATCGTTTTATCTGCATACAAAGCGTCGTTGAGGCTCTTAACCACGTAGTCTATATCTTCTTGAGAAAGAGTTGGACAATGCTTAAGAGCAGCAGAAAATAGGCTATCTAAAGGAGCATTTATTGGCGTATTCCAATGAGAATGTCCATAAGTTTGAAGAAAAAGATAAAGTTCTTTTGCATTTTTTATTTCAGGGGGCTTCCTCATAATTCCTTTGGAGGGGAGTTTTTCTGCTTTTTTCGACTCTAAAATAGGGTCTTTTCTCTCATTCTCTCTCTCAAACTTTGAGAGTCCACGTTTAAGCTTAATTGCCCACAAAATAACACCTACTATGGTTATCAGTAAGGCTCCTATGATTGCGTAAAAAATAGTATAAGAAGGTGTCCCTGTTTGACTCGTTTTGCTGGCTAGGGGAGGTGGAATGTTCTCTTCGATCTGTTTAGAGGTTCCATGCTCGTTCAGTTGAGGCGGCATTAGAGATGAGGGGGGTGCCTGATGATCTCCTGGAGCTACTTCTAGCGTGCGTTCTGGAATTTTTGCGTAAGCGATTTTGCTAGCTTTCACATCCCACCACGCTATCGAAATCTCTGGCAGAACAAGTGTTCCTGAATGCTGAGGGATAAGTGTGTAGACTTCCTCTCGCCAGCTTGTAATCGTGTCTTTTTTGAAGCTTTCTTCTGTTAAGGGCTTGTCTGCATAAATTTTAAAATTATTCCCTAATCCTTGTTGTTCCTTGAGATTTGGAAGTTGATTAGCTGCAATTCCTTCTCCAACGATTGTGAAAGTTCGCGTAAGGGGCTCTCCTACTTTAGCTGACTGGAGATCCTTTATACTCTCGGAAATTTTAAGAGAAGTGGCAGGAAGCCAGGGAGAAACGTCTGCAGGCGGACTTTTTACATCAAGAGCTATTTCGTCACTGGCGAGGGAAAAGGGATCTAACTTTTCAAACCCAAAACCTCCCATGCTCTCAAATCTCTGGAGGAGGCCGAAGGGATCACCTTCATGGCCAAAAAATGAGTCAAAAGGACTTTTATCTTGCACAACGCGTGCTCCCTGAATGATAAAGCTTGGAATTGTAAGAAGGCCTGGCTTTAAAGGAGTAATACTATACTTTGCTTCTAAAACATTTCTTGCTGACCCATTTTTCATTTCCTGGTAGATCTTGGGTTTTCCGAGGGCTTTAACGATAGCCCCCTTGATTGAAGGTTCTCCAAGCTGAATATTCGTCAAGCTTTCTTGCGATATTAACCGAACGGTATAAATAATGGTCTCGCTCTTATAAGGATCCGTTTTATTTACATGGGCAGAAAGGGTTGTCCTTTTATCTTCGCGATTCAAAGGATGGGATGAAGCTTTCCCCACAGACACAGAAATTGGCTTGCTTTGGAATGTTCCCTCAGAACTATCAATAGTGATAGACGGGATTGTATATGTCCCTTCTTGTTTAGGCATTAAGATATATTGCCAACTTATGCCGGTGGAAATTGCCCCATTGATAATTGTTGTATTTGAAAATTGTTGTTTTCCTAGGACTCTAAAATCTCTCTCCAGCTCTGAAAGGTCTGGATTACTTTTCGGTGAGGCATCAGAAAGCTTTAACTCCAGGATAAGGCTCTTGCCAAACGCGACTTGATCATGATCTACACTCGCGGCAAACCCCGCAGCAAAGGAAGCTGTGGGGAAAAAGAGAAGGGCTAAGAAAACTATAATTTTTGATTTTACCATGGATCAATTCCTTCCTGAGACTCATTTCTTTGAGATTCAATATAAAATTGGTTTTTTAAGAATGACTTAGGGTCATTTTGAATTTGATCTAGCCACTGATCAGCATCAATATCCTGTTGGGCTTTTCCAGGCTTCGCTTGGGATGAAGGCAATTTTTGATCATCTTTTTGGTTGCTTCCCTTTATTTCTTGATCCGTTGGATAGGGTTTCTCTTCTTTTTCCATCCTACTTATCTCCGAGGAGCCTTTTCCTTGCTCTTCTTTTAATTCTTTATCTTCTTTCTTTTCTTGATCAGTTTCTTTGTTGTTTTCTTGATGAGGACCCGTCCCTTTATCATGTGAAGAAGGAGGATTTTGTTCACTCGAATTTTCTTCTTCACGCTTGCCATTGGAGAAGTCCTGTTTGTCTGATTGGGACTCGTCCTGTCCATTTTTCTGCTCGTTCGATTTTGAACTACTTTGGCTTTTTTCCGTTTGCTCTGATTTATTATTTTCTTTGTTTTGCTGATTCTCTTTTTGCTCCTTTTCCAGGATTTTCTTAACAATTTCTAAGTTATGTCTTGCTTTAGAGTGTGTAGGATTTTTCTCGAGAACTTTTTCGTAAGTTTTTTTAGCCTCTTCGTATTTATTTTGCATGGCAAAGGTATTTCCCAGGTTATAAAGGGCATCCGTTGCAACCTCGGGACGCTGGGATTCTTGGAACAGTTTCTCTGCTTCTGCGTAATGGCCAGCTTTATAGTGGGCAATGCCTTTCCGATACGAATCCTTAAAGTTTTGAATGGCTCCCTCATAATTTCCTTTTTCCAGGGCTTCTTTTCCAAGCTGATCTTCATTTTTAAAGAGCTCTTGAAGATGAGCGGCATACACACTCGGAGTTGTCAATAAGAATGAGAAAAGAATAAGAGGAAATAAAAATTCGCGCCGAAACCAAAAGAGCAGAATAGCCATTGCTGGGAAGACAAGAAAATAAAATCTTTCTTCCCACTCACGTGTTGTTTGCTCAGTTTTTTCTTCTGTTTTGGATTTTGCTTTTATTTGGTTAATTAAGGCCTTAATATCTTCATCAAGGTAATTGGCTTTGAGGTTTTGCTCTTGGCTTAGATCGTCTAATTTTTCCGTATCCAGCTTTGATATAATTGTTTCCCCATCCTTTTTAAAAAAATTCCCTTTTCCATTAGGAATTGGGGCTCCTTCTCGTGTTCCTATTCCCAGTGTATAGATTGATAGCCCTTTTTGAGCAAGTTGATGGGCCAGACCTATGGTTCCCCCATCTTCAAAACCTCCATCCGTTATAATTAAAATAGACTTATTATGACCAGGAACTGAATCAAAAAGGCGTGACGCCATTGTAAGGGCTGGAGAAAGTCTGCTTCCTTGGACGTGGACTAAATCTGTTCCAATGGAGGGCAAAAGTTGACGAATTGTTTCTGTATCATCGGTTAGGGGAACAATCATATGAGGATCCGCAGCAAAAGCAATTAAGCTGATTTTTATCCCTTCTGCCATATTTAAAATATCTTCAATTTTTTGGCGAGCCCGTATTAAACGAGAGGGTTTTACGTCTTGTGCATCCATGGACTGGGAAACGTCTAGAAGAATGCATAAATTTTGATCAGGTAGGAATGCCGGAACCTCTCTATAATTCCATTGGGGGTTAGCTAAAGCACCCATCAAAAGAGCCCATAAAATTGACCATAGAGTTAGTGATCTTCGAAGAGAAATGCTCTCTTTACCCGAGGCTATTAACAAATGGGGAAGCAGGCCTTTATCTACAAATGCTTCTAACCGGGAATGACTTACTTGGTTTGCATAAAAAAATTTATAAAGCATCCCTATAAGAGGAATCGCGAGTAAGCCCCAGAGCCATAGAGGATTTTCAAAATGAAAATGATCAACCACCATAAGAGAACCTCCTTACAAGGGGAAGCACACATAAAATGAGCAAAAGAACGACGGCTGCAGCCAAAGGGTAGGGGTACAAAGGTTTCCGAATCAGATAAGTACGTACGTTTGCTTTTGTTCTTTCAAGGTTATTTATTTTTGTATATATAGCCTCCAAAGCTTGTTGATCTGTAGCGCGAAAATAATCCCCCTTTGTTAATGAGGCTATTTCCTTAAGAAGCTGTTCATCCATGGGAACTTCTGCCATGACAATGTTACCCCACTCAGTGGGATAAGGAACAAGTCCTTTTTTCCCTATTCCGATTGTATAAATGCGAATGCCATACTGCTTTGCAAGCTTAGCCGCTTCTATGGGAGGAATAGAGCTAGCTGTATCTACTCCATCTGTAAGAAGGATAATCACACGTGAACCCTCTGGGCGATCACGTAGGTTTCTCACAGCAAGCCCAATAGCGTCTCCAATAGCTGTCCCGTCTCCTGCCATTCCAACGACAGCATTCTGAAGCATTTGGCTAATAGAGAGCGTATCAAGGGTGAGGGGCACTTGAAGATAAGCATTTTCTCCAAATAGAATAAGCCCAACACGATCTCCTTTACGATCATGAACAAATTTTCCTACAACATCTTTTGTCACATCAAGGCGACTAATGGTTTTGCTTCGAGTCGAAAAATCAAGAGCCTTCATTGACCCCGAAATATCAACTGCGAGCATTAAGTCATACCCTTCATTTTGCACCTCGGTAAACTGATCCACTAACTGAGGGCGCATGACAGCAAGAACAAGAAAAAGCCACAGTAATGAAAGAATGGCAAAGAACAGATGATCTTTAAGCTTAGACCTTGGCATTGCTTTAGAAAAGGCTTGTTTTAAGCGTGGAAGCCCAGGAAAGTATATTTCAGGAACCAATAAAGAGCTTGCTTTACGGCAAGGGGGAAAAAGATATCGCACAATAAAAGGAAGAGGGATTAATAAACCCAACCAAGGCCAGTGAAACATAAACATTATTTGACCCATCCTCTTATTGCTTTTATGATGTTAAGAATTTCTTCAAGAGATACAGGAAGAGGGGCGGGGGCATAAGGAGCCTCGATTAAAAACTTCCCTTTATGTTCCCAATCAAATTGATACGGATCATGTTCTTTTAACCATAGAAGCCAAGTTCTTCCCTCAAGCCCTGCGCACTTAGTTCGTGAATATTGATGCATGGTAATGCGTCTTATGAGCTCGGAAAGCTCACAAAGAGTTGAATGAGAATTTTCTTCTTTCAGATTTTTTTCCATGAAGGAGAGCTGACTTAATATGCGCCATTGCCAGCTCTGCCTAAATTTCCGTCTCTGATAATAATAAACACCAACCCCAATTAAAATTAAGGCGAAAATAGAAATCAAAACCCACCATCCAGGGGCGAGGGGCCACCAACTAATCGAATCAAGACCTTCGATGTCATAAAGTTGGGAAAGAAAGTCATTCATTTTTTGGCTCCCCTCTTTTGAGCTTGCTTAAGGCCCAAAAAAAGAGTTGAGAATACATCTGAATTGGTTGCTATAGGAACCATATTGATACTAAGCTCCGTTGCAATTTTTTGAAGTGTTTGTCTGGATTTCAGCCATTGAGCAGCATAAGCCTGTCGCCCAGCATCATCATCTGTATCAATAGAAATTTTGTCATGGCTGGCGGTTAAAAAGGATAGAAACCCAAGGGGAGGAATATACTGATCAGCTGGATCATCAATGGGGATGAAAACAATATCGCACCGTTTCCGGAGTTTTCTGACTTGCTGCTTAAATCCTTCAGTTACACCGGAAAAATCACTTATAATATAAACAAGCCCACCCGTTGGAACTGATTGATTTGCGCTGGTAAGCATGTCTTCCAGAGAAACAACGGGGGCCTCCGCATTTATGGCCTTATTGCTCAATTGCTTAAACATAGCCCATAAGGATTTACGAGACCTTTGAGGGTGAAAAAAGAGGACCCTATGGGATACATCTCCAAACAAACAGGCACCAAGCTTGTCATGATTCATATTGGCCTGCCACCCTAATAAGGCCGCAACTCTAGCAGCTTGAATCGATTTAAAAGTTCCCCGCGTTCCAAAGCGCATGGTTGCATTAACATCTACACATAAAATGATGCTTCGGTCCCGTTCTTCTCGGAAAACTTTTGTGTGAGGGGCGCCTGTACGTGCTGTAACCCGCCAATCAATGTTTCTTATATCATCCCCTGGAGCATATTGCCGGACTTCTTCAAACTCTAATCCTTGGCCTCGAAAGGGTGAAGAGCGATCTCCAGTAGATAGTGAAGATGTCATACGATTAGTGGCGAGAACTAACCGTGAGGCTTTACTCTTCAGGGAAACTAACTCATCAAAAATAGGGTACAACATAAAATCACCTTATGGGACAGCAACAACCTCCAAAAGTCTTTTAATGATTCTCTCTCTCTCTACATTTTCCATTTCCGCTTCTGAAGATGGAAGAATTCGATGGCGAAGGATGGGAAGGGCCATGGTCTGAATATGATGGGGGGTTACATAGGCATCACCTCGTAACCAAGCAAGAGCTTTCGCACAGCGGATCAGAGCAAGGGTTGCGCGAGGTGAGGCCCCATGAGCGATCCAGCCAGCAAGCACGTCATCATATTTGACAGGATCCCGCGTTGCTGTAATAAGAGAAACAACATAATCTTTTAATTTACTGTTTATAGGTACTTTTAACACGTCACCACGAGCAGCTAATATTTCTTCTTGGGTTGTAACTTGGAAAGTAGAAGCCTTTACATGTTGATTTTCAGCAAGCTCGACAATTTGCCTTTCCTCTTCAGGGGTAGGGTAATTGACAACAATATACATCAAAAAACGATCCAATTGGGCTTCAGGAAGATTATAGGTTCCCTCTTGTTCTATGGGGTTTTGGGTGGCGAGAACCATATAGAGATCTGGGAGCTTATAGGTGTGATGCCCCACCGTGATCTGTTTTTCTTCCATGGCTTCCAAAAGAGCCGATTGAACTTTGGCGGGAGCCCGATTTATTTCATCAGCTAAAAGAATATTGTTAAAAAGAGGGCCCTTGCGAAAGGTAAAATTGCTCTTCTCGTGAATATAAATCTCTGTCCCAATTAAGTCAGAAGGCAATAAATCAGGTGTGAATTGAATCCGATGAAAATCAGCCCTGACTCCTTGAGCAACAGCTTTAGCTGCAGTCGTTTTTGCAAGACCTGGCATCCCCTCAATAAGAACATGCCCATCAGCTAATAAGCTGACAAGCAAATTCTCAATCAAATTTTTTTGGCCAATAATTTGGGTTTCTATGATTTTTTGAAGATTTTCTAAACTATGATTTTCAGGACTTGAAGTTTTTAATGTGTTAGCTTTCTTTCTCATTCTCACTCTCTATCTAAACACTACCTTTTCTAATGATATAAGAATCACTCTTGGTTTTGCAATGAGGCATAGGACATTTTGCCCATTATGGTTATACAAGGAAAATAATGTAACCCGAATGTTGGATGAGCCAGAATTTTTTTCTTTGAAATACAATACGTTAACTTTATTGCATGGGGTTTTTCCCGGCACAATCCGTCAGAAAATGAAAAACTCTCTGGATCACTACGGTGCCTACGGCACCTCTCGATGACGCTAACTATTTGAGTTTAAATCATTTTATAAATTATTCAGATGGCAAGATGAGCGCTCCCATTCTTTTATTTATTGGGTATAGCCATCCTCTAACCCCATATCTTTTTTGGCCTGTTCAGCACAATTCGTACACATAAAACCTGGGATTTTCTCGGCAAGTTCAGGAAAAAACCCAGCAATCTTATTTTTATGAAACCCTAAGAGCTGATAGAGGCTTTTCCGCTGAAGTTCTTTGACTTCCTCTTCATCTCCAAGGGATAGTGCATAGCTACACTTTCCATACAAGCATCGATACCCCCCCACAATGACATGATTTCCATGAATAGGAGGAGGAAAATTTGGGTCAAACATAATAGAAAAATATGCTTCAAAATCTTTTTGAATATCTTTATGTAAAACAGGAGTAAAAATGTTAATAATTTCTATTTTGGTATAGGGTTCCAGTCTTAGTGGTAATTTGCTTTCTGCTTCGTTCTTATATTGATCTGGAATCTTCATCGCCAGTAAAGCAGACGTTGAAAAAAATAGGCACCCCAGAAAAAATACTCTCCATAAATTTTTAAAGTGAATCTTCATTTTTTCCTCCTTTTTGTTGTTTGTTTAAAATATCGAGAAAGAAAGTCAAAGGCTAGAAATTTCTCCTGCCGGCTGACAGATGAATTGAACCAGGTGAGCCCTAGGATTACTTTTGGTGGTTCTCTCATTCATCTACGATTAACGGAATCTCAACACACATAGGGTATATTGAAGCTCAAGATGTGAAGGGAGGCAAAAATGCATTTAGCTTATAAAAGGACTGTGACAATGCGAATGATACCTCTCCAAATGATGGCCCTTAGCGTCTTGGTTTTAGGGATAGGCTCAGGTGAAGCTCAGGCTGGTTGTGCCAAACCGGAAGGTAATTTTCTTAACTCTTGCAGGGATGTAGTCTATGGTTCAATTGGTGATTTAAAATGTTACGTCACAGCTAAATGTACTAAGGAGGACGGATCAGAGATCAGCGCTGCGTCTTACTACTTATCCATTTATCCGAACCCTAAATTTAATAACTACAATGGTGAGCTTGTCTATAAGTGGTTTTGAAGATGTCATACCTCACGTATTCCATACCCAGGGAACGCTTTCTAAAAGGGGAGCATAAAGATCTTCATTAAGCGGGATCCGAAGACTTTCGACCTCTTTAGGGGTTGGAGGGCGAGTTTGGAACTCGATGCGGGGAGCATCATGAATGATTGCAAGAGGAGTTTGTTCAGCCCCTTCTCCCATCGTAAAAACAGCGCCTGCGGCAAGGGCGTCTAGATTGTTAATTTGCGTAACACGCAGTGGTTTTCCAAAAATATCAGGTTTTCCTACATAAGTATGAAGGGGGTTAAACCCACACCATCCAAGGGCAATACCCGTGACGCCTCTTCGCAGGGGAGTGGTATGACTATCAGTTATTATGATTCCAAGGGTTTTGAGCTGGTCGCGGTTAAGCAAATGGCTCCAAATCAAGGTGGCCGTTTCTTGAATATCTTTGGGGTACATAATGTAAAGCCCATTTCCATTGGATTCATCGATGCCTGCGGAAGGAATCAGGATATGGTTGGTGATTGTTAAATATATATCGTAAGGATTGGGTGGAAGGTCCTCTAAAAATCCATCGGCCTCTTTTTGGATTAGCTGATATTTTTCAGGGACTTCTTCTTTGGCAATCACACGGCCTTGGCATAAACTGATAATCTTAGAGGTAATGGCCAGAATCGTTTGTTCTTTAAGGGGTGGGACATACCTATCAAGAATAGCCTCAAGAGATTCGCCTACGCCAATAGGGTGAGTTTTGAGGGGGGTTATATTCATGGCGTCATCATCCATAGCCAGCTTGTTTTATAAGTGTGATGGTTTAATTGAAAGTCCACTTTGATTTGCTGTTACCTCAATTGTCTGCCCATCTCGAACTTTGCCCTCCAAAATCATCATAGCAAAAGGATTTTGAAGCTCACGCTGAATGATTCGCTTGAGGGGGCGGGCTCCATAAGTAGGATCGTACCCTTGATCACCAAGCCAGGAAAGGGCCTTTTCATCTAAATCAAGATGGATCTTCCGGTCTTTTAGAAGACTCATAAGCCGCCCAAGTTGAATCTTCACGATTCCAGCCATATCTTCGCGAGAAAGGCGGCGGAAAAGGATAATTTCATCAATGCGGTTGAGAAATTCAGGGCGGAAGGAACTACGGACAATATCCATGACTTGGCTCCGGACTTTTTCAGAAGGCTCACCTGGATGTTCAGCTAAGATCGAGCTTCCCAGATTTGATGTCATGATAATCAAGGTGTTTCTGAAATCCACGGTTCGACCTTGGCCATCGGTTAGGCGCCCATCATCAAGCACTTGAAGAAGGATGTTGAACACATCGGGGTGGGCTTTTTCGATCTCATCGAACAAGATCACTTGATAAGGCCGTCTTCGGACTGATTCCGTTAAGGTGCCCCCCTCTTCATAACCGACATAGCCTGGAGGAGCTCCAATGAGGCGTGAAACAGTATGTTTTTCCATAAATTCAGACATATCAATACGTGTCATGGCTGTTTCATCATCGAAAAGAAACTCGGCTAGGGCTTTGCTTAACTCGGTTTTCCCTACGCCTGTTGGTCCTAAAAATAGGAAGGATCCAATAGGACGATTGATGTCTTGGAGGCCTGCTCGAGCGCGGCGCACAGCTTGGCTAATAGCCACAATGGCTTCGTTTTGCCCAACGACGCGCTTTTGGAGGTTTTCTTCCATATGAAGGAGTTTTTCGCGTTCTCCCTCAAGCATTTTATCAACGGGAATTCCTGTCCATCGGGAAACAATGGCAGCAATGTCATCAGCTGTCACCTCTTCCCGAATCATTTGATCTTGGGTTTGACTCTCGGCTTCTTTAAGTTTCTTTTCAAGGTCGGGGATAACACTATACATCAGCTCACCTGCTCTTGCGAGGTTTCCTTCGCGCTGGGCGATGTCCAATTCATTCCGAGATTGGTCTAAAGTTTCCTTGAGTTTTTGAGACCCTGCAAGTTTTTCCTTCTCGGCTTTCCAGGCTGTTGTTAGGACATTGGATTGAGATTCGAGATCGGCAAGCTCCTTTTCAAGCTTGACTAAACGATCTTTAGAGGCTGGATCCTTTTCTTTTTTAAGGGCTTCTCTTTCAATTTTTAGCTGAATAATACGCCGGTCCAATTCATCAATTTCTTCAGGTTTCGAGTCAACTTCTATGCGCAAGCGGCTCGCCGCCTCATCCACAAGGTCGATTGCTTTATCGGGAAGGAAACGGTCCGTAATATAGCGGTTGGAAAGTGTGGCTGCAGATACGATGGCCCCATCGGTGATGCGGATTCCATGGTGAAGTTCATATTTCTCCTTAAGACCTCGTAGAATGGAAATTGTGTCTTCAACGGATGGTTCTCCAACAAAGACAGGTTGAAAACGGCGGGCAAGGGCCGCATCTTTCTCGATATGTTTCCGGTACTCATCAAGAGTTGTCGCGCCAACACAATGAAGTTCTCCTCGGGCAAGTGCTGGCTTTAGCATGTTGGAGGCATCCATAGCCCCTTCTGCTTTCCCAGCACCAACAAGTGTATGAAGTTCATCAATAAAAAGAACGATTTCTCCCTCTGAATGGGTAATTTCAGAAAGAACAGCTTTAAGACGCTCTTCAAATTCTCCGCGATATTTAGCGCCCGCAATCAAGGCTCCCATATCAAGAGCCATAAGACGAATGTTTTTAAGCGCTTCTGGAACATCTCCCTTCACGATCCGGTGGGCAAGACCTTCAACAATTGCCGTTTTTCCAACGCCGGGCTCTCCGATAAGCACGGGGTTATTCTTTGTCCGACGTGAGAGGACTTGTATGGTTCTTCTTATTTCTTCGTCTCGTCCGATAACAGGGTCAAGTTTCCCCTGCTTTGCAAGAGCCGTAAGGTCGGTTGCATATTTTTTAAGGGCGTCATACTGAGATTCAGCCGTTGCAGTATTGGCCGGGCGTCCTTTCCGCATATCTTGTATGGCAAGTTTAAGTTTGTCAGGCGTAACCCATGAAGAGGCAAGGACTTTTCCCGCGTCCGTGTCTTTTGAAAGGGCAAGGGCTAAAAGAAGAAACTCAAGTGTTACAAAGCTATCTCCGGCTTTTTTAGCCTCTTTTTCAGCCACATCGAAGACTTTACTGGTTTCAGGAGCTAAAAAGACTTGGCCAGCTCCACTTCCTTCAATTTTTGGAACCCGGTTAAGTTCTTCAGTTGTGAGTTCGAGGGCCTTTTCAGGAACTCCTCCGGCGGCGCGAATAAGGCCTGCACAAAGCCCTTCTTCGTCATCAAGGAGTCCTTTTAAAAGGTGAATGGGAAGGATCCGCTGATGTCCTTCTCTCTGAGCAAGGGTTTGTGCTGAGTGAATAAATCCTTGGGACCGTTCTGTATATTTATCAAAATTCATGGTGTGACCTTTTTCAGATGGGGTGAGTCAACTCACTTCTTATTTTTATATAATAAACCTTAGGGGCAGAAAAAAGGTTAACGAATAAAAAATATGGCCCTGTCAGAAAGCAAGATCTAAAAGAGAGGCTGAACAAAAAAGCAATAAGGAGCCAATATAAGCCCTCTTTTGATACTCATCATAGTGATTTGAGAGAGATTATGGGTCTGGAGTTGTTGGCTCAGAAGGAAGTGCCTTTTCTTCTCCCCGCCTTTCAGGGCGATGGGACCTCATGGGGCGATGCTCTAAAACAATACGATAATAATGGTCTGCGTATTGGTAATAATTTTCGGCACTTACGGGGTCACCTGATGAGGCTGCATCTCGAGCAAGGGTTAGGTATTTTTCAACAAACTGCTGAGGATTACCACGAATTTTGAGATCTCCTGAATTTCCAGGCATTTGTTTAGCGGACTGCTTATGGCGATCGTTAGAACGACTATACGGCCGCTTGGTATGACCAACTTGTTTCATTAACTATCTTCTATGTTGATGGTTGCACTCTCACCTGTTAACAGGCATATATGAGTTAGATTTGAAAAGGGCTCCCCTTTCTTTTCTATGCTTAACGATTTAGGCGCATTTTGCAAGCGTTTTTTCTCAACACTAGCCTAGTTTTATGAAAAGACCAAAATTCAAATACTTACCATCATAATGGAGAGATATAAAATCGCACTGGGTCAAGAAATGCCAAACTCTAAAGGGCACATCTCTTTTAGCTTACATTTATAGTTTACACATTTTAATGAAACCGTCAACATTTTTAATTGCCCATTTGTAAAAATTTTCTGTAATGGCCAATTAAATTATTTGACTTTTATAAAAAATCCTATAGGATAAATGATAAACTATAAGAAATGTGTCTTCTCTTGCCGGCTATATTTCTTTAGCGCCCATTTCATAGGTTTTGAAAAAGGTTAGGATAAAGGAGCCTTGCCTTTAATTTCTAAAAAGAGCTCGGAGGGAGACTGCGACTTTTTAAAAGTAAGAATTCCTTCATTTTCTTGGACTAGGCAAAAGATAAGATAACAAGGAGCTGTCCGAGGAGTAAGT
Source organism: Alphaproteobacteria bacterium (assembly GCA_027459605.1). Lineage (GTDB taxonomy): Bacteria > Pseudomonadota > Alphaproteobacteria > UBA9655 > UBA9655 > UBA9655. The sequence goes on from DAIDHR010000006.1 coordinate 59,128, forward strand.
TCTTCCAAAGAAACCTGCCCTTCAAGTGCTTCCACGGTGCCTTGATGAAGAATTATAGAATCAGCTTTGAGGAGAAGCGCAAGGCAGAAATTGTCGTCACTTGAAACTGAAATTGAAAGTGTACCCCCTCGTGGGGCACATTCACCGACCCATAGAATAGAGTTTAAAAGAAGACGTGTTAACCCTTTGAGGGGTAATTCTTTTTGGGAGGGGGGGCTCCACTCTAGTTTTATCTTGCTTCTTTGGAAGTAATTTTCTGCTAGGCTTCTGGCTTCCTCAAAAGAGATTCTTCCTCCCGTAGATCCAAAAGCAGCTCTAAAAAAGCTTACACGAGCAGCAGCAGTTTGCGCACTATGCAAAATTAAGTTTAAAATTTCTTGAGATTCTGTAAGATGATCAGGAGATGTGTCTTGAAAGAGTTCAAGGCCGGTATTGATTGCACCGATAGGGGTAATGAGATCATGACAAAGACGAGAAGCCAAAAGTTCAGCAATACGTATGGGCGATTGAGATGTCATCTTTATATCTTATGAAATTATTAGCATCTTGTTAAGATCTTTCCTTATAGAGTATCAATATATGACATATTTATTAAAATTTTAAGTTAATTTTAGGCAGAGACATACAAAATGAAGACATATCAAAAGGTTATACTGGCAATCGTCATATGTGGCATTGGGCTTGGAGCTGTTGTGCTGTGGAGAAAAGGAAGGCAAGCTCCTGTTGCTCCCATAAAAGAAGCTGTTCCAGTTGAAGCTGTTCAAGCTAAAAGTGGGTCTATTTTAAGGCGTATAAGTACGGTTGGAACTTTAACAGCTATTCAGTCGGTTACCCTTCGGCCCGAGGTCAGTGGAAAGATTACAAAAATTTATTTCCAAGAAGGGCAACAAGTTAAAGAAGGAGATCCCCTCTTTAAAATTGATGAAGCTCCCTATAAAGCAAAACTAAAGGAACTTGAGGCGCGTCTTGCCTTAAATAAGGAAGAGTATAGGCGGGCAGTCAAGCTATTAGAAAAAAACTTTGGAACTATTCAAAATAGGGATAAAGCTCTTGCTGAAATGCAAATTAGTGAAGCTAATCTTGAGGAAGCCAAAATCCGCTTAGATAACACAGTTGTAAAAGCCCCGTTCGAGGGGGTGATGGGACTCAGTAATGTCAGTGTAGGGGCTTTTGTTTCCGAGTCAGTTGAGCTTGCAACGGTCGTAGATTTGAATCCCATTAATGTCGATTTCAGCATTCCTGAATCTTATTTGCCCCAAGTTCATCCTGGTGATATTGTTGATGTAACAATTGAAGACTTCGATATCTTGCCGGTGGAGGCTACCATTAAGGCCATTGCTCCTGAAATTGATGAAACAACACGAACGGTAACAATTCGTGCAGAAATGCCGAACAAGGAGTTAAATTATCGACCAGGGGAGTTCGCTCGCGTTTTAGTCCTCGCTGGTAAAATAGATAATGCCGTTCTTATCCCTGAAACAGCCCTCGAGCGGGAAGGGGAGGAGGAATATGTGATGCTTGTAGTTGATAATGTTGCAGTCCGGTCTACAGTGAGTACGGGTATGCGGGATGGCAGTGAAGTCGAAATTACCCATGGTGTTAAAGCGGGTGATATAGTGATTTCCGCAGGACAGTTTAAAGTGCGCGACGGCGAAGAGGTCACAATTACAAACCAAGAAAAAACAGAGTAAGACCACCATGAACTTTACTGAACTTTTCATTCGTCGTCCTGTATTATCCATGGTTCTGACCATTATTATTGTAATGGTCGGAGGCGTTTCCTTTAATCAGTTATCTTTGCGCCAATTTCCGGAAGTCGATAAACCTATTATCAGCGTTACGACAACCCTAGAAGGGGCTAGCCCCCAAATTATCGAAGCTCAATTAACTCGTCCCTTAGAGCAAGCCCTTGGAGGAATCGAGGGACTTGACTATATGACATCGCGAAGTGAAACCGAAAACAGCGTTATTAAGCTTAATTTCAGGGTGGATCGAGATATAGACCTTGCAGCAGCTGACGTTCGTGATCGTTTGCAGAAGGTACGGAATCAGCTTCCCGATGATGCAACGGATCCTCTCATTAAAAAAGCTGATGCTGATGCGCAGCCTTTAATTTACTTGTCTCTTTTTAGTGATAAAAAGTCAGTCAATGACTTGTCGGACTATGCCCACCGGTATTTGCAAAGCGAACTTGAATCTATCAAAGGTGTGTCGAGTGTAGAAATATTTGGAGGTGGGGAGCTCGAAATGCACCTCATTCTCGATCCAGTTCGGTTAAATGCCTACAAAATTACAGCAACGGATATAGCTTCTGCATTAAAGCGTCAGAATGTTAAAAAACCTGCAGGTCGTCTCATTGGAGAGGAGCGTGAGTTTACCGTTACAACAACCTCAACCCTGACAACTCCAAGCCAGTTTGACAACATGATAATTGCTGAAAGAGAGGGACGGATTGTTCGTTTAAAAGATGTAGGCTATGCGGAGCTGAATTCGGAAGATAAGCGGTTTTCATCTCGCTATAACGATAAGAATGCCGTTAGTATTGGAATTATTAAAAAATCTGTTGCGAATCCTCTCGAAGTCAAAAGCGGGGTTGAGGAAAAACTAGCTCAAATCAAAAGCCGACTTTCTTCTGGAATTGAGATTGATATTTCTAACGATAATACTGTTTTTATCGAGAGGTCTATTTCTCAAGTTTACCGAACCATTTGGGAAGCGACGTTCCTTGTCATTGTGGTGGTATTCGCCTTTTTAAGATCCATCCGAGCATCCTTTATTCCTCTTATAACAATTCCCGTATCCTTAATTGGAGCATTTGCCTTAATGTTCCTTTTTGGGTTTACGATTAACATTTTGACTCTGCTTGCTCTTGTTTTAGCCATTGGGCTTGTGGTTGACGATGCTATCGTTGTTCTTGAAAACATCTATCGTCATATTGAAGATGGAATGAAGCCTATGCAGGCTGCTATTCGGGGGACGCAAGAAATCAGCTTTGCCGTTATTGCGATGACGCTTACACTTGCGGCAGTGTATGCTCCCGTAGCTCTTTCAACAGGAATCACAGGGAAGCTTTTCACTGAGTTTGCTTTAACCCTGGCCGGTGCTGTTATTATCTCGGGCTTTGTGGCCCTCACATTAACACCAATGATGTGTTCTCGGCTTCTCGTTGCCCATAACCACAAAAATCATCACGGGAATAGATTCCTTCGCCTCAATCAAACTTTTTCGGACAAGATGGGAGAGTGGCTGGATCGACTTGATGTTGGATATGGAAGGTTTTTAACACGAGTCTTAGAGAAGCGCCTGTGGGTTGCTTTGATTGGTGCCCTTATCTTCTTTGCCGGCTTATACCTAGTTCTGTATCACTTGAGAAGAGAGTTAACCCCAGAAGAAGACCAAGGTGTTCTTATCACAAATGCAAACCCACCGTATGGTGCAACTTTAAAATACCTTGAAAAATATGCTCTTCAAATGGATCAAATTTTAGCGTCTGTTCCAGAGCTGCAAAAACGGATGACTATTGTTCAGGTTGGTGATTATTCATACAACAGAAGCACTTTAGTTCCTTGGGAAGAAAGAAAACGCAGTTGTAACGAGATAAAGAATTTGATCAATCCAGATCTTGGTAAAATCATTGGTCTTGAAGTATCAGCCCGGTGCCAAAGTCGTTCAGTCATTGGAGGAGCGAGCGGCTATGACCTTTCCTTTGTTATAGAAACAACTCGATCTTACGAAGATCTTGAACAACAAATGCAAAAGGTTTGGGCAGCCATGCTTCGCCATCCCGGTATAGCTAGAGTTCAACCAGATATGGGAGCTCCAGGGCAAGACTACAAAGTGGTAGTTGATGTCGAAAAGGCAGCTACTTTAGGAATCGAGCCGGATGTCGTTGCTCAAACCCTAGATACTCTTATTGGAGGACGACGCCCCACGACTTTTGAGCGGGAGAGTAAGCAATACCCCGTACGGGTGTGGGTAGGAGAACAATTCCGAAAGTCACCTCAACATGTTTTGGATATGACAGTGCGTGGTCAAAGAGAAGGGAAGGACACACTTGTTCCTCTCTCAGATCTTGTTGACATCGTTGCTGTAACGACAACAGCTGAAATTCATCACTTTGATGGGCTACGCTCTGTGACTATGGATGCTGTCTTAAATGAAGGCTATGGACTAGGCCAAGTGCTGAATGACATTAAAACGGTTGCTAACCAAATTCTTCCCGATGGTTATCAAACGACCGTTTCTGGGGCAACCCGTGATTACTTGAAAGAAGCGTATACTGTTTTCTTGATTTTTGGTCTTGCGGTTATTTTCATCTTCTTAGTGATGGCTGCTCAATTTGAGAGCTTTGTCGACCCCTTTATTATTATTCTAAGCGTTCCTCTCTCGCTTGCAGGGGCTATCTTTACTCTCTGGATTGCGAGTGGAACCCTAAATATTTATAGCCAGATTGGTCTTGTCACATTGATTGGTTTGATTACAAAGCATGGAATCCTTATTGTGGACTTCGCTAATAAGCTTCAGGAAGAAGGGAAGTCAGTCTTTGAAGCTGTTATCGAAGCCTCTCGTTTGCGATTGAGACCTATCCTGATGACTACATTTGCTATGGTTTTTGGAGCTATTCCTTTGGCTTTTTCCTCAGGTGCTGGTGCAGAGACACGTGCCCAGATTGGTCTTGTCGTTGTGGGAGGAATGAGTATTGGAACCCTCTTTACCCTATTTGTTATTCCTGTCGTTTATACTTATTTAAGCCGCAAACGTCCCAAGGAAGAGTAGGGGTTAAATTCACAAGGACTACACTCTTGTTGAGCCAAGGAACTCCGGGTATTTATAGATCTTCTCGTGAAGCAAAATGTTCTTTCAGTTTATCCGCAAGACGGTGGGCAGGGATGATATCAGCCGGAGGCAGCGGCATGTGGGCCAAGTCGCTATAAGAAATCCAAGCCACTTTTTGGCCTTCAGCTCCCTGAGGGGTGCCCTGCCACTTATGGCAAAGATAGATGGGCATAACCAGATGAAAGGTATCATATCGGTAAGACACAAAAGAAAAGGGTTCTAGGTCCTCCTCGTTAACCTCAATGTGAAGCTCTTCATAGAGTTCTCGGATTAAAGCCTCCTCGGGCGTTTCTCCGGACTCCATCTTTCCCCCGGGGAGCTCCCAAACGCCTGCCATTCTGGATCCTTCTGGCCGTTCTGCCATGAGAAGTTCTTTCTTTTCGTTCATTAAAGCTGCTGCTACAACCCAAACCAGGGGTCGAGGATCGGCCTTGTACTGTTTTAAAAAGTCCTTCCGTGTGAGGATATATTGAATGCAGGGTTTTTTCCCTTGATAAGCCAGGGAGGAGCATTCAGAAAACCCTTGGTTTTGAAAGCCAACCCCCTCTAAAATGCGACTTGACGCAGGATTTTCAACAAGAACGCGTGCATTAAGTTCCTTTTGATTTAAAGCAAAGAAGGCGAAATGGACGATAGCTTTGATGGCTTCTTTCCCATAACCTTGTCCCCAAAATTCATAGCCAAGCCAGTATCCCAGGGATTCCTCGAGGCCTATGACCCCCATAAGTGTTTGATCTTGTTTGCGAATGATGGCCAGACAGACGTGGGTGCCCTTTTTAATCCCTTCTTGGGAAAAGGCTATATATTTGGTAGCATCCTTTAGGGAGTAGGGGTGGGGAAGGCGAGAGAGCCTTTCTGCAACGCGAATATCGCTGGCAAGAGCCGTCATAGGAGTAGCGTCCTTTTCTTCGAGAGGACGCAAAATGAGGCGCTCTGTTGCAATAGGAAGGAACGGGCGGTTTTTTAAAAAAGAAGGGACCATAGGGGCATCTCATAAAAGAAGGAAATGATTGATCCATTCTATATGAATTTGGTATTCTTTGCCAAATGGATTGGTTTGTGCACTACATAAGATAATAATTTGTTTATCAATTTTTCTAATATGCTCTCTTCGTCTATCAGGTTTCGCGGTCTCTTTGGCAGGATTCACACTTGACGGAAGTCCACTGATTTCTTGACCACAACAGATTAAAGAAGGTGAGGGCCGGTTTAAAACCAGGCCCTGCACCAAAAAGGGGTAAGATAATTTTGAACAATATTATTAATCTTCAGTTGTTGGTACGGGACAGTTGGGTCCTTCACACTCTGGCATTGTATAATATCCACCAAGGCCGCCACCCCAAATAGCCGCACCTTCCCAAGCATTATTATTCCAGTTTCGATGTTCTTCTTCATACCGCCGTGCTTCATTACCGCGAGGAGCCCCTTCACCCATGCGGGGACCTCCCATCTCGGCTCTGCCTCCACGGATTTTAACAAGTTGGTTTTCACTTTGATTGGAAGCGAGGGCAGCATGCTGTGTTGCACCAAGTACAATTATAGCTCCTAAAGCGAAAGTTGTTGTTAAAAGTACTTTCATAACGACCTCCTAGGTTGAAGTTTATGTATAGATTTTCATCTATATAATTGATTATATAATAATCATATATAACAATTAATTAATTTTGGAAATAATTTTTTCCAATTCATGAAAGACCATTTAAAGCTTAGAGACATTTTATCATATCACATAAAAAATAGAGAATAGCTAGAGTAAAGTCTAGCTATTCTCTCAATTTTTTTATGCTTCAAATCTACTTAATAGTAATCACAGGTATAAATAGATCCAAACGGCGTCCACACATATCCACAATATGGTTCGTAGTAGGGCGCGGAATAATAATACCCATAAGGATATCCATAATCATAGTAAGGATAGCCATAATAACCCCGCCACCCATGACGCCACCCATGCCATCCATGATGAAATCCTCCACGAAAATGTCCGAAGTGTCCAAAATAGCCGAAATGTCCTCCACCATGGAAATGTCCACTCCCATGGAAATGTCCACCACCGTGTCCACCGCGAACAGGCAAGAGAGTTCCTTGAATGTGTGGGTGATCTACTGCTTGTTGAACTGCAGCTTGAGCTGGTAGCGTGGCTCCGAACATTCCTACGATGCTGAGTGCCATTGTCGTTGTTGTAAGAGTTTTCATCGTTTCCTCCTTTTTAAGTATTATTAATTTATTTATATTACAAATGTAACATGAATATGATAATAATAAGTTAATAGGAAGAAATCATTGATGGTAAATGTAAATTAAGTTCACTAT
>DAIDHR010000007.1:0-6406 GCA_027459605.1 Alphaproteobacteria bacterium
CACTCCCTTCCTGTCAATTTTAACTCCCGCTCTAACTTCCTTCTTCATTCAAACACTTTTGCAGCAGGTTCTAAATGAATGTATTGCCTATGAAAAGAAATATTCTACCACGATTGAATTGTATTGGGATTGTCGTGAGCCTGATGAGGATCATCACGAATGTTTCCTTAAGTGTAAAGAATTTGGTACGCTTAAAGATAGCGAAGAAACTTCAAAGGATAGGTAATAAAAACCCTATGATTAAAGAAAATCAGGGGTTGTTTATAGTTTAATTCTCTCACACCTGCTGAGAGGAGGGCGAAAAATTGCTGAAAAATGGACTTCTCAGAACCTCCAAATTTTGTCACTCATTTTTCCATTGCTTGCAAGAATGATGGCACGATAGGATCAAGAAAGAAAATATTAAATCGAAGGATCCCCAAATACCCTATGCCCCTTGATATTGGTTCTGAAATTATCGTTTTGACCGTTTCTTACCTGTTAGGCTCAATTCCTTTCGGGATTCTTGTTGCTTGGCTTTATGGCCTACAGGACCCCCGGACTACGGGCTCGGGAAACATTGGGGCCACAAACATTCTGCGCTTAGGAGCAAAAGAGCCAGCTATTCTCACATTCTTTTTAGATGGCTTAAAAGGAGCTATGGCTGTTCTTTTTGCTGCTTATTTTACTCCTTCTCTAACTCAGGTGGCCACACTTTTTGTGGTACTTGGGCATATCTTTCCCATTTGGCTAGGTTTCAAAGGAGGGAAAGGCGTAGCAACGGCATTTGGAGCTATCCTTATTTTAAGTTGGCCCCTCGCCATAACCTGCCTTGTCACCTGGGTGATGGTTATGGCAACTACGCAATATTCCTCGCTTGCAGCCCTTGTTTCTATCGTATTAAGCCCCCTTTACACGGCTCTTCTGACAGGGGGAGATTACATCATCCTGTGCCTTGGACTTGCCCTTCTCATTATTTGGACTCACAAACATAATATAAAACGTTTAATCGCAGGGAAGGAACCAAAAGTTGGCAAATCTCGCTCCAGTCCTCCACCCGAGATCTGATGAGGATCTTCTTTCCTGGCTGCAGCTTTTGCGGTCGGAAAATGTTGGGCCATTAACCTTTTACCGCCTTTTAAAGCGATATGGAACGCCCGGTGAAGCTTTTAAAGCGCTCCCTGAGCTTGCATCTCAAGGGGGACTTAAACGACCTTTAAAGCTTGCGTCCCTTGCCGAGGTTGAACGAGAACTTGAGGCAACACGAGCCTTTGGAGCACATATTATCACGATTAAGGATCAAGCTTACCCTCCGCTCCTCCGCCATATTGACTCAGCTCCACCAGTCCTTACAGTTAAAGGACGACTTGAGCTTCTTCAAAAGGCTCTGTTTGCCATAGTAGGCGCCCGAAATGCTTCCGCCATGGGAAAAAAGCTAGCTTTTCAGTTTGGGGCGGACCTTGGTGTGCGAGGGTGGGGCATCTCCTCAGGCCTTGCACGTGGGATTGATGGGGCAGCCCATCAAGGAAGTCTCTCAAGCGGGACAGTCGCTGTTCTTGCAGGGGGAATTACCCATATTTACCCTCCTGAAAATGAAGCTCTCTATCACAAGATTGCTGAAGAAGGTGTCATGATTGCGGAATCCCCTTTTGGGGTCTCCCCGCAAGCCTCATTTTTCCCCAAGCGCAATCGACTCATTTCAGGGCTCTCCCGATGTGTTTTAGTCGTTGAGGCGGCTTTTAAATCAGGTTCCCTCATTACGGCCCGCTGTGCCCTGGAGCAAGGTCGGGAAGTTTTTGCAGTTCCTGGCCATCCTTTAGACCCTCGCGCGCGAGGGTGCAATTATCTTATCAAAAATGGAGCAACCCTTGTCGAAACCATAGATGACATTGACCAGGAAATTTCTCCCCTAACTCCCCTTCCTTCTTCAACTGTATCTCTTGCTCTAGAGGAAGCCCCTCCTCCTGCTTCTTTGGAAAGGGTGCGGGAGATAATTAACGAAAATTTAAGCTATTTTCCGATAAATGTTGACGAATTGGTTCGACAATGTCAGTTGTCAGCATCAGAGGTATGGGCTGTTTTACTCGAAATGGAAATTGCAGGGCGCCTTGACCGCCATCCGGGAGGGAAGGTTGCCCTTAAAGAAGAATGGAAAAGCATATGAATGTCGTTGTCGTTGAGTCTCCAGCAAAGGCAAAAACAATTGAAAAATATTTGGGGAAGGATTTTACAGTTTTGGCAAGCTATGGCCATGTGCGGGATTTAGTCTCTAAGGAAGGCTCAGTTAAGCCTGATGAAGATTTTTCCCTGACGTGGGAAGTTGATGAGCGAGCAAAAAAACATCTAGATGCTATTACTAAAGCTTTAAAGGGAGCGGATCACCTTTATCTGGCAACCGACCCTGATCGGGAAGGTGAAGCCATTTCATGGCATCTTCAAGAACTGCTTTCTCAAAAAGGGGCCTTAAAAAATGTTAAGGCTGAGCGAATTGCCTTTAATGCCATCACGAAGGAAACGGTAGCTGATGCCCTCGCCCACCCACGATCTATTGATCGCCAGTTGGTGGAGGCTTATTTAGCCCGCCTTAGCCTGGATTATCTGGTGGGATTCACCCTCTCCCCTATCCTGTGGCGGAAGCTTCCTGGAAGCCGGTCTGCTGGCCGTGTTCAATCGGTTGCCCTCCGCCTTGTGGTTGAGCGGGAAAATGAAATTGAAGCCTTTAAGTCTCAAGAATATTGGACCATTGATGTTGAATTCCTCACTGAAGGAAAGAAAACTTTCAAAACACGCTTGACCCATTTGGATGGGAAAAAATTGGATAAGTTTTCACTCCCCTCCGAAAATGATGCTCGGGAAGCTGAGAAAAAAATTCAAGAAGGGACCTACCACATTGCTTCTATTGAAAAAAAGCGTGTACAACGGCATCCTCGCCCTCCCTTTATTACGTCAACTCTTCAGCAGGAAGCTTCTCGCAAGCTTGGCTTTAGCCCGAAAAAAACAATGCAACTTGCTCAAAAACTCTATGAGGGCATTGCATTAGGAGGCGAAACCACTGGGCTTATCACGTATATGCGTACGGATAGTACTCAAGTTGAGGGAAGTGCTTTGGCTGCCTCTCGAAAGGTGATTGAGAAAATTTTCGGGGAGAAGTACCTCCCCGCATCCCCTCGCCAGTATAAAACCAAGGCTAAAAATGCCCAGGAAGCTCATGAAGCCATTCGCCCAACTGATTTAAACCGCAAGCCAAATGATGTGTCCAAATACCTGGATAAGGACCTCTTTCGTCTCTATGAGTTGATTTGGAAGCGAATGATGGCTTCTCAGATGGCCAGTGCTGAACTTGATCAAACAACCGTTGATGTGGCTTCACAAAATAAAGACATTATCCTAAGGGCTACAGGATCTATCCTTGTCTTTGATGGCTTTTTAACTCTTTATCGTGAAAGCCTTGATGAGGACCAGGTCGAGGAAGAAGATAATAAAATCCTCCCTCCCCTTCAGGAAAAAGAATCTGTGGAAAAACAAAAAGTTTTACCTGAACAACACTTTACCCAACCTCCTCCACGGTACTCGGAAGCAAGTCTTGTCAAAAAGTTAGAGGAGCTAGGAATTGGAAGGCCATCAACCTATGCTCGGATACTTCAAGTCCTTCAAGAACGGGGGTATGTCCGACATGAGAAAAGAACCCTAATTCCGGAAGATAGGGGTCGCATCGTGACAGCCTTTTTGTTGAATTATTTCCGGAACTACGTGGAATATGATTTCACGGCTCATCTTGAAGAACAGCTGGATGAAATCTCTAATGGAGATCTCTTTTGGAAGGACGTCTTGAACCAATTCTGGACAAGTTTCCATGAGGCTACCGATAAAGCCAAAGAGCTGAAAATCCAACAGGTCCTGGAGCAGTTGCAAGAAGATTTAGATAACTTCCTCTTCCCCCCCTCATTAGATGGTAAAGATCCTCATATTTGTCCCCGGTGCGGAAAAGGAAAGCTTGGCTTGAGATTAAGCAAGTTTGGGGCTTTTATTGGATGTTCCGAATATCCTGAATGTAAGTATACGAGACCTCTTCTTACCCCTGAAGAGGGAGACACCCAAGGTCAAGAAGAACCCTTCCAGCGCCAGCTTGGAACAGATCCTCAAACAGGTTTTGCAGTGGTTGTGAAAAAAGGTCCCTATGGTTTTTACGTCCAAGTCGGCGAAGCGACATCAAAAAAGGAAAAACCTAAACGCGTTGCCTTACCTGCTGGAACGTCCCCAGAGGAGATTACGCTTGAGGCGGCCCTTTCCCTCACGGCCCTTCCCCGCGTTCTGGGAACTCATCCGGAAACAAAAGAAACAATCACGGCTGCCATTGGACGATTTGGCCCTTACGTGAAACATGGCAGTACGTTTGCTTCTCTAAAAAAGACAGATGATGTCTTAACCATAGGGCTTGAAAGAGCCGTTGAGCTCATTGAAGCAAAAAAAGCAGCTCCTCCAAGAAGAGGATTTCAAAAGAAATCTAAAGGAACTTGAAGTTGGGATAAGAAGCCCACTTCAACACCCGACATTTTTTAGTTTTCCCTGATTGTACAATTCCCGCGAAGGCGCACTAGGTTTTGTGCACTTATCTTATCTTTACTTTTAATAAAGGTGTATTCTTCCCTCTCGGTTGTCGTCCTTGTGCAATAGATGCTTTGCCCCTGCGAAGCTGAGGCCTCTTTATATTGGTGTTGCAACTAAAGAGATCCACGAGTCAAGAAAACTCATTGTTTTTCTTACGAAAAACAAGATTTTTCTAGCCCGTGGATGACACTGTGTGTGTAGACGTCCGTATATAGTAGAACCATTTTAAGAACGAACCAAAATAGTGTAAGCTGAAAGCCTAAAATAACGATAAGAAAGTGGGGGATAAATGGCCTACAGTGTAGACTTTCGTAAGTGTGTTGTAGAAAATTTAGAATCAGGGAAGACATGGGAAGAAGTTGTCTCAATATTTTCAATCAGCCGCGACACCTTAAGTCGATGGGTAAAATTACATAAAGAAAAAGGATCGTTAGAGGATAGCCCGCGAGCACCCTATAAAGTGAGAAAGATAGATTCCCAGGCACTTATCCAAGCTTTAGAGAGAACACCTGATGCAACCCTTAAGGAATTAGCTCAAGAATTCTCATGCTGGCCTAATGCTATATCAGGACGGCTGAAAAAACTGGGAATAACACGTAAAAAAAACCACCCTATACGCCGAGAGAGATGAAGAAAAGAGACAAGAGTTTTTAACGAAACTAAAGAGATTAGATTCGGAGAAGATCGTCCATATAGATGAATCAGGAATTGATTCCTCTTTATATAGAGAGTATGCCAGAGCAAAGCGTGGAAAGCGAGTAAAAACAAACATATCTGGCAAGAAATCTGAGCGTACATCTCTCATTTTTGGATGGATTCATGCGAGCAAAGAGTTTATAGCGCCGTTGGTATTTAATGGATACACGGATGCTGCAAGATTCAATCAATGGCTAGAGGAATGCCTCCTTCCAGACCTTGGACCAGGCTGGGCGATTATCATGGATAATGCCTCCTTTCACAAGGGAGCGAGAACGAGGGAGCTGATAGAGAATGCGGGCTGTACTCTTCTTTATTTGCCGCCTTATTCTCTAGATTTTAACCCAATAGAGAATCAATGGGCGACTTTAAAAAGCCATTATAAGACTTTTAAACAAAGAGGCTATGAACATGACACGGCTATAGATGCTTCATTCTTGGTGCGATTATAATATGTTTTTGCTATATAATATCACAGCATTATTTTTTTGCATCGACGAATTTTGCAAGGCCTTTGAAGAATGGGAGAAACATCGGTTAATCGATACGGGGAGGAAGCGGCACCGATCCTGTGATATGACCTTAAGCGAAATGTTAACCATCATGGTTTTATTTCATGTAAGTCCTTGTAAAGTCTTTAAATATTTCTACATTGCCTATCTTAAGCAGAGACATGGGGAAGAATTCCCAAACTTGATTAGCTACAATCGATTTGTACAACTCATGCCCCGTCTTTTTGTCCCTTTGTGTGTCCTGCTGCAAAGTTTGTTTGGAGAAGAGACAGGGATTTATATTGCCGATCCCACGGCTTTGCCCGTATGCCACAATAAGCGTATCAATCGTAATCGTGTTTTTAAGGGGCTTGCGGCAAGAGGAAAAACAACAATGGGATGGTTTTATGGTTTCAAGTTACATCTGGTGATTAATCATAAAGGAAGCATTGTGGCCGTTAAAATTACCCCGGGGAATGTTGACGAGAGGACCCTATTAGATGAAATGACTCGAAACTTAAAAGGGAGCCTTTTTGCGGATAAGGGGTTTATTTCTCAAAAACTTTTTAACAAGCTTTACCAACGAGGGCTCAAGTTAATTACAGGCATAAGGCGGAATATGAAAAACTATC
>DAIDHR010000007.1:13805-65114 GCA_027459605.1 Alphaproteobacteria bacterium
GAGATATAGTAAAACCATTTTAAGAACGAACCAAAATAGTGTAAGCTGAAAGCCTAAAATAACGATAAGAAAGTGGGGGATAAATGGCCTACAGTGTAGACTTTCGTAAGTGTGTTGTAGAAAATTTAGAATCAGGGAAGACTTGGGAAGAAGTTGTCTCAATATTTTCAATCAGCCGCGACACCTTAAGTCGATGGGTAAAATTACATAAAGAAAAAGGATCGTTAGAGGATAGCCCGCGAGCACCCTATAAAGTGAGAAAGATAGATTCCCAGGCACTTATCCAAGCTTTAGAGAGAACACCTGATGCAACCCTTAAGGAATTAGCTCAAGAATTCTCATGCTGGCCTAATGCTATATCAGGACGGCTGAAAAAACTGGGAATAACACGTAAAAAAAACCACCCTATACGCCGAGAGAGATGAAGAAAAGAGACAAGAGTTTTTAACGAAACTAAAGAGATTAGATTCGGAGAAGATCGTCCATATAGATGAATCAGGAATTGATTCCTCTTTATATAGAGAGTATGCCAGAGCAAAGCGTGGAAAGCGAGTAAAAACAAACATATCTGGCAAGAAATCTGAGCGTACATCTCTCATTTCTGGATGGATTCATGCGAGCAAAGAGTTTATAGCGCCGTTGGTATTTAATGGATACACGGATGCTGCAAGATTCAATCAATGGCTAGAGGAATGCCTCCTTCCAGACCTTGGACCAGGCTGGGCGATTATCATGGATAATGCCTCCTTTCACAAGGGAGCGAGAACGAGGGAGCTGATAGAGAATGCGGGCTGTACTCTTCTTTATTTGCCGCCTTATTCTCTAGATTTTAACCCAATAGAGAATCAATGGGCGACTTTAAAAAGCCATTATAAGACTTTTAAACAAAGAGGCTATGAACATGACACGGCTATAGATGCTTCATTCTTGGTGCGATTATAATATGTTTTTGCTATTCTATAGCAGAAGGGGGCTTTAAAAGCCCCCTTTGCTGACCTCCCAGACCAAACCTCTTCAATTTTTTACGGTTAAGGTTTTCTTAATTACTTATTAAGATTAAGGCATAAAGCTACAGCCAAGTTTTACAAGCTCAAAAGACTCATCCATGTGACAGAAGGGGAGATCATAACCATAGGTATAAGCAAGGGCAACAAATGTTGCCGTGATCATAAGAAAAGGGATAGTTTGGCTTGCAATATAAATAGCGCCTGCAACTTGCTGTTTTAACATTTTTTTCTCCATTTTTAAGGGTTTCAATTTCTTTGTGGGGAGCAGTTTGGCGGTAAATAGTTACTAAATTATTAACAAGGTTATTAATAAATTATTTTTTTTTGATTAAGAGATCCTAATCATAGCTTAATACCCTGCAACTCGTTGAAATTTAAGGTTTTTGAGAGAATTGTATGTATTAAAAAAAGTTGTGGATAACTTTGAAAGTTAAGAAATTTTCCTTATTTGGACTCAGAAGATTCCAACAGTTGATCAGGTCTTAAATGCATATGTAGAAGAAGAGGGGCGGAAACAGTAATGGACGAGATCGTTCCTGCGGTTATTCCTACAATAATTGGCAAACTGAAGGCGGCGATAACTGGGCCTCCAAAGAAATAAAGGCCAAGGAGGGATAAAAGGGTAACGCTAGAGGTTAAAATGGTTCTAGAAAGGGTATCATTTATGCTGTGATTAATGAGTTCACTAAGAGGCATTTTTTTAAATTTACGTAGGTTTTCACGGATACGGTCATAAATCACGACCGTGTCATTAATAGAATAGGTGACGGTAATCAGGACAGCAATGATAGCTGTCTCATTAAACTCTAACTGGAAAAGGGAGAAAAGCCCCAGGACAATGATAGTATCATGCGCAAGGGTAATGATCGAGCAGACCCCAAACTGCCACTCAAAACGGAACCAGATATAAACAAGCATAGCGACTAGGGCGCCAAGAACAGCATAAATTCCATTTCGGATAAGATCTTCACTTACTTTAGGGCCGACGGTTTCTACACGTCGATAATCAACATTTTGTCCTAGCTTTTCTTTAATCTTATTTAAAGCTGCAATTTGAGCTTCATCCCCTCCCGGTTGTCGCTCAACACGAATGAGCACATCATTGGGAGCTCCAAATTCTTGGAGGGTGACCTCACCTAGTACAACGCCGCTCAGATCAGATCTCAGTTTAGCAATATCTGTTGTTTCCCTGGTCCGGATTTCGAGTAATAAACCTCCTTTAAAGTCAATTCCATAGTTAAACCCATGGTAAAATACAGAGGCTAAGCAAATGATCCCGACGATGATGAGAATTGTAAAGACAATATTCTTTTTCCCGACGAAATCGTAATTTGTATTGTAAGGAACAAGTTGTAATCCCATGAAAACCTCTCTTTAAATAGGAAGACGCGTTGGACGTCTCCACCTTATCCACCACGCTACAATTTGTTTTGTGAGAGTGATGGCCGTAAACATTGATACAAGAATTCCGATTGATGTTGTGACGGCAAAGCCTCTGGTGGGGCCAGTTCCAAATTGATACAAAAGCCCAACGCCAATTAAGGTAGTTAAGTTCGAGTCAATAATTGTTGTCATGGCTCGATTATATCCTGCATCTATGGCACTCAAAAGTTTGCGGCCAAGACGCAATTCTTCTTTAATTCGCTCATTAATCAAAACGTTAGCGTCAACAGCCATACCAATTGTCAAAGCTATACCTGCAATACCAGGAAGGGTAAGTGTTGCATGGGTAAGCGAAAGGGCCGCGAAAAGAAGAATAAGGTTAAAGATAACAGCTATATTGGCAATTGCGCCAAAAAAGGAATATGCAATGAACATAAAGGCCATTACCATAAGGATTGCAATAACGGTTGCATATTCTCCTGCTGCAATGGAATCTGCTCCTAAACCGGGGCCTACTGTCCGTTCTTCAAGTACCTTGAGAGGGGCGGGGAGGGCGCCAGCTCGCATAAGAAGAGCTAGATCTTGAGCTTCTTGGAGGGTAAAAGATCCTGAAATCTGCCCACTTCCTCCTAAAATAGGTTCATTAATTCGAGGTGCACTAATGATTTTATCATCTAAAACAATTGCAAAAAGTTTTCCTACGTTATTTTTTGTTGCATCTCCAAATTTTTTCGCTCCTAATGAATCAAATTTAAAGGACACCATAGGGCGATTGTATTGGTCAAAGCTGGGTTGGGCATCAACAAGATTTTCACCACTTACAATTGTATGCTTTTTAACCGCATAATAAAATACTTTGCCATCGCGCTCTTCAGGAAGGACATCCGACCCCGGAACAACCAATCCTGGTGCGGCATTTACTGAAGTATCTACGAATCGGAACTGTAATTTAGCCGTTTTACCTAAAAGGTTTTTGATACGCGTTGGGTCTTGAAGGCCAGGGAGCTGGATAAGAATCCGATCTTCTCCTTGCCTTTGGATAAAGGGTTCTGCAATCCCTGTCTCATCAACACGCCTTCGAACGATTTCGATGGATTGAGCAAGAGCAGACTTTTTCCGTTCTTGCATGGCTGTTTCATTCAAACGTAAGGTCATAACACCTTCAGGCGTTGAGGTAACCTCAAGATCTCGATCCACTTGTTTGATGAGGGATGTTGCTTTTTCTAAATCGGCAGGATTCCGGAGTGTTAACGTAACAAAATCTTTTTTAGGGGAAAGTCCTGTATACCCAATACGTTCTTTACGGAATGTATTCCGTATTGCATCCATAAGGCTTGTCATTTGTTCTTTGACAACACCATCGAAATCAACTTCAAGAAGCAAATGGGCGCCGCCTTGCAAATCAAGACCAAGAACGACCTGGTTCTTTGGAAACCAACTTGGAAAATGATCTAATTGTTCACGTGTGAAAAAGTTAGGGATGACAAAAATAATCCCTATCAGGCACACAGCCACTGTTAAAAGTGTTTTCCATAAAGGAATATGGATCATAGGAGCTTCCGCTTTTTTCTTAAGTTAATTTTTTTGAACGTCCTGCGGACTTTTTTGAAGCTGGGGTTGGTTTTTGCTTCTTTTCCACAACAGGATAATCTTCTTCAGCGAGACTTGAAGCGAGATCTGAGCCAGAAAGAACATTTCCAACCATGGCGCGAGCGATACGAACACGGACTCCCTCAGCGATTTCAACTTGAAGTTCTTGGTCGTTAACAACTTTTGTTACAACACCTATAAGTCCCCCGTTTGTTACAATTCGATCGCCACGTTTTAAAGCAGCTAGAACGTTT
This sequence comes from Alphaproteobacteria bacterium, assembly GCA_027459605.1. Taxonomy (GTDB): domain Bacteria; phylum Pseudomonadota; class Alphaproteobacteria; order UBA9655; family UBA9655; genus UBA9655. The sequence continues at coordinate 18,040 of DAIDHR010000007.1, forward strand.
TTGTGTTCTTGAGCTTTCTTTTGTTGGGGGCGGATGAGAAACAAGTAAAATACAACAAAAATTAAGAGAAGCGGGAGTAGTGACATAAAGTCAAACCCACCACTACTTGGTGCAGCGGCTTGGGCATATGCTGGGGAGATAAATAGATTCATAAGGTCCTCTTTTTCAGTTGATGATATTATTTCTGTCTTTTATGACCCAAGTTTGGGTAAAGGATCAACGGCTTGTTTTCCTTTTCGGATTTCAAAGTGAACCTGTGGCAGATTCACATCACCCGTCTTCCCTGATTTTGCAATGTCTTGGCCTTGTTTAACTTTATCTCCTTTTTTGACCAAGAGCTCCGAATTATGGGCGTAGGCTGTCATCCACCCATCCTTATGCTTTATAAGGAGGAGGTTTCCAAATCCTTTAAGTTCGCTTCCAGCATACATAACGTCGCCTGCAGCAGCTGCTTTTACAGGTGTTCCTTCAGGGACTTTAATATTTATTCCATCATTTTTTCCGCCAGCCGCAAATTTGCTGATAATTTTTCCTTCTACAGGCCAGATAAAGGTTGCTTCTTTCTTAGCAACTTCTTTAGAGGGGTCCTTTATTGTATCGTTTTTCACCTTTTTATCCTCTTTTTTATCTTCCTGGGGTAAAGAGACGGGAGGAGGAGGTGGCGGGGTAGGCATAGAAACTATTTTGTTTTTATCAGCTAAATTTCCCATAATCATAGGCTTGGAAGAAGAGGCATCAGACATGTTTTTGGGAGCATTCATTTCTTTTTCTTGAGCAAGTTCAGCAGCAAGATCATCAGGAATAACTGCGGGTTCTTTCGGGTCAATTGATGCGGAAGAAGCCATAGGAACCGACCCTGTGCTTGGAAGAGGAGCTAAAGAGGAACTTCCATGAGAGGGGGGAGGGGCTGATTTAACTAAAGGAAGAGGAGCCAAAGCAGTCGTTGAAATTTCTGCGGAAGGGGGGGCTAAAGCTTCCGTTATGGATTCCGTATCACGGGATGGGATCACAAGCGTATCTCCCTGATTTACAAAGAAGGGGGAGGTAATACCATTTTCTTGAGCCAGAATATCAACTTTAATGCCATAATCTTCAGCAATGGTTTGGAGGGACTCTCCCGCGCCAACGATATGTTCACCTGCCGCAGGGATCGTGAGGACTTGGCCTTCTCTCAAAACATAGGGAGGTCTTAAATTATTAGCTGCTATGAGGGCTCGGGTAGGAATGCCAAACTCATAGGCAACTCCATAGACAGTTGAATCTGAAGTAACAGTTACTTTTTTGGGGGGGGCCCCCAATACTGTTTCTCCTAGGACAAACAAACAGCCAAGAAAGGCAAATATCCCGCTATAATAAGATAAGGGGGAAAGGCTCCTGGACTGCCGCGCATGCTTTCCGGATTTGAAATGACGCTTCCTCTTTGTCATTTGGAAATATTGATACAATCCAATTTTATTATTTAAAAATATAGAAAAATTAATAACGTTCATGAACTCACCTTATGGGCTTTAATAAGAGGAATCCCTCTCATATATGGTCTTAATACATCAGGAATGCTAACAGATCCATCCTCTTGTTGATAATTTTCTAAAATAGCGATGAGAGTTCGCCCAACAGCAAGACCTGAACCGTTGAGAGTGTGGACAAATCGGGTTCTTTTGCCATCATCTCGATAACGGGTATTCATACGGCGTGCTTGATACTCCCCAAAATTAGAACAACTAGAAATTTCTCGATAGGTATTTTGGCCCGGAAGCCAGACTTCGATGTCAAAAGTTTTTTGAGAACAGGCCCCAATATCTCCTGTTGAGAGGATGACTGTCCGATAATGGATTTGAAGCTTCTCAAGGATGGATTGTGCAGCGCCTAGCATCCGTTGGTGCTCTGCCTCGGATGATTCAGGAGTTGTTATGCTAACGAGTTCAACCTTATGAAATTGATGTTGGCGGATCATGCCTCGGGTATCCTTCCCCGCAGATCCAGCTTCCGAGCGAAAACAAGGGGTATAGGCAACAAACCGTAAAGGAAGGTTTTCAGCTTCTAAAATATCTTCGGCTACTAAATTGGTTAGAGGAACTTCAGCTGTGGGGATAAGCCAATATTCATTTGTGGTTACGAAGGCATCGTCTGCAAATTTTGGAAGTTGGCCTGCTCCATACATGGCTTGAGTACGAACAAGGTAGGGGGGAGAAATCTCCATATACCCGAATTCATGGGTATGGACATCAAGCATAAAAGACCCAAGGGCTCGCTCAAGTAGAGCAAGTTCTCCTTTAAGAATTGTAAATCGAGCCCCTGAAATTTTTGTGCCAGCTTCAAAATCCATGAGGCCTAGGTTTTCACCCAGGTCAAAATGCTGCTTAGGTTCAAAGGAAAAGGAAGGTTTTTCACCCCACCTGTGAACCTCAACATTATCTTTTTCGCTAGATCCTACGGGAACGTCGGGGTTCGGGATATTGGGGAGAAGAACTAAGGCGTACTTGAGCTTTTCTTCAAGGTTGTTTGCTTCCTCTTCCCTTTGGGTAAGGTCTTCCCGTAAAAGACTTGCTTTGAGCGTGAGATCGTCAGTGTTTTCACCCTTCTGCTTTAGCTCTCCGATTTGCTTTGCTAACAAATTGCGTTGGTTTTGAAGCTCCTGAACGGATTGGACGGCTTTACGGCGCGCTTCATCGAGCGTGATGACTTGATGAGAAGCTATCTTAAGGCCACGGTTTTTTAAAGCTTTATCAAGCGCTTCTGGATTCTCGCGAATCCACTTGATGTCTAACACAATCAGATCCTTTCTTTTTTAAGGATATTATTACCAAACCTATAGAAATTTCATAGAGGGCATATAAAGGAATGATTAAACCTAAGGGGCTAATGATATCTGGAGGAGTGATAATAGCGGCTACAATGACAATAATTAAGAAGGCATACTTTCGCTTACGCTTTAGGCTTTCAAGAGAAATAAGGCCAAGTTTAGATAGACCCAATATAATGAGGGGGAGTTGAAAACAAATTCCAAAGGCCATGATTAACTTTAGGATTAGAGAGAGATATTCACTCATCCGGGCTTCGAGTTGAAGGGAAAGACCATCGGGGGAAGGAGGCATCTCAAAGCTCAAGAAAAATTGCCAAGCCCACGGACAAACAACATAATAGGCAAGGCTTGCACCTAGAAAAAACAAAAGGGGACTCATGACGAGAAAAGGCCAAATAGCTTTTTTCTCATGATCATAGAGGCCGGGCCCAACAAAAAGCCAAACTTGCCAAATGATAAAAGGAAAAGTTAGGATGAATCCACTAAAAAGAGAGATTTTAAGATAGGTCGTAAAAGCTTCAGTTAGACCTGTATAAATGAGTCTTCTTCCTTCTTCTTCACCCAAGGCTTGCCATAGGGGCGCAGTAAGGAACTTAAAAATATACGGGGAAACGGGGTAGCAAACGATAACGCCTATGCCTAGTCCAAGGAAAGCATAAAGAAGCCGGAGTCTCAATTCAATTAAATGCTCTAAAAGCGGTTTTTGCATAAGGACTATCTATCGTAATTGTAAGAAAAGGTTGTACATAGCCGCCTTCATTTACTGGTTTGTTGTCCCAACAGCTTTTCAGCAATTATTTGTGCTGCGCTGAACTTGGACTTACCTGAATCCGGGGCAGGGGCTGTGATAGTCTGATAGTTTTCAAGGACAGAGACTCGCCCTGCATTCAATTCGCTGTTAACATGAGCTTCGTGTATTTCATTCATGGCTCCGTTTTTATAAACAAGAACTGTCTTTGGAGGAAGAATATCAATGGCTTCTGAAATCATCGATGTGGAGTCTCCAGGAACGAGAAGAATCCCTCCTTCGGTGGCTTTTAAGGCTCCGGCAACTAGATCAAAAGAATTATAGGGAAGCACCCACTTTTTGTTTTCGGGAGTATTATGTTGAAAGTCGAAAACTTTTATAGTCTTTACCCCATTATCCTTAAGCCTTTTCTGAAAGATCTCTGTGATAGGGTCTGAGACACCATTCCGATGAACAGTAAGAACTTCATTTTTTGAAGTGTCATATTTACCAGTACGGGGACCATTTAGGACAAGAATGCAGGTATCCTTCGCATTTTTAGAAACATAATCAGCAAGTTTTATCGCATCATCCTTTGTAAAAAAATTTATATCTTTTGTAGGCGGAGGAGTTGGAGCATCGCCTCCTAAAATAACCCCCAAGTAAGTTTTGCAAGAGGGAAGTTCCTTGGGGCCCCATTCGGCATAAGCTTTATCGAGAGCATCCGCTTGACGATTATGGGCAACGCCTGTTGTTTCAATAAGCTTGTTTCCGATAAGTTCAGGGTTTTGTTTAAGAGCGTGAGAAGGAAGGGCTATATAATCAACCTTTGATAAGACAGCTGGATCTTTATATCTTTCTAAGAACATATGGGAGGTAAGACAGATTAGTAGATTTTGAGGATGGGCTACCAAATCTTTGATACCATCTATACCGCCTTCTCCTGCTCCGATCACAAAGACCTTTTCTTTAGGAACATCTTTTTCGACTCCATCTTTTATTTCGTCTGAGAGAGCGGTTTTAATGTTGAGATCCTGAACTGTGGGCTTCTCCTTAGACATTTTCTCCAAGGCATCTGCAATTCCAAGAACTTGATTATGATCTCCTGCGTTATCGTGATTCGAGAGAAGATAAACTTTGAGCGCATGGGCATTGTAAACGAACATAGATATAAATCCTAAATATATCAAAGGACGGTGCATAAAATAATCTCCTCTTTAAAAGAATTTGATGAGAGGCTTACTGATTCTAAGCTCTACCTAAAAACTTATAAATTGTTAAAATCTTTCTGGCGTTTAGCCTTGTTCTCTTCAACCTCTTTAATATGCTGAATGGCTTCAAACTCAGCCATGAATTCATATGAAAGGCGGCGAAGGGTTTGGAAAAAACGGCCAAATGTAAATAAAATTTTAGGTAAGTCCTTTGGGCCGATAATAATAAAGGCAAGAAGGGTGATAAAAAGGACTTCCGCCCAGCCTGCAAAACTCATGAATCACTCTCATGCTTTGAAGGGCCCGAGAGGGGATGGGATTTTTCTTCTCCATGGAGACCTTCCTTAAATGACTTCAATCCCTTAGCAAGATCGGCCATTATTGAAGGAAAGCGCTTAGCGCCAAAAATAAGGATGGCGGCAATAAGGACAAGGAGAATGTGACTTAAACTTAAACCCATAAAAAAGTACTCCTTTTATTTTAGACAACTGAAGAAACATTAAGTACTTTGCTTCCCCTATACTAATTAGGGGCAGTATACAGTCTTTCTCACGATAATCCAGCTAAAAGTGAAATAAATTCTATGATCATTTTGATGGGGTGTAAGAACAACCACTGTAAAATATTCACTCCAAGTAAGGGAGGAATTAAGATTAGCCCAAAAATAATGATAATTCCATAGGGCTCGAGGCGAGCGAGAGGAATGGCAAGAGAATCTGGTAATAACCCAACCGCTACTCTTCCCCCATCTAAAGGGGGGATAGGAATCATGTTAATAACGGCAAGGGCGACGTTAATCCAAAGGGAAAGGGTTAACATTTGCTTGAAAAGAAAAGCAATTTCGGGAGTCAAAAAGACAAGGAAATGGAAGAGAAGAGCTGAGATAAAGGCAAGCAAGATATTTGTAGCGGGCCCAGCACCAGCAACGTAAACGCTATCGCGTCTTGGGTGGCGCAATCGGGAAAAGTCGACGGGAACTGGCTTTGCATAACCAAATAAAACAGGTGATCCGACGAGGAGCAAAAACCCAGGTAAAAGGATGGTTCCAATTGGATCTATGTGCCGAAAGGGATTTAAAGAAATTCGCCCCATGCGCTTTGCTGTATCATCGCCATAATGAAGAGCCGCATACCCATGGGCAGCTTCATGAAGGGTGATTGCTAAAAGGATGGGAATTCCATAAATAAAGATGCGAAGCAAGAGATCCATTATATAGCCTCTTTATGATAGGTTGCTGACAAAGGGGTGATTCTCTTCATAACTTCAATCATATCTTTCATTTTTCCCGAGCATTGGAGGACAGCGTCACAGCCAGCCTCAAGAGATCTTTGGGCACGATCAGCAAGAGAACCCTTGAGGGCATGCATGTCTATATCGTCACTTATAAGGAAACCTTTAAAACCAATTTCGCGGCGAATGATTTCTTGAATAACCATACGAGATTGTGTTGCAGGATTCAGGGGATCAATGGCGGAATAAACAATATGGGCTGTCATGGCCCAGGGGCATTCGGCATTCGATTTAAAAGGGAAGAATTGATCTTTTAATTCTTCAAAAGAGAGGGGAACAATGGGTAACGCTTTATGGCTATCGCATGCTGCAGAACCATGGCCGGGTATATGTTTCATAACCGGAATGACTCCGCCTTCTTTCATTGCTTTAATAGCCATGGCTCCTAACTCTGCAACCATATGAGGATCTGAACTAAACGTTCTATCGCCCATAATGGGATCAGCTCCCTTAATATGAAGATCTAAAACAGGGGCACAATTGACGGTGATGCCCATCTCTCTTAAATCTTCTGCAATATGAGAATAGGTCTCATAGACCCTGTTTAAGGACTCTTCAAGGCTTTTTCCAACAAGTAGAGCACTTGCGGGAGGATGATACCAATGGGGTGAAGAAAGCCGCGCGACCCTTCCTCCTTCCTGATCAATAAGAATAGGAGGGGTTAGATGAATGAGAGTGGCTTTTAGCTCTTCAATCAAGGCTTTTAGTTGAGATTTATCCTGAATATTTCTTTTAAAAAGGATAAAGCCCAAGGGTTGACTTTCTTTAAAAAAAGTTTTTTCTTCCTCAGTTAGCCTCAGACCAGAGCAACCGAATATGACAGGAGAGGAAGAGTTAATGGATGACAAGACACTCTACCTTTCTCTCTTTGAGCCTGGAACAAGCTTTTTTTGCCTCCTCTTTACTTTCAAAAGGTCCTGTCCGTAATCGGTAATAAATTCCTTGATCGGCTCCTAAATCGACTTTTTGAATCGTAGGTTCAAAGTTAGCCAGTATGTCTTTATGTTTTTTTGAAATACGCGACCATTCAGATTCCGCCAGATCAAAACTTTTTAAAGAAGCAAGCTGAATGAAGATGTTTCCTTTGACAACCTTCTTTTCGGAGATGGGTTTTTCCTCGGGCGTGTCATCAATCAAATCTTCTATAGAAGAAATAGGTTTGGCTGCCTCTTTCATTGGTTCTTCAGTTAGTGTTGGTTCTCCTGATTTGTCAAAATCCACATCATTGGGGGTATATTGTTCAACCATTTTGACCGAGGGCGACACGTCTTTAACTGGGACGAGGGGTGGTTCAGGATCAGGAAGAATATGTTCTACGGGAGGATTGTTCTGATCACCACGGATGCGGCTGTATACCAGTTTATCTTGGTGCTTAACCCCAGGAATTCCTTGGTCTTGGGCTTTGACTTTATATGGGGTTTCATCTGCTCTGATAAGAGCTAATTCATTTGGATTATAAAAACTCCTCCGGGCGGGAGACATCAGATACCAAATCACAACAATAAGAGCGATAAGGATGATGATGAAGATTACATACTTTAAGGGGCTTGAGAAACGGAACCATCCATCTTTTTCAGGTTCTCTCCATAAACGGTCATCATCACCAGGTGAAAATGTCATTCTCTCATCTCCTCCACAGGGGTAACCCCAAATATTTGAAGTGCTGAAGCAATTACGTGAGCAAGACCTTGTATCATGGCCAATCTCGCTCGTGTTAGTTCACGATTTTGGGGAAGGATAAAGCGTAAAAGTGCATTTTCCTTTCCTTTATTCCATAGCATATGAAATTGTTGGGCAATTTCATAGAGATAATAACACAAACGATGGGGTTCGCGAGCAAGTGCAGCAATTTCGACTTGTCGGGGCCATCCCGCAAGGAGTTTAAGAAGTTTAAGTTCATCTTCATCTTTTAAAAGGTCAAAAGAGTTGGGAGGGGTCTTCTCCCAGTCTGGGAAAACATCGCGAGCGATGCGCATAACAGAATGGCAGCGAGCATGGGCATATTGAATATAAAAAACGGGGTTATCTCTTGTTTGCTCAAGAACCTTTTTAAAATCAAAGTCAAGATGAGCATCACTTTTCCGACTGATCATCATAAAACGAAAGGCATCTTTTCCTACTTTTTCGATGACGTCTTTTACCTCAATAAAGGTTCCGGCCCGTTTTGACATTTTAACGGGTTGCCCGTTTTCGGTAAAGTTAACAATTTGGCAAAGAATGACATCAAGGTGACCCTTTTCCTCAGTAATTGCTTTTACGGCAGAGGTGATCCGTTTTACAGTTCCTACATGATCAGCGCCCCATACATTAACCATTTGAGAATAACCTCGCCGGAATTTATCATAATGATAAGCAATATCGCCTGCAAAGTAAGTCCAGGATCCATCAGACTTTTGAAGGGCTCGATCAGTATCATCCCCAAACTCGGTTGAGCGAAAGAGCAGCTGAAGACGAGGCTCCCAGTCCTCTATAATTTTACCTCGGGGAGGCTCAAGGACACCTTCATAAATCAACCCCCGCGCCTTTAGAGTTGCGAGGGCAACTTCAATGGCTCCTGAACGGTGCAATTCGGTCTCAGAGGTAAAAACTTCATGATATATGCCCATAAGGGCCAAGTCTTTGCGGATGATAGTCATCATGGAGTTAACGGCAAATTCCCGGACTATTTCTAACCATTCCTTTTCAGGAGCGGAGAGCCATTTGGAGCCGTCTCGCTCAGCTAGGGCTTGACCAACCTCTTTTAGATAGTCTCCTGGATAGTAACCTTCTGGAATGGGGCCGATCTTTTCCCCGAGAGCTTCCCTGTAGCGAAGGTAAGTCGATTTAGCAAGCTTTTCAGCTTGAGCTCCGGCATCATTGATATAAAATTCACGTAAGACGTTGTATCCGACCTTTTCTAAAAGGTTCGCAAGTACGTCAGCTACGACGGCTACACGTCCGTGGCCTGCATGAATTGGGCCTGTTGGGTTCGTGGAAACGTATTCAAGATTAATTTTTTCTCCAAGGCCAATTCTTGAAGAACCATAGTCTTCTTTTTTTTCTAAAATGACAAAAAGCTGCTGATACCAAAAGTCATCCGTAAGTTTAAGGTTGATAAAGCCAGGACCCGCAACACTTACTTCTTCTAGGAAAGCAACTTTTTCAAGTTCTTTTGCAATAAGCTCGCCGATCTCTCGAGGGTTTTTCCCAGCTTGTTTTGCGAGGACCATGGCAGCATTTGTTGCCAAGTCCCCATGGGAAGGGTCTCGAGGTGGCTCGGTTGTGATTTTCTCAACGTCAAGGCCTTGGGGCAAGAGTTCCTTTTGTGTAAGAGACCCAACGGCTTTCAAAACCTCGTCCCGAAAGCTATGGAAAAAGTTCATTTCTGTCACCATATGATAAATACTGTGCAACGGTTTTATCACAGATAGTTCCATTCGTCCAACAAGCTATCATGAGGAAGGTGAATGCAGTATAATGAGTTGATTTAGGAATGAAAAATTCAGTAAAATGGGTACCTCAGGAGATACTCAAGTAGGGCGCCTAAACTTTAAAGGAATTACAAATGTCGATTACTCTTACAGAAAATGCAGCTCAAAGGATTTTAACCCTAATAAATGAAGAAAAAGAGGCTTCTCTCTTGATGTTCCGTATTATGGTTTCAGGTGGAGGGTGCTCTGGTTTTCAGTACAGTTTTCTTTTAGATGAAGTCGTGCATCAAGATGATCATGTTTTTGAAGACCAAGGGGTTAAAATTGCTGTGGATGAGGCATCGTTGAGCCTTATTGAAGGATCTCAGATTGATTACGTTGAAGAATTGATTGGAGCTTCTTTTCAAATCAAAAACCCAAATGCCAGTTCAGCGTGCGGGTGTGGCAACTCATTTTCAATTTAAGTAGAAGGCTTTGTTGTTTTTTCTTTCTCGTCAAGAACTTTAGCTCGATTATTCCAAGTGAGAGCAAAGAAAAAAGCGCCAATAAGAGCCGTTGAAATAAACAGCATAAACCCAATTTCCCACCCATAATTTTGCACGATGGCACCAAATCCAGCACCTGAGGCCAGGGCTGAGCCTATATAAGCAAAGCTGCCCGTAAAACCGGTACCAACACCAACGGCTCTCTTCGAAGCAAAGTCAGCCGTTGCGACGCCATTCAATACTTGAGATCCGTTTAGAAAGAAACCAGCAATCATGAGGGTTATTGTATCCAGAAATAGAGAATTTGGAGGAATCTTGAGGACGATAAAGAGTGAAATAGCAAGGCCAATTAAGCAAATTGTTCCGACGGGACCTCTCCGTCCCTTAAAAAACTTATCAGAAGCCCAACCGGCAGCAAGGCCACCCACAAGACAAGCAATCTCAAATCCAACAAGTTGCATCCCTGCGATTATTAAAGTAACCCCTTTATACTCTTTTAAAAAAGTTGGAGCCCAAAAGAAGATGCCCATTCGAGGGATATAAAGGCACATGTTTGCAAAAGCCATATACCACACAAGCTTATTGGCTAGGACGGTGGTGATGACTTCCCTCATGGTAATTCGCTCTTCATAAATATGTGAAACGTGGGAGACATCCCCTTTATATTCTTCAACGGGAGGGAGACCAACTTGCTTGGGTGTATCCCTAAGACGATTAAGCAAAAAGAAAGAAAGTCCTATTGCAACAAAGGCAGGGATGACAAAGGCTGAACGCCAACCATAGTGTTCGATGAGAAATCCTCCAAGACCGAAAATAGCTACAGCTCCGATTTGGTGGGATGAAGCCCAAAGAGCCCATTTTGATCCGAGTTCAGTTGGGCTAAACCAGTGGGTTATAAGGCGTGCACAAGGGGGCCATCCCATGGATTGAAACCATCCATTGAGTCCCCACAAGCACGCGAAAAAGAAGAGACCTGATCCAAGCCCCATAAAAATACTAATGATAGCAGATATAAAAAGGCCAATGGACATGAAGTATCGGGCATCAGAGCGGTCACTAAAGTAGCCATTAATAAGCTTTCCAACCCCATAAACAATTAAAAAACTGGATGTTACCCACCCTATCTGAACCTTAGAGAAGTTGAACTCTTCGCTAATACCTGGGATTGTCATCGCAAAATTTTGGCGGACTAGATAAAATGCTGCATACCCAATAATGGTCGCATATAAAATACGCATTCGCCAATAAGAATAGCTTCCTTTTTCTGCAAAGAAGATTTTTTCAAAAGTTCCATTGACATTTCGAGTGATCGCTTTTGCGACTGTCGTCATTAAACCATCCTTATTTTATAAAAAACCGATGGCAAAGTTTAGACAAGAACTGGTAGAAAATTCAAAGGAATATTATCGTTTATTTTCAGCCAGATAATTAAAAAACAAAGGAACTGATTAGCTTAAGAGAGAATCGAGTTGAGCAATTGGCTTAAACAGTTTAATAGGGAGGCAGGAAGACAATGAGCTCTGGATAGCTACCCATCAATAAATTGGGATATCAGCTCTTCCTAAGGTCTTCATGATTAATCATCTGTTAATGTGCACATGGGATAATTCATGTAAAGGGGAATTCCAAATGATTTGTCGTTAAATGAATTTTATTATTAAACAGTTCCTAACAAAAATCAAAACAGGGCCCTATTCTTCGCCTATAAAATTAAAGATTTATCGATCTCTGACTGACCAGGCATTATACAAGGAAATAGATCCATCCTTGACTGCCCTCCTTATAGGTTTTTTAACCTATATTGAAATTTTATTTTATAAACAGACATTGTTGCTTCATGTTTGGATGTTTTTATATTTTTTATATTACGTAGCAAGAATAGTTAGCCATTATTTATACCTCAAAAGTAAACTGCTAAGCGAGAAAACAAAAGAAACAAGATTTTCTGCCATCCAAATTGCTATGTGGGGATTTTTTGGTGGATTTGTTTGGATTTTTTTCCTTTTGATACTTTTTATTCAAGACTACCCTCCTGAAGCTAGGCTTCTTGGTGTATGGAATTTTTCTTTATTTACTGCCGGTCTGTTATTGCGTTTTACTTTTTCTCCTTTAGTCTATTTATGTTACATAATTATAATTGGAATTCCTTTATTTTTTCTATTTATTGCGCAAGGAATTCCTTTCATTATACTAGGCATTTCACTAATGGTATTTTTTGTATTTTCAGTAGTAACAATAAATAATTATTATTCAATTGTTTTTAATTCATTTTATCTTCAGTATGAATATAAAAGGGTTCTTACCAGATTGAAAAAATTAAATAAAGAACTTCGCATGGAAATACACCGCCGTCATAAGGCAGAAGCAAAACTAAAATTAAGTGCTACCCATGATGCGCTCACAGGGTTGCCTAATCGCCTTCTTCTTCAAGATCGAGTAAATCAAGCCATTCTAGCAAGCGAAAGAAATCATTCTCATTGTGCCATTCTCTTTATTGATCTTGATAAGTTTAAGGTCGTTAATGACGACTATGGCCATGAAATAGGAGATAAGATTTTAAAAAAGGTTGCCAAAAGGCTGAAAAAAACAATAAGGGCTGTAGACACAATAGGACGCATTGGGGGTGATGAATTCATCGTTCTTATTTCCGACCTTGAAAAAGAAGAAAATGTTACTGTGATTGCTCAAAAAATTATAAAAAGCTTTGCCGAACCTTATATTTTGGGAAAGTTATCTTTTATGTGCTCTGCTAGTATAGGAATTGCCATTTTTCCTAAGGGTGGACGGAAACACATGGAATTAATTAAAAACGCAGATTCAGCTATGTATGAAGCCAAAAATAGGGGTGGTTCCTGTTTTGTCTTTTACAAGCCTTAAAAGAAAGCGAACCCTACTTCCAGAGGAAGAATTTCTTTGTAAGTTCAGTGACTTCATCCCAGGGGCCAAAGAAAACAGCGCCATAATAGGTTAGCTCTTCTTCATGTGTTTTCTTTGTATTTTCAAGCTGTTCTAGATAAGTTCCCCCTGTCATTGTATTTGTGAAATCAACACAGACTATCCTTTTCGCTTTTGCTTCATGAAGGGCAGCTCGGATCTTGTTTGAATTTGCACCGAGGACAATAAAAGGTATGCTTGAGATTGCGGGATGAGAGAGGCCTGTAGCATCAATATAATTGCAAAGGAGAGCTTTATCGCCCTCAACAATTTGCCCAATCCCAAAACTCATGTGAGCCAAAGCATTCATAGCAACACCTGGAGCACAAGATTTGTTGATCACGGCGACAAGTTTATTTTCAAACATAGTAAATTTCCCTTAGGGGTATGTTAAAAAAAGGAAAAGGGGGAAGCAACAAAAAATCCTCTCTGAATAACATTCAGAGAGGATTTAATGTTAAACTTGAAAGTTTAGGCAGCTTTAAGTTCTTTTTCTTTTTCTGCGACTTTCTGGTTGTACATTTTGCTAAGTCCACCGGCTGCAAACATCCACGCCAAAATCACAACAAGCATCACGCCACAAGAATAAGGAGCAATGGTGATTTGGGTAGCTGTGGTTGAAATAGTCAGCAAGAGGAACTGTTGAACGACGGCACCGCCTGATTTTCCTAAACGGCCTCCGATGACGTCAACGGCAGCCTTACCCTTAACCTTGAGTTCTTGATCAAGAGGGATGTATGACATTTCTTTTGTCGGATCGAAAAGGGAGTATTTTGTTCCCTTACTCAAGATATTTTGGGTAGCTCCAATCATCACAGCCATGAAGACAGGGGTAACACCCATGGCAATCGTCAACCAATCTAACTGATCGCGGAAGATCACAAAGATATAAAAGAGAACGCCTGTGATCAGAAGGATAATGGGAGTTAAGATAGCGCCTGTAAACCATCCGAAGCGGCGAACGATTCCTTTACAGAGTAATATCAGGGCAATGGTTGCAATTCCTGTGAAGGTCGAGAAATTACCCATGAATGAGCTGTAATCATTCTCTCTAAATGTGCCATCAACGGTATAAAGAAGTTTGAGTTGGCTCTTCCAAGTTACTTCCACGAGGTTGATGGACATGCCATAACCCAAGACGAGGAGGGCGACAAACCCAAGGTAACGGGAGGTAAAGAGGTATTTAAAGCTTTCGCCGATAGAAAGTTTTGGCTTTTCCTTTTTCTCTTTTTTAGGAGTGGCAGCCGCATCATAATAGAATGGGTCGGTTAGAATATTTCTGTTCATCCACCAATAGATCAAAACTGTTGCCAGACCTGCAATAACCACAGCTCCCATCATATAGTTTAAGCTGATGCCCCATGCATCTACCTCTGGTGGATAAAGATCACGAATATCAGAAAGGTAGGTTACGGTTTGACCTGATAAAATTAAGGCAATGTTTCCAAGGAGAGGGAACAAGGAATAAAATCTCTTGGCTTCATTAGTTCGGGTAATTTCATTCGCAAATTGCCAAAACAAAAGGGAAACGACAACGCTTCCCCAAAGCTCAGCCATGATATAGAAAATTGCATACGACCAAGCTCCCCAAAGCGCGAAAATAAATCTTAAGTGGGGAATAGCTAGTTTCATAGCTTCTACTGTTTCGGAAGAGGGATGAAGCAAAGCTTTGTTTGGGTATATGATAAAAGCAAATGCTCCAAAGAAAGCAACAAACGGAATAATACAGGCATAAAAAAGATTTTCCTTTGAAAGTGTATTGCTAAGCTTTGCGTACAGGATAACAAAAAGGATGGAGGCAGGTGTTACTCCCCAGAACTTAAGGAAGTTAATGGCTTCAGCTCCGGAAGCACCAACGACAAGTGTATCTTTCGTATCCCTAAGGATTGTATAGTTAAAAAGAATGAAGAACATCATCATACCCATAGGTAAAAATTTCTTCATTTCAAAATTTTGAATGGGCCAAAGCGCAGCTCGTAACTTTGAAAACTGAGGTTCTTGCTGCGGGATAGCTTGTAAAGACATGGACCTGATCCTTTTTATGTTGCTTTCTTGTAAACCTAATAAATAATAGCTTGAATAAAGCTTGATCTCAAATATATATTTAACGCAAAAGTACCTTTAAGCGAACGTGATTAAAGATGCAATGCGATTAACAATTTTTCGCTGATTTGTCAACTAGGGATTTGGACACATATGCGGGATAGAAAAATTAAATATTAAATTCCAAACGTAGCGATCACAAGAGAGTGGGAGAGCAGGAATTGGAGGGAGGCGTGAGGGTCTCCTCCATTCCCTTCAAAAGTTTTTATTTTAAAGCTTTACTTCCTTCTAACTGTTGGTGCTTTGCGTCCAACTGCCGAAAACGTACACGAGCAACCATGCATGCCATCATCGCAAGTCACATTAGCTTCAGCGCCAACCACTGTACTGCAGTTTTCAAAATCCATCTGACAAGCCGATTGACAGTCATCCTGTGTCCACGCACAGATGTCAAGCACTCCTACACAGAGCCCTCCTGCAGGACCACTTAATTTCGACCGACGGTGCCTATCTTCCATCGAACCTCTTTCCTTATAAGCAGGGGCCCCGTAGCTAGCCTGTATTGAGCCACCTATCAGGAGAATACTGAATATAAAAAGAATTTTTTTAGTCATAATAAATTTCCTTTTCTAGAGTTTGTTTAATATTTAAAATGAAAAATATTTTTCATCTTTCATTGAGTTTTTTAACTCAATTAGCATAAGATAAGCATACATTTCTTAAGAATTCATTAATCCTTATCTTTCTGTTCATCAGTTATTGATAGCTTATAAAATTAATCGCATCTCGATTATTAAGCGTTTCCATTGTTATTACTTGTTAAAGTTTTTGTTTTTACAACCCATTATCTCTTGGGTGTGGCTATTCAAAGTTTAAAAATTCTGATCAAGGATGTTAATAGTATTTTAGTTTCTTTAGCATAATGTTTTATAATAAGAAAAATCTGAATTAAGGATAATACGTGAAACACGAACTCCTAACAGTCGAAGGAATACGAGCCGCCGAAAAACAGGCGCTTGCAGAAGGTATTTCTCTTGAAACCCTTATGGGAAGTGCAGGGAGAGCTGTTGCAAAAGTTATTTTTAAAGAATTTCTTCTCTGTCCAACATTAATCCTTTGTGGTCCTGGAAAAAATGGTGGTGATGCTAAGATTGTAGCGCAAGCTTTAAAGGAAAAAAATTGGCCAATTGAGGTTATATCCCTTTCTCACCTTTCTTCTTTTGAAGAAATTCAAAAGTCTTTAAACTTGGCCCACCTTATCGTTGATGGACTTTTTGGGATAGGGTTGACACGCCCCTTAGAAGGAGAGGCTTTAAAGCTGGTTGAGTTAGTGAATAGCTCTTCCAAACCTGTCGTTGCCATTGATATTCCCTCAGGAATTGAGGCAAATTCGGGTGCAAGTTGTGGGGCTGCGATTCAGGCGACCTGCACCGTTACTTTTTTGAGGGCGAAGCCTGGTCACTTTCTTCTTCCGGGAAGGCTTCATACCGGAAAACTGTTTATCGATGATATCAAAGTTCCAGAGAGTGTTATTCCTCCGACCTCCTACTTTTTAAACACTCCTTCCTTGTGGACGGATTCTCTGAAGGATCCCCAACCTACCGATCATAAATACAGTCGGGGAGCGTGTATCATTATGGGAAATGGAAGTATGCCAGGAGCTTTAAGGCTTGCGGCTCTGGCTGCTCGAAGGGTTGGAGCGGGTCTTGTTCGCCTGACCTGCAAGACCGAGGACTACCCTATTTTTGCAAGTTCAGTTTGGGGGGATATCATTATGCCCCTTGCCTCAGCTAAGGATTTTTTAAATTTAGTCAAGGATGATCACTTTAATGCTCTTTTATGGGGAGCAGGGGCCTTCCCAACGGAATCGACACGCCAACAAGCTCTTTTATTATTGTCTCTCAAAAAAAACTGTGTTTTGGATGGAGGAGCTTTGTCGAGTTTTGAAGGGAAGTCATTGGAACTTACCACCCATCTTCATGAAAATGTGATCTTAACACCCCATGAAGGTGAGTTTTTTAGGCTTTTCCCTCACTTGGCCTTTTTAAAGAGTAAGGCTGAAAAGGCGTTAAAAGCAGCAGAGGAGGCAGGCTCCATCATTGTCCTGAAAGGCTATGATACGATCATAGCATCCCCAAAGGGGGAGATCATCATAAATGCCAATGCTCCGGCAACCCTTGCCACCGCAGGGACAGGAGATGTACTTGCAGGGCTGATGACAGGTCTATTGGCTCAAGGGCTTCTTCCCTTTCAAGCAGCGGCTGCGGCCGTATGGATCCAAGGAGAAGCTGCAAACAGGAGGGGACTTGGTTTGATTGCGGAAGATTTACTGAGTGAGATTCCCGCTGTTCTTCAGTTTTTAAGTGTCCTCAAAAAACAGCATTAATGCAGAGGTAAAGATAAAGGGCATCAAAGGCTTACCAACTCCACAATGGCTTCTCGTAAGGAGTCGATCCCTTCCTTTGTATGGGAACTTGTGAGAAGTGGAGTTGGGAAAGCAGCGGGGTGATCTTTTAAGGACTGTGTAATGGCATCAGTTACTGCTGCAAGTTCTTCAGCACTTGATTTGTCACTTTTCGTTAAAACGATTTGGTAAGAAACGGCTGCTTTATCCAGTTCTTCCATGATGGTTTTATCGCTAGATTTAAACCCATGGCGACTGTCAATAAGGAGGAAGACTCGCTTAAGGGGAACGCGGCCCTTTAAATAATCTTGAATGAGCTGAGACCAAAGCTTAATCTTAGCCTTTGAAACAGCTGCATAGCCATACCCCGGCATATCGACAATATAAAGGTGCTGTCCCAAAAGAAAGAAGTTTAATTGTTGAGTGCGCCCGGGCGTGTGGGACATTCGAGCCAAGTTTTTTCTTCCTAGAAGGGCGTTGATAAGGCTTGACTTTCCAACATTTGAGCGTCCGGCAAACGCAATTTCGGGAAGCGTCGGGGAGGGAAGAGAATCCACCTGAGCTGCTCCAGTCACGAACGTGCACTCTTGTGCAAAAAGCCAACGGATGAAGTCGTTGGTCTTAGGCTGCTTCTCGCTTGGCATGCTTTGCCTTTTTTCTTTCGGAGCGCTTCATGATGACCCATTGTTGAGCAATAGAAAGCGCATTGTTCCAAGCCCAGTAGATAACCAAGCCCGCAGGGAATTGGGCTAAAAGGTAGGTAAAGAAAATTGGCATGAACAAAAACATCTTTGCCTGAGTCGGATCAGCGGGGGGCGGGCTTAGCTTTTGTTGTAAGAACATGGTTCCTCCCATGATCAGCGGCCACGCGCCAATCATAAGGAAGGAGGGAGGATCCCATGGGATGAGGCCAAAAAGGTTAAAGATTGTCGTGGGGTCAGGTGCGGAAAGGTCATGAATCCAGCCATAAAAGGGAGCTTGACGCATCTCAATTGAGACGAAAAGAACCTTATAAAGGGCAAAGAATACAGGAATTTGAATGACCATGGGAAGGCATCCAGCCATGGGATTCACTTTTTCTTTCTTATAGAGTTCCATGATTTTTTCATTCATTTTCATGCGGTCATCCGCATAGCGTTCACGGACTTTTTCAATTTGAGGCTGGAGAGTCTTCATACGTCCCATGGATTCATAGGACTTATTGGCGAGGGGGAAGAAAGCAAGCTTAATCAAAACAGTAAGTGCTAAAATCGCAAGACCAAAGTTTCCTAAAAAGCCTTTCAGAAATTCAAGGGCATAAAAAATAGGTTTGGTTAGAAAATAAAACCATCCAAAATCAACGGCAAGATCAAAGTGATTGATCCCTAGTGTTTCTTCATATCCATCTAAAAGTCGCAAGACTTTGGCGCCTGCAAAAAAGTGGTCCGTTACCTCAATACTGTGACCTGGGGCAAGAGAAAGGGGATCTTTTTGATAAAGGGCGGTGATGAGGGTGTCCTCTGCCGTTCCATGGCGCGTATAGGAAGAGGTAACTTCAGCTTTAGGATCAGGAACAAGGGCCGTTAACCAATATTTATCGGTAAGTCCAAACCATCCTGCGCTTTTTGGATTTTGGAGAATACCTGTTTTAGCAATGTCATCGTAGCTTGGATCATAGAGTTTTCCATTAAACACACCAACAGGTCCCTCATGGAGGATAAAGAAACCGGATGACTTAGGTTCCCCTCGCCGAACTAAAATCCCTTGGGGAGCTAAGGAAACTGGAGCAGCCCCTGAATTGGTAACCTTTTGGATGATGGTGAACATATAATTTTCATCAATGGAAATGATTTGCTGAAATAGAAGCCCTTGACCATTATTCCAGGTTAAGGTGACAGGAGTTTGGGGGGTGAGAGTAAGACCATTAGTTTCCCAAACAGTCTTTTCAGTGGGTAATGAAATAGCTCCTCCTTGGGAAACCCAGCCAAATCGAGCATAGTAAGCATGAGCTGTGTTTTCAGGGGATAAAAGGACAATTTCAGGGCTATTGGGATCTACAGTTTCTCGGTATTTTACAAGAGTAAGGTCATCTAATAATGCTCCTTCCAGATTAAGGGATCCCTTCACGCTACTGCTCTGGATTTGAAGTCTTCGAGGGGCTGCCTTTAATGCTTCTTCATGGGGTAGGGGTTGAGGGGCTTGACTTGCTTGTTGTTGCGGTACGGTTACTTGCGGTTCATTCTGGGAAGGAGTGGGCTTTTGGGAAGTTGTAGGAAAAAAATAGTAAAAGCCAAATAAAATTGCAGCCGAGAGAGCGATAGCAATAAAAAAATTCTTTTGTTCATTCATGATTCGTCTTCCTTAACGGGATCAAAACCGTGCCCACCCCAAGGATGACAACGGCTCAGCCTTTTCAAGGCTAAAA
Source organism: Alphaproteobacteria bacterium (assembly GCA_027459605.1). Lineage (GTDB taxonomy): Bacteria > Pseudomonadota > Alphaproteobacteria > UBA9655 > UBA9655 > UBA9655. The sequence goes on from DAIDHR010000007.1 coordinate 37,751, forward strand.
TACATCCCTTATAAGGACCATAACGGTCGATGGCGTCAAGAGCATACTGTGAACAAGTAGGTAAAAAACGGCACCGTGATCGCAGGCATGGGGAAATGACAAGGCGATAGAAAGAAATGAATAATTTTAGGAAAAAGGTCATGATAACTTTCGTTCCAGTACTGCCAAAATCAACCTTGGGCGAAAACACAGGTCAATGAAATAGTCTAGGCGTTTTCAGCCACGATTGTATATATACCTATAGTCTCTTCGCCTTTCAAGTTTTGGGGGCGTTGCCCCGCCTTCGCGGGGGCAGGCTCTTCGGGTCTCGCTCTCTGTTACGTATTTCAATACGCTCATCGAGCTTGCTCTCCGGACTCCTAGGAGGAAACTTGAAATCCTTTGAGTATATGAGGCTAAGTTCTAGGATGAAACTTGATCAGAGCCTTTTCCAGCTCTTGCTCCATGAGAGAAAAATTACGTCTTAAAATGTCCCTGCGGGCAATAAACACATAAGTGGCGCCTGACATACCGGCTTGGGGTAGGGCATGTTGAACAAGGGCACGTAAGCGCCTTTTAGCCTGATTGCGCTCAACAGCATTCCCAACTTTTCGGCTGGCTGTGAGCCCATAACGAATGGGACCATTTTGAGGCCTTCTCAGTATTTGAATGATAAAGGCAGGCGTATACTGCTTTTCGCCCAACTTTGTGACAAGGAGAAAGTCAGAACGCTTTTTAAGAAGCTCGAGAGGAGGTTTAGGCACTCAACCGCGCGCGGCCTTTCGCACGACGACGAGAAATGACTTTGCGGCCACCTACGGTTGCCATGCGGGCTCTGAAGCCATGACGGCGCTTACGAATTAAATTACTGGGTTGAAAAGTCCGCTTCACGTTCCTATCTCCTATTATATGGCTTTAATGTCATTTGTGCCTTATAAGCGAATTAGAGACAAAAAGTCAATGAAAAGAACGAAAGGGAGAATAACCCCTTCTCAAATGGATGAGTTTTAAGTAACCTGCCCCGGAATTATTTGAAAGAGGCTTAGAAATGAAAGAGTTTGGGTTAATTTTAAAGTTAGGACTTGCAATTGTTTTAATTATGCTATTCGGGGATTATGTCCCAGAATGGATTCAACAAGTCTTTTTCACCATCAGTATTTTGATGAAGGAAACCTTAATGTTCGCGATGCCACTCATTGTGTTTGGGTTTCTCTTCTCTTGCTTAGCGTCCTTTCAAAGCAGGGCTCCTCTCTTGATCATCATGGTTTTGACTTTTGTTACTCTTTCAAACTTCGTTTTTGTTCAATTAGGATATTTGGCAGGCGACATTTTCTTACCCCACCTCGGTTACGAGGCAGCTAATGCAATTCAAAAGACAGGGGTTCTTTTACCTCCACTTGAACCCCTTTTTACCATCCCTTATCCAAAGCTGATCAGCACGGACATGGCGCTTGTTATTGGTGCTTTGGGGGGCTTATATGGGGCTTTTTCTGGAAATAAGAAATTAGTTGAATGGGGAAATGCATTAAAAAACGTTATCCAAAATGCCTTGGTTAAGATTTTTATCCCAATGGTTCCCCTTTATGTAGTTGGGTTTTTATTTAAGATTCATCATGATGAGTCCCTTGTTGAGATGTTTGCAGGTTATGGGCCCATGATTGGTTTGATTGTGATGATTCAGATTGCCTCAATCATGTATTTTTACTTTAAGGCAAATCTTGGAAATCTTAAGGCCATTAAATCCACTTTAAGAAATGCCTTCCCCTCAGGGCTTGTGGCGCTTTCGACGATGTCTAGTGCCGCAACGATGCCCTTAACGTTAGAGGCAGCTGAGAAAAATACAAAAAATAAATCCATCGCCCAAATTATGATTCCAGCAACTGTCAACATTCACCATGTAGGTGATTCAGTGGGAGTGCCTATTTTAATTGCGGCTGTCTTAGCCATCAATGGAATTGAACCAATGAGTTATGGGACCTTCCTTGTTTTTTCTATGTATTATATGGTGGCAAAATATGGGGTTGCTGGGGTTCCTGGAGGTGAAGTGATTGTTCTCCTTCCGATTTTAGAAAGTTATTTTGGATTTACCGATCCGATGAGTGGTCTTTTGACAACTCTGTATATTTTAATTGATCCCTTTATTACCGTAACAAATGTCCTATCAAATGGTGCTCTTGCTATTCTGATGGATAAGATTTGTGGTCGCATGAAGGCCTTTCAGGCTACAGAAGAAAAAATTCCAGCTTAGGTCTAAAACTTAAGTCTAAGGATTGTCTTTAGGTTCGTTTTTTTATATCCTAAAACAAAAGAAAGGATATAGTATGAAAAATACCTTTGGCTGGATGCAGCTGACAACAACAGATCCTGAGAAAGCTAAAGGCTTCTATGGGAAACTCTTTAAGTGGACGCTTACCACTAGACCCATGGAGCATGGGGGGCAAACACAAGCAGGACAAAAGACTTTCATAGAAATTGATGCAGGCGAGGGACCTTGTGCAGGAATAGCTCAAGGAGACCGCCCTAATGAGTCCCATTGGATTCCTTTTGTAAATGTGGATGATATCCATGAATCCACTGAGAAGGCTGAACAATTAGGGGCTCAAATCGTTGTTCCCATTACAGATCTTGGGGGTGATGAGGGCTTTTTTAGTGTTTTCGTTGACCCGACTGGAGCAGTTTTGGGGCTTTACGGAAAAAAATAATTTAGGCCTACCTTTCTTTCCTGAGGTAGTATGGGCTGACTTCAGATACTTCCTTTTTAAGCAAAGGATGTATTGAACTTGAAGAAATCGCATTTTACCACTTGCGAAGCTATGTTCATGACAGCGGCCATCCGCGGGAACATTGTAAATTTTTGTTTTTTTGGTATAACAGGCAAATCCATTTCATGGGTGATGGGTTTGTTTGAATAAATAAAAGAGGATACTTTATGAAGAATACCGTCGTCTGGATGCAACTTGCGACCTCCGACCCCCAAAAAGCCAAAGCTTTTTATAGTAAGCTCTTTCAATGGACTTTGATTCCTAAGGAAAAAAAGGGAGAAAGGGAGAAAACTTACATTGAAATTGATGCAGGTGGCCCTGATTTCGCTGGAATTCATCAATCAGAGAAGGGGGCTGGGTCTCATTGGGTTCCTTTTGTCAGTGTAGATGATATTCATGAGTCTACAGAAAAAGCCGAAAATTTAGGCGCTCAAATTCTTGTTCCAGCTACTCTTCTGGAGGATGAGGAGTGCTACTTTAGTGTTTTCATTGACCCGACTGGAGCTATCTTGGGGATGAATGCCCCTAAGTAAGATTTGACTGACTCTGAATTGACTTTCTAAAACAATACTAAACCCGCATAGTATCAGCTATCCTCATTTAATGTTAACCTTTTTTCGGTATGTTATTTGAAAAGGTAAATCCGGAGAGGGTAAAACATGCAAGAGCTTCTTTTGTGCAAAAATTACTTAATACTGTCTTTTCTATTGATGTATGGTTTCTTTTGTACTACAGAAAAGGCCCGTGCAGATAATCCGTTCACACAGTGCTTGATTAAATGTCAATCCATATGTTTGCTTAATCCAAAAGTTAGTAGAATGTATAGCTATAATACATGTACAAATATTTGTAAAAATAGATGTACGCCCAAAAAAAAGGCCCCAAACCCTAACGAATAAAGAAGATATTTTGTGTTAAATTATAAGTATAATTAAATAAATATTAACATATTTATGATATAAAATAATTATCTAGTATGAAATGTAAAGGGGACGGGTCATGTATAGCAAAAAAATTTCTCATCAATTAACAAGTTTTTCCATTCTAGTTCTTTTTTCTTTTATCTTTTTATCCCCTGATGTAAAAGCACAAGCTTATAGTCCAACAGACGAAGGGCTGGGTTACTCTAGGTGCATGAAACAATGCCAAACGAAAAAACATACAAGAGCCTCTCTTAGGCGGTGCCAGGCTGGCTGTGCCTATGTTGAATAAAGGACTTTAATTAATAAAACCTAGTCCTTTGAATTCTGGCTTTTCTTTGCAAAAGGTTGTGCTTTTTGAATTCCTTCCTATATAAATAAAAAGGGAAGGAATGCTTCATGAGTGAAAATCGACTTGTAGCGCTTGGGATAGATGTTTCGCCAAAGTTGGTTGGAGCTTCTTTTATGCTATTATGGGCACTTAGCTTTAGTTCAGCTATGGTTTTTGCTAAGGCTCTCTCTCCGGATGTTAGCAATATCATTATTTTATTTATGCGGTATTTTTTTGGGCTCACATTTTTTAGTCCGTTTATATATCACGCTGGGATTCAGGGATTTAAAACGTCTCGACCAATTCTTCATTTATTAAGGGTATGTTTTGTTGGGGCAGCAATGGGGTGCACCTATTATGCATACCGAAATTTACCCCTTGATTTAGCAACTTCTATTGGAATGACAGGCCCCTTATTTACAACTGTTCTTTCTATGCTTCTTTTGAAAGATAGAGTTTCTTTTGAAAAATGGGTTCTTATTATTTTTGGCTACCTTGGTGTTCTTGTTATGGTCAGGCCCCATGAATTACCTGTTGGAACAGGGGTATGGGTTGAACTTTTGGCTAATCTTTTTGCAGCTCTTTCGATCATATGTGTCAAGACCTTATCTCGGACGGAAAGTACGCTCACGATTATGCTCTATGCAAATACCGTCACGACGTTAATTGCTGGACTATTAGCAATGAGCATTTGGGAAACTCCAAGCACTCAGGATCTTATACTCCTCATGATAATTGGGGGACTTGGGGTTTTTTCTCAATATTGTTCAGTGACGGCATTAAGATATGCGAACCCATCCTTCCTTGCGCCGTTTGAATACACGCGTCTTTGCTTTGCAATTCCTGTAGGATATCTTGTTTTTCAAGAAATACCGACTATGTGGACCCTTTTTGGAAGCCTTATGATTATTGGGGGGACCTTTGGTTTAACCCGTCTTGAGCTTACTTATCCTTCAAAATAGGATGAAGAGCAATATTTAGAGGAAGCTTGGTTGAATAGGTTTCCTGGCTTTTGCCACTCTTACAACTGGCCTTGCAAGTAAACAAATCGTGGTTACAGGTATTAAAGGTGAAAGAGGCATTTGTATTGCACTTTCTCTTTTTCTCAAAGCACTCCTGTTTGCAAGAGGAAAGAGCATTTGCTTGCGACGCTGCTGTAAGAACAGTTGCTAAAATAAAGAGGCCAAGAATTTTCATAGCTCAGTTTTCCTTAACCAGTGGGTTTCTTCCCTTAACTTAGCGAAGAGAAGTTAATAATTTCTAAATTGAAAATTGAAAGTCTTGATTGATTGAAAGACTTCAGGTACAAGGCAATTCGAGTCCCCTTCGTCTAGAGGCCTAGGACACCGCCCTCTCACGGCGGCAACACGGGTTCGAATCCCGTAGGGGACGCCAATTAAATCAATATGTTACAGTTCAGAAAAAATGTTTTCCCTAACTTTTCCCTAAAATAACATTAAACATTTTTTTAGAGTTCCTCGCGATCGAGACCTTCTTCAGTTAACCACTGTTCATAAGTCGTTATAAGGTTCCTTAAGTTCTGTTGAACATACTCAAGCTTGCAACATGCTTCAACCGTAAGATACTTAACGTCCTTGAATTGAGAAGTAATTTCTTGAGAAAGATACTCGATCTGAGCTAATGTCAATTTAGCCATGGTCAACCTCCACGTTGGCTTTGGTTAGTGGCATCAAGGTGTTGGTGCACCTTGGTGTCACGCATCTCTCATGAGATGGTTTATTAATAGTAGGGCTTCTTTTTAATTTGATCAACAAGAAATTAAGCTGGGGTAGAGGAAGCTTATGCATTCCATGGCCATCAAAATTAATGTTTCACGGGAGGATCAAGAAGCCATTAATCGGCTTCTTCAAGAGGCAGGTTTTCCTTTTCAAAAGCGCAAATTTCACTGCACTATTGGATTTATTGAAAAAATGATACCGAAGGAAGATCTGACGTCATTTGGGAGCAAGATAACAGAGCTTTTGCAGGAGTACATTGATCCCCTCTTACCCCTTTACGAAGTTGAGAAAGTTGAGCATTTGTTTGGTCATGTCATTGCTTTTTCACCTACGCCCAAATCTCTTACTTCCTTAAAGGAGCTTAACGCGTGGCTTTTTGATAAAGTTCAGGAAGTTTCTAGCCATCGGTGGGGCTTAAATGATGAGACTGTGCCCCAAAATTATACTCCTCATTTTACCCTTTGGCGCATGCGCCGCGTAGATACTCGCTTTAAAAATTTGGAGGAACTTGTTGCAAAGGCTCATCCTGCCTATCATCTAATTCAAGCAGCTTATGTTGTTTTTTAGCGGTCCCGTTCTTTTCCGTTCTTTTAGTTTAGCCCCAATTTGTTTGAGTTAAGCAGCTGCTTCTTTTAAGTTTTCGGGTGTTTCACCCAAATAAATTTCTCGCTCATGAAGGATCTTTAAGCTTTCCCGATGTCCAATTGAAATTAAGGTGACTTCAGGAAGTCTCGTTTTTAACAGGCGATAGAGCTGACCTTCTGAGATTTCGTCCATAGCAGAAGTGGCTTCGTCGAGAATAAGCCACTCAGGATTAGCGAGGAGAGCTCGAGCAATGCCGATCCGTTGTTGCTCTCCCAAGGATAAAACACGAGCCCAATCATTAATTTCCTCAAGCCGTGGTTTCAAAGAAGGAAGACCAACTGTATCCAAAACTTCATGCAACTGTTCCGGTGAGGCTTTTGAAGACGGATACTGCAGGACACTTTCTAAACTTCCCAGGGGCATATAGGGTTTTTGAGGAAGAAAGAGAAAGGATGATGAAGGAACCTTTACATTTCCGTTTCCATAAGGCCAGAGCCCAGCCATTACTCGAGCAAGAGTACTTTTCCCAACGCCCGTGGGGCCTGTAATGACGGTATTTTCGCCCTTTTTAAAGGTAAGGTTTAGATTTTCCTTTAAGGTCGTTCCAAGGGGAAGGGAAATATAATCACATGCGACATGGATTGCGTCCCCTTTATGAGCACCATAGGTAAGGGGGGAGGGAGGAACATGTTTGATATTATTTATAAATTCGAGAAGACGATTTGTTGTTGCTCTCCACGCTGCAATCGTTACAAAATTTGAAACGATGAAGGAGAGAGCATTACTGACATGATTAAAGGCGCTTGAGGCTTGCATAAGGTCTCCAAAAGTAATTTCTTTGGCAAAAAGACGGGGAGCGGCCAGGATGGCTGGGAGGATTATATTAAATTGAATGTAAAAAATGTTCCAAGAATTGATTCCCAACATCTTTTTTATTATCGAGCGCACATTGTCCGCGATATGGTCAAAGCGATTAGCGAAAATCTTTTTTTCATGATTTTCGCCCTTATAAAAGGCAATATTTTCCGAATTTTCTCGAAAGCGAACAAGACTATAGCGAAAATTAGCTTCCCGTTTTTCAAATTCGTAATTTAGAGAAATAAGAGGGCGACCTAAGTAAAGACTGACAATTGTCCCACCTGTAGCATAAATCAAAGCCCCCCAAAACATATATCCAGGAATGGACAGAGCCATGCCTCCCAAAGTAAAATGAAAGGTTCCCGACAAAGTCCATAAAATGCCTAAAAAGGTAACAAGGGTAATGATTTGTTGGAATAACCCTAAACTTAAACTAAGTGTTTTATCGATGAATTGGGTGACATCATCGGAGATGCGCTGATCCGGGTTATCCGTTCCGTCTCCCTTTAATTGTAGAGCATAATAGCGTTGGTTATCGGTCCAATGAGAAATGAGATGATGGGTCATCCATTTCCGCCACCTTAACTGGAGTGTTTGTAAGAGAAATAATTTGGTTGTATAAGCCAAAATGGCAATAGTGACGAGAAACGCGAAAGTCCCTAGCAAATACAAAAAGGCTTTTCCATCTAATTTTTGGAGCGACATGTAAAAATCATTGTTCCAGTAATTGGTCAGGACGGAGATATAAATATAGAGCCCCATTAGAGCCAAATATCCACCCAAATAAGCAGCAGCTATCCATTTATCTTCCGAAGTCCAATAGGGTCGAATGAGGTGAATCCAAACTTGGCGGAGGAAAGAAAAACGGTCTACAATCATAGCGGGCTCACTAACTAGAAAGAAATGAAATTCATTTTATATTGTAAAGAAAAAAAATCAATAAAATTATTTTTGTGAAATGGATAAATCTATGTTATATTGATCAAATCAGTATGATGCTGTATTTGATGGGTGCAGATATTTTACACATTTTCATGATTTAAAACGGGATGGGCCGAGTGTTATTTGAACTCCGCCTCCTCATGGGGAATGGCTATACTTAGGATTCTCCTATAAATTGTTACAGGAAAAATCATTCGCGGTTTTCCAAAGGAGACTCATAACTTGAAAAAGGCTTCCTCTATCCCCATATCATCTGGTAGAGTGCAGGTCATTTTTTAGCAAATTGAGTTTTTCATGAGTTTGATCCGAAATTTAGCCATCATTGCCCACGTTGACCATGGGAAGACAACGCTTGTCGACGCCCTTTTTCGCCAAAGTGGAACCTTTCGAGATAATCAACGCATTGCTGAGCGAGCAATGGATAGTAATGAGCTGGAAAAAGAGCGCGGCATTACGATTTTAGCCAAGTGTACGTCCATTTTATGGGAAGACAACCGCTTGAATATCGTGGATACACCGGGGCACGCTGACTTTGGAGGTGAAGTGGAACGCATTCTGTCCATGGTGGATGGGGTACTTGTCCTTGTAGATGCGTCCGAAGGCCCCATGCCTCAAACAAAATTCGTTGTAGCCAAAGCCTTGCGTCAGGGGCTTAAACCGATTGTGGTTATCAACAAGGCCGATAAACCCGACGCGCGGCCATATGAAGTTCATGAGGAGGTCTTTGATCTTTTTGCCGCTCTTGATGCGAACAATGATCAGTTAGATTTTCCAACGCTTTATGCTTCTGCTAAAGAAGGCTGGGCCATTGAATATTTGGATGAGCCTAAAAAGGATCTTTCCCCTCTTTTTAATGCCATTTTAAAGCGAGTTCCTGTTGCTGATGGAAAAGAAAATGAGCCATTTAGTATGCTCGTCACAACTCTTGAGTCCGACCCTTATTTAGGACGGATACTGACTGGAAGAATTCAAAGTGGGACAGCACGCATGAATATGCCCGTGAAGGCTTTGGATCGTAACGGAGAGGTTTTAGAGCAAACGCGTCTTACAAAACTGCTTGCGTTCCGTGGCCTTGAGCGTCTTCCCATACAAGAAGCCATTGCAGGAGACATTATCGCTGTTGCTGGCTTTGAGAAAGCAACTGTATCAGATACAATTTGTACGCCAGAAGTGCTTGAGCCGTTGAAGGCTCTCCCTATTGATCCTCCGACTTTAGCAATGACATTTTGTGTCAATGATTCACCTTTTGCAGGGAAAGAAGGAAAAAAGGTGACCTCTCGCCTTATTCGGGATCGGTTAATGGCTGAGGCTGAAAGTAATGTTTCTATTAAAGTAAGTGAAACCCAATCAACTGATGCCTTTGAAGTGGCAGGGCGAGGAGAGCTTCAGCTAGGCGTTCTGATAGAAACCATGCGGCGTGAAGGCTTTGAGCTTGCCATTGGACGTCCTCGCGTCCTTTTTAAAATAGATGAAACCACAGGACAAACTTTAGAGCCGATGGAAGAAGTCCAGATTGATGTGGATGAGGAATTCACAGGGATCGTGGTTGAAAAGATGGGCCTTCGGAAGGGCGAGATGATTGATATGCGTCCCTCAGGCGGCGGTAAAACACGCGTTGTGTTTATTGCCCCTTCAAGGGGACTTATTGGTTATCAGGGTGAGTTTCTTACGGATACGCGCGGGACGGGGATCATGAGTCGCCTTTTTCATAGCTACGGTGCTTACAAAGGCCCCATTGGAGGGCGGCGAAATGGGGTTTTGATTTCGAATGCGACAGGACAAGCTGTTGCGTATGCATTATGGAATCTTGAAGACCGAGGGGTTATGTTTATCAACCCTGGCACAGCTGTCTACGAAGGAATGATTATTGGGGAGCATACCCGCGATAATGATTTGGAAGTGAATCCGTTGAAGGCCAAGCAACTTACCAACATCCGCGCAGCGGGAAAGGATGAGGCGATCCGCCTGACTCCTCCCCGTCTTATGACCCTTGAGCAAGCTATTGCCTATATTGAAGATGATGAATTTGTGGAGGTTACACCCCAATCTATTCGTGTAAGAAAAGCGCTGCTTGATCCCAACGCCAGGAAGAGGGCGGAGAGGGAGAAAAGCTAGATCTCTCCTCTGGGGTTTTTGTAAGTTTTATTTTCAAGGCCGACTATATTCTATAAGTTAACATTATGAGAGAGAAGTTTGTTAAAGAAAAATCAGAAAATTAAAGCTGAGTTTATTTAAGGTCCGCCCGAAGTAATTCATCTTGTTAATAAATTATTAAAGAATATTTAACATCATTAGGCATACGTGAATTCAAAAAAGAATAGATGTATGAAAAATAGAGTTCTTCAATACCTAACAGCCTCTTCAGTTTTTATGGGTGTGGCTATATTGACAATCCTAAGCCCTGCGGTAGGGCAGTGTCAGACTTACGAGGGTTGTGTGAATGACTTAGCTCACTGCAATAAGACCTTAGGAAAAAGATTTCCAGAAGGACTGCTATTCACTTGCACGTTCGGTAACCCTAGTTGCCCTCTTGGGCAAGAAACTTGTACTTGTCGTTCTGATGGAACCTCACGAGTTGAGAGGGGCTGTGTGAATGACATCGCACATTGTCATAGTACCGTGATGAAAAGGTTTCCGGAAGGGATGTCAGTTGCGTGTACACTGGCGTGTCCAGTTGGACAAAGAATGTGTACTTGTAGGGCAGTGGTTCCACCTAAATAATTTGATTCTTGGGTAAAAGTGCTTTAGCCTATTGATTGTCAATCGAATCACCAGTAATTAACTCGAGTCTTGGATAAGGGATTTACAATACATTACCGTCATCGAGAGGCTCGCAGTGACGATAACTATTTGTTTTTACGCCTAATATAATAATCCTTAGCCAAAACTGAGGTTAATAAAAGCTTTGATCAGTTGAAAATTATCCCAAGCCGCAGCTTTGCTAAGCAACTTAATAGAATCTCGCTTGCCTTTAGTTTTGGAGGACATTCAAGCCAGAATCATTACCTCTAAAGCTGATATCAATCGTGTGAGTTTTATTAGAGGACTTGACATTAAAAAAAATAGGACTAAGTATATTAATAAGAATTCCATGGGTGTTAAATTCTACATGGAAATTTATGGTTAATATTGTTAAGGAATGTTTAGATATGATTATTAATAAAATCAGTACACTTGCTCGGGTAGCAAGTCTTTTAGTTGTAAGTGCAGCGAGCACTTATGCAATACCCCCAGACGAAGATTGGAAAAGCCACAGCGTTTTCATCGGATCTGATGAAGAATTGTTTAAGTTAATTGCTGAACAAGAAAAAGCAGATGCTAAGGCTAAAGGTCCAGCTAGAAAAGCAATAGCTGACGTAGGGTTATACACTGCTGACCTTACAGACGAAGAAGTATGGGCACTTATTCAAGCTCAAGCACCTCATACAAATGATATTACAGATGAGGAATGGGCATTAATTCGGGCAGATAAAGATGTAAAAAACGGGTATAAAATTTTTCAACCAATAGAAGAGCAGAAAGGGCGGCCGAGAGAGGCAAAGCCACACGATTTAGGTCTTGGCGACTTTTTACTTAAGCTTGAGGAAAATCCTGAGCAGATGACAGCAGATTGGACAAAATGGATAGCAAGGCATGAAGAACGCCGTACTCCTGCAATAATAGAAGAAGCAAAAAAAACAGAAGCAAATGCTAAGAAAAAAGCAGCTGCAGCTGAAGCCGCAAAAAAGGCATCTGATGAAGCAAAAGCTGACGGAGAGAAAAAGGCAGCGGCATTAAAGAAACAAGCCGAAGCTAATGCCGCAAAAAAGGCAGCTGAAGTAGCGAAAAAGTTAGCTGAAGTAGCGCCAAAAACATTGGAAGTAGTGAAAAAAGCAGCTGAAGCAGCTCCTGCTATTAAGAAACTAGGGCCAGTTGTACCTCCTGTTGTTAATAAAAAAACAATAGAACCTAAAAAACCAGTAAATATAGCTCCTCCAAAACAGCCCAATATTGCCAACCTTGCTAAAGAAGTAGCTGCAAAAGCTTCTACTCTTAAAAAACCAGGAGCAATTAACTCTCCTGTTATTATCAAACAAATACCAGCAGATAAAGGGCAAGTAAAAAAAGCCGTTCCAACAACACCTTCGATCCAAAAGCCCCAAGTGGTTGCTAAAAAACCTGAAGGTTCCGGAACGGTTAAATTAGTGGCTCCAAAAAAGCAGACTCCAGAAGGACAGCCAAAAGGAACTCAAAAGCTTCCTTCCAACTCCACGGTAAAAAAAGGTTAAAGGCCTCCTCTTCGTAGGAATCATGTTGTTAAGTGAACTGATTTCCCTCGCGATAAGAGGTAAGCCATTACTTTTAAAACATTATTTCTAAATTCAATGACTCCCCAAAAAGTAAACCACTTTTTGGGGATTGTTGCATTAGGAGGATAGAAAGTTTTTGTGCATTTAACACTCAATCACCAAGCCATCATAGGCAACCACCACCCGCTCGGGAAGCTGCTGAGATAGCTTATCGTAATCTAAATGATGGGACATGTGGGTCAAGTATGAGCGGCGAGGCCGGACTCTTCTAATCCACTCAAGGGTCTTAGCCAGGTGAGAATGGGTTGCTCGAGGATCCATCGCGATACAATCGACGATCCATGTATCAATCCCCTCAAGGGCTTTGAACCCATCTTCACCCATATCAACGACATCTGTGGAATAGGCCATCGTTTCAAAGCGATAGCCAATGGATGTTGAATACCCATGTCCTTGTATAAAGGGAACAACAGAAATATCCCCAATTTGAAAAGGGCCCTCAATAACGTTAGGAGTAACGAATGAGCGGTAAATGTCCGGTCGCATTTCTTCCGCAGGGAAAGCGTATCCAAACCGAGATTTCAGAAAAGCAATCGTTTCAGCATTTCCATAGATGGGGATTTGTATTTTATTGCGATAAAAAAAAGGTCTTAAATCATCAATTCCGTGGGTATGATCAGCATGGTCATGGGTATACAAAACGGCATCCACTTTTTTGATATTTGCTGAGAGGCACTGCTCGCGCAGATCAGGGGAGGTATCAACCAAAACCGTCGTTCCCTTCTTCTCTACAGCAATAGAAGCTCTCCGCCTTCGATTTTTTGGGTTAGAGGGGTCACACACCCCCCACTCTCCTGTCAGAAGAGGAACGCCCCCTGATGCTCCACACCCAAGTATTGTTATACGCATGACATCCTCGCTTTTGAGAATAAAGTTAAAAAATTTTGTGTTGTTTTTGAACAAAGGTCATCAAAACTAACCTTCTTCAATTCGGCAAGTTTTTTCACTGTTTCAACCAGAAATGCAGGTTCATTCGGTTTTCCTCGGTAGGGTTCAGGGGAGAGAAACGGAGCATCTGTTTCCACCAAAAGCCTTTCAAGAGGAACGCCTTGAAAAATCTCCCGGAGCCCATCGGCCTTTTTGAAAGTTAATATTCCTGAAGCTGAAATGTAAAATCCAAGATCAAGCGCTTGGTCCCTTAGCCAAGAGCTTCCTGAAAAGCAATGCATGACACCTCGCGCTTTTCCCTTCCCAACAGTTTTTATAAGATCAATGGTATCCTCTTCCGCATCTCGTGTGTGAATAATTAAAGGAAGATCACAGGTAAGAGCGGCTTTGATGTGGGCTTTAAAGGATGATTTCTGTCTTTCATGGGGGCTATGGGTATAATAATAATCGAGACCCGTTTCTCCAAAGCCAATGACTTTCGGATGACTCGCTTCTTTTACAAGGAGAGAGTAAAGTTCTTGGTCAGCAAGTGTATTTTGTGTTGCATGGGGGTGGACACCAATGGTTGCAAAGACGTCTTCATAACTATCTGCAATCGCTGTTACGGCAGGAATTTTAGCAAGATCTGTACAAACCGTAAGAAAGCCCTTAATATTTTGATCATGGGCTCTCCTTATTGTTCCAGGAATGTCAAATGCCATTGGATCGTAATCTAAGTGGCAGTGGCTATCTACGAGAAACATGTGTCTTTCCTTTGTGAGATTTCTTATATATCATACACAAAAATTTAACTTTCCTTAAAGGATTTAAAAATGGTGAGGTCTTTTTTCCTTTTGCTTATGCTCGTGTCTATGGCTAAGGCTGATGAACCCCCGCAAGCTGTTATTACCACACCTGTGCAAGAAGTTAATATAGCGCCAATGATTACAGGCGTGGGAACTTTTACGCCCTATAACGATGTGACATTAAAAGCAGAAACGTCGGGGCGAATTGAACATGTCCATTTTAAGGAAGGTGATCGAGCTAAACCAAATCAGCTTTTATTTAGCCTATATAACAAAGAACAAGAAGCAAAGGTTAAGAGAGCTGAAGCAAACCTTAAAATGAGTACAAATATTCTCCACCGCAAACAAAAGCTCATTGAAAAAGAGTTTACCTCTCCTCAAGATCTTGAACAGGCCGAAACCCAAGTAGAAGCCGATAAAGCTGATCTTGCTTTAGCCAAGGAAGGACTAGCAAAAACTGAAATTCGGGCGCCTTTTGAGGGAGTTCTTTCAGGTCGGACAGTGTCGAAAGGAGCCTATGTATCAGAAGGGGATGAGTTGGTCCGAATTCAAGACATTACCCCCATACGACTAACCTTTCAAATTCCAGAGAAAGATATTCCGCTCATCAAAATCGGGGAAAAAATTACGGCAACAACAGATGTTTATCCTAACCGAGCCTTTGAGGGTAAAATCGAGGCAGTCGAGCCTTCTGTCAATGAAGGAACAAGAAGTGTTAGTGTTTATTCCGCTTTTGAAAACAAGGAAGAGCATTTAATTCCAGGTCTGTATGGCCGAGCCCAAATTCCAACAGCATCTCAAAAAGCTCATTCACTTTTTATCCCAGAACAAGCTCTCGTTGTGCGCCCAGATGGAATGTATGTTTTTAAAAAGGTGGAAGATAAAGCTGTATTAACTAAGATCACTCTAGGAAAAAGGGCTTCAGATCATGCGGAGGTTCTTTCTGGATTAAAGAAGGGGGATCACATTGTTCTTGAAGGACAAGATAAAATTCAAGATGGGTCTCCCATCACAGCAACGTGCAAGATGTAATATGCAGGTTTTGACAAGGGGGTTTCTGGTTTGCTTCTTATTTTGGAAGAATGATTTTCGTAACTAAGATCACCTATCGCATAGAAAAAATGGACTTAAAATCACATGTTTATTACTGATATTGCAATTAAGCGCCCTGTATTTTCAGTAGCTTTAAGCCTGATGATCATCATCGTCGGGATTTTGTCCTATTTGAATCTTAGTCTTCAGCAATACCCTGACGTGGAAGAACCTGTAATCAACGTAGAAACACTTTATCCTGGAGCGGCTGCGAGTATTATAGAGACGAAAGTTACATCCCTACTCGAGGACTCACTTGCTGGGATTACGGGCCTTGATTACATGGAGTCTTCAAGCACAACGGGTCGAAGTTCAATCACCCTCTTTTTTAGATCTGGAATCTCTTTGAGTGATGCAGCCTCAGATATCCGTGAGCGCATCTCTCAAGTTAGAGATGAACTTCCTGAAAACTCAAAAGATCCTAAAGTCATCAAAAGCACTGCAGGAAAAGATCCTTTCATGTATTTAATCTTGACGGGTCATAATCAGAGCGAACTTGAGCTCTATGATTATGCAGACCGGAACCTTAAAGGCCCCTTTGAGTCGATTCCTGGTGTTGGAAGTGCTCAAATTTGGGGAAATAAGATTACGATGCAGGTTCGCCTGGACCGCGAAAAATTGAAAGCTTATAACCTAGCTGTCAGTGATATTCTTAATACCTTACAGGAAGGTAGCCAAGAATTACCCGCTGGTAACATTGTCAAAGGCAAACGGCACGTCAACATTGTTGCAGAAGCAGGCCTCAATACACCTCAAGAAATGGGAGAGTTAGTTATCTCCAGTGTCCAAGGTAATGTGGTGCATCTGAAAGACGTGGCCTCGATTACGTTGGGGAAAGATACTGGTGAGTCCTTATGGATTCCCCGTTTTAACCAAAAACCAGCTGTCTTTATTGCCGTCACTAAAAAGGCTGGGGGAAATTTACTTTCCATTTCCCAGGGAGTCCAAGATTATGTTGAGAAGGTCAAAGACTCTCTTCCAAAGGGAATGAAGCTTGAGATCGGCTATAACTTTTCGATGTTTATCAAGGCATCTATTAAGGCTGTTAATACAACTATATTCGAAGCTATTGTCCTTGTTCTTTTAATTATTCTTTTCTTTTTACACTCTCCAAGGGCTGCCATTATACCCCTTTTGACCATACCCGTTTCCTTAATTGGGTCTTTTGTATTCTTGTATGCTTTTCACTGTTCGATTAACACGATAACCCTTTTAGCCATGGTGCTTGCTATTGGTCTTGTTGTGGACGATGCAATTGTTGTTCTTGAAAATATTCACCGTCACATTGAAGAAGGCCTTGCACCGCTTGATGCTGCCTTTAAGGGAGCTCGTGAAGTAGGTTTTGCTGTCATTGCTATGACCTTAACCTTAGCCAGTGTCTATGCGCCCATTGCCTTTGTTCAAGGTTTGACAGGAAAACTCTTTTCAGAATTTGCCGTATCATTGGCAGGAGCTGTTCTTATTTCTGGTATTGTTGCTCTGACGCTTTCACCTATGATGTGTTCTAAGGTCCTCCTCCCGAAAGCGCACGAAAAGCAGAATCGTATTTCAATTTGGATTGAGGGATTTTTAAGAAACGTTGATAGGTGGTATAAAAAAGCTCTTGAGCAGGCTTTGTCTTACCCTAAGATTTTATTGGGGACAATGACTCTCGTCCTTGTATCAGGGGCCTTTCTCTTTTATATTCTTCCTTCTGAACTTGCTCCTCAAGAAGACCAAGCGGTTGTGATGTCTATGGTCAACGGCCCAGAAGGGGCAACGGTAGACTCAATGTTTCCCTATACAGTGAAAATCGAAGACTTGCTCACCTCTGTTCCTGAACATGTGGGCCTATGGACTGCTACCCAAAGGTCACGAATATATGCAGGCATAACTCTCAAACCATGGGGGGAGCGCCACCGCAACCAAACTGAAATCATTAATGAGCTCCGGAAAAAAGCAAGTCAAATAGCGGGAGCTGAAGTTAATATTTTCCCTCCAAGCTCGCTCCTCATGGGAGGCCAGTCAGGGTTTCAGATGGCCATAAAAACGACAGGGACATATGTTGATCTTGATAAAAATATGGATAAGCTTGTCAAAAAGCTTAAAGCTTCTTCTTGCTTTGAAACTGTAAGTCACGATCTTTTATTGGGCACTCCGCAGCTTAACATTTTGATTGACCGAAATAAGGCTGCTCTTTTAGGCGTCAATGTTAAAGATGTTGCAAATACCTTAGAAGTTATGTTGAGCGGGGACCGGTCCACAACTTTTGAAAAGGAAGGAAAACATTACGATGTTGTTGTCCAATCCCTTGAGCAAAATAAGAAAGATTTTAGTGATATTGGTAATTTTTTTGTAAAATCGGAACAGGAAGGGGACAGGTCTGATGCAAAGCGAGATCTTGTCCCCCTAAGCAATCTTGTCGTTCTTAAAGAAATAGCTGTTCCTGCTGATCTTAAACATCTGAATAAGATGCGCTCTGCAACCCTTAATGCAAACCTTTCTCCTTCTTGCCGGATGGATCAAGCTCTAACTCTTGTAAAGAAGGCAATAAAAGAAGAGCTCCCTGGCTCTTACCAATCAGAACCTATTGGGAGCTTACGGAAATTTGTGCATTCTCAAGGGGATATTTACCTTATGTTTTTAGCGGCCCTTCTTTTTATTTATCTAGTTCTTGCCATTCAGTTTGAAAGTTACTTGGATCCCCTTTTAATTATGGTAACTGTTCCTCTTTCAATGGTGGGAGCCCTTCTTGCTCTTTATCTGACAGGGTGTACACTAAATATCTTCAGCCAAGTTGGGCTTATTACCCTTGTCGGCCTCATTACAAAACACGGCATTTTAATCGTCGAATTTGCTAATAAGCAAAGAGATCAAGGCATGTCTGTTCGCGAGGCTGTCCTTAATGCAGCAGCATTGCGACTTCGACCTATTCTTATGACAACAGGGGCAATGGTGTTAGGGGCTGTCCCCTTAGCTCTCGCGACAGGAGCTGGTGCTGAAAGCCGCCAACAAATTGGGTGGGTCCTCGTAGGGGGACTTTTAGGGGGAACCTTATTTACTCTTTTTGCTGTTCCTTTTGTATATCTAACGGTAAAAGGGTGGAGAAAGCACCACAGTTAAAACAGCCCCACCAAAGATGGCAAAATTGCGGCTGTCGTGAACTAACTCACTTGGAAAAAGGCGAAAAAGTAGACGCGGATCTTAGTTCTCGGTACTAAGTCAACTGGCTCAATTAAAATGGAGCCCCTTGAGACCCACATTCGATCATAGAAATGTTGCGGCTCGTGGGGCGATTCATTCTCCTCACCTTTTGACATGTATAAATAAACAAATCGAAAAACCTTCTCTCACTAGCGGGGCTCTTGGCTCTTTTTTGCTTGATTGGCAGATTCATCAAGAATTTCTTTAAAACGCTTTTGAATTGATTCAACAACTTGTTCATTTGATTTTGCAATGATGGAACTTACATCGCGAACATGTTTCATTGTTTCATCAGCTGTTATTTTGGCTGTATTGGCCTGGTGGGCTGCTTTTTCAGCGAATGAAGCTTTCGAAAAATTGCTTTTAACTTCTTCATTCATTTGATCAAAAACGCTTTTAAAGTATTTTTTTTGAAGCTCCATAACGGATTGAGTTGCTTCTGTCGCAATTTTTTGGGTTGTATTCATAAGCTCCATATTTTTTTTATAGCATGAGAGAAGAGTTTCCATGTCAACGCCTGGGCATTTAAATTGTTTGAATGAGTTAAGCTCTTCCTCCATAAAGGGGGGGATATTTGTTTCTTTAGCCATCGTATTTCCTCCTGTCGTATTTGTTTATATTCACTTTCTAAAACAAATTCATTTAACTCCTATACTAAATATTGCCCTCCATTGAGGGTGAGGGTAGTCCCCGTAATAAACGCAGCCTCATCGGACGCTAGAAAAACAACAGCTCGCGCAACTTCTTGTGGATAGCCAAGGCGCCCAATAGGAATTTGGCTTCTAATTTGTGTTAAGACTGTGTCAGGGATACTCTGTAACATTTCTGTATTGATGTACCCTGGTGCAATAGCATTCACCGTAATTCCTTTTGAAGCGCTTTCTTGAGCCAGCGCTTTTGTAAAACCAATGATTCCTGCTTTTGCGGCTGAATAGTTTGTTTGGCCAAACTGTCCTTTTTGCCCATTGATTGAGCTGATATTAATGATTCTTCCAAATCCACGGTTCCTCATGGGCTCAATTACCTGTCGGCACATATTGAAGCAAGAGTTCAGATTTGTTTGAAGCACATCTGTCCATTGTGAATAATCCATTTTGTGCAAGACCCCGTCCCGCGTAATTCCTGCATTATTGACAAGAATGTCAATGTGACCATAGCTTTCAGTCACTTCTGCAACTCCCTTTTGGCAAGCCTTAAAATCGCTGACATCCCACTTATAGGTTGGAATGCCTGTTTTCTTGCGAAAAGCATCTGCTACCTTATCATTGGCTTGATAAAGAGCGACAACACGATATCCCTTTTCGCTTAATTCGCAAGAAACGGCTTCTCCAATACCCCGTATCCCGCCTGTGACAAGGGCTAATTTCTTCATCTTTGGTCTCTGTTTTTTTATAGAACGAGACAAAGATCTCATAATATCATTAATAAAAAGTTAAGTGGAATGGGGGGCTCCTAATAAAAATTTTTAGAAAGGCTCTCAATTGAGGGTAATTTTACTTTTTCCCGGCGCACTTTTTCAGTTGGAGCGAGAACAAGAGAACTTCCCGTGATGACTTTTTCGTCTTTCTGATTTGTGCAAATACAATCAAGGCTGATGTGATGGTTGGCCGGATTTTTTTCTTGAACAATCACTTTGGCTGTGATGATGTCACCAACTGCGATGGGCTTAAGGAATTTTAAAGTTTGACTTAGGTATATAGTCCCTGGCCCCGGAAGGAGCGTCCCTAAAACCGTTGAAATAAGGGCTCCACCCCACATTCCATGGGCAACAATTTTGTGGAACATATCACTTCTCGCATACTCTTCATCTAAATGGGCAGGGTTAACGTCTCCTGACATAATGGCAAATAAAAGGATGTCCCTCTTTGTCAATTTATGGAGAATGGAAGCGGAATCTCCTATTTTAATTTCATCATAGGGTTTATTTTCAATAAAGTCAGCCATGGTCATTTCTCCAAGACATATAGTCCAGGAGCATCCCGCAAAATTCGATACCCCTTTGAAGGTTGTCCCATAGGGGGAGGTGGGACCTTGTGTGTTGAATGACCAGAAAGCCATTTTTCCCAAGCGGGCCACCATGACCCTTTGTGATGAGGTGTAGTTTCAAACCATTCATCTGGAAAGAGGTGTTTGTCGGTCTTTTTATGGGTTGACATTTGATAGGTTCGATGGGGGTGACCTGGTTCACTGACAATGCCAGCATTGTGCCCCCCACTTGTGAGTAAGAAAGTAATTTCACTATCGGTAAAGAGGTGAATCTTATAAACCGATTTCCAAGGCGAGATATGATCTTTTTGTGTGGCAACAGCAAAAAGGGGGGCCTTAATATCATCAAGAGCAATCGGCTTATTTCCTATTTTAAATCTGCCATTCGTCAGCGAGTTATGAAGGAATAAGCTGCGGAGGTACTCAGAATGCATTTTATAAGGCATGCGGGTTGCATCGGCATCCCAAGCCATGAGATCAGTAAAATGCAGTCGTTTACCAAGAAGATATCGCTCAATTGCTCTTGACCAAATAAGGTCATAAGAGCGTAACATGTCAAATGTCCCAGCCATTCGAGAGGAGCCAAGGTATCCTTTATCCCACATAACATCCTCTAAGAATGTAATCTGGCTCTCATCGATAAAGAGCAGCAACTCTCCAGCTTCTTCATAATCGACTTGTGAGGCAAAGAGGGAAATCGTCTTTAAGGAATCTTGGCCGTCACGGCTCATAGTAGCTGCTGCTATAGAAAGTAAAGTTCCTCCCAAACAGTAGCCAACGGCATGAATTTTCCTTTTTGGTATAATGGTTGAAATGGCTTTGATTGAATCCATAATGCCCAAATTTGCATAGTCTTCGAAACCAAGATCTCGATCGCTGGAGTCGGGGTTTTTCCAAGAAATCATAAAAACTGTATGACCATTCTCGACAAGATATTTAACGAGTGAGTTATGGGGAGAAAGATCTAGAATATAATACTTCATGATCCACGCTGGGATAATGAGAATGGGCTCCTCATAAACCTCTTTCGTTAAAGGAGAATACTGAATTAATTCAATGAGGCGGTTTTGATAAATTACTTTTCCTTTTGTTACCGCCATATTTTTCCCGACCTTAAATTTTTCCATCCCAAGAGGAGGCTCTTTTTTAAGGAAACGGGTTAGGTCTTCAACAAAGTTCTTTGCCCCTTTAGCAAAATTCATGCCGTCTAAATTCATGGTTGCTTCTACAACTTGTGGATTTGTAAAGGGAAAGTTAAGGGGGGACCACATATCCAAAACCTGCCGGGTAAGGAATGGCAAGACTTCTGAATGATGTTGAGAGACCCCACGTACCGTTCCTGTAGCTTCATTCCACCAGGCTTCGGTTAATAAAAATGATTGTTGGTAGATATTATATGGCCATGTTTGCCAGCCTTTATCTTCAAATCGTCTATCCCCAGGAGGTGGGTTAATATAGGGATCTGGGTTTACACCACTTGCCGCCCACAAACTGTAATCCAATAAGTTTGCTCTTTTGCGCGAGGCACTTTCCATGAGAGAAATCTGTTTTCCGGGGGAAATGGCGAGATGGGTAAATAAGTCGAAATACGCTCCTGCAATTGAAGCAGGGGATAAGGCCCAGAATTTTCCAAGTCTCGCGTGAAACTCTCTATCAAAGGCCGTTGTAAATTTGTGATCAGAGTACTCAAGTGGAGCATTTATCGAAGGCGGACTCTCCCTATAGGATGAAGCGTGATAGCTTTCCTCCTCATGTTCTATTTTTATCGGGTTTTGTTGCTGGTTTTTCTTTGAAGCCATTAGACTAGTTCCTCCATGTTTTTTGGAGTGATTTAATATTTATCAAAATTTGAGAGTACCTAAAAAGTATTAATATTTTAATAATAAGACTCCAGATAACTTTTTCTCCTCTTAACGAATTGGTAAGGAAATTAGAGGTACCATAGGCTCATCCATTTTCAGCTTTAAGATAAAAAATGTCACAAGAGGACCACAAAGAAGACGTTATTGAATCGTGGGGAACATTTCTTGAAACCTTTCAAGAACAAAATCAGCGCATGGCTTCATCCTTTTTTGAAGGAATGAAAGAATGTTTACCCTTTCCTCCCACATTTATGGGAGATGTCTTTATCAAGACGGCTCAGTCTCTTCTTAAAAATCCAAATTCTCTTCTTAAAGCCCAGGAGCACCTATTAGAAGAAATTTATAGTCTATGGCAAAAAATACTCTCGTCTGAAAAGGAACAGCGCGCCGAGATCATGTTTGACAAACGCTTTCATCATGATGCCTGGCAAAGGAGTCCTTATTTCTCGTTCATGAAAGACTACTACCTTATAACGTCTCGTTGGCTTCAAAACCTTGTTTCAGAACTGGATGATCTAGATCCACAAACAACCCATAAAATTCAATTCTATATGAAACAATTGGCTGAAGCAATTTCACCTACCAACTTTCCTTTTACAAATCCTGAAGTTTTGGAAGAGGTTGTAAAAACGGGTGGTGTCTCTTTGAAGAGGGGGTTTGAAACTCTTTTAGAGGATATGCAATCCGGGAAATGGATGAAAATGACGGATCCCTCAGCCTTTGAGTTGGGTGGTAACATTGCTACAACTCAAGGAGAGGTGGTCTTTCGCAATGAGCTTTTTGAACTTATCCATTATTCTCCTCTTACGGAAAAACAATACGCAACTCCTCTCCTTATTGTTCCTCCTTGGATAAATAAGTATTACATTTTTGACTTGGGGCCCGCCAATTCATTTGTTAAATGGACCCTTGAGCAAGGGTATAATGTCTTTATCATCTCATGGGTAAATCCAGCCCCTGAGCTTGGCATGAAGTCCTTTGAAGATTACTTGCTTGAGGGCGCTTTTCGGGCTTGCGAGCAAGTATCATCGATGACCAATAGTCCATCACTCCATACCATCGGGTATTGTGTTGGGGGAAATTTGCTGGCAGCTCTGGGGGCTTACCTTAGCAAAGCTCCGTCACCTTTTTCTCTTCAATCCATGACTTTACTTGCCACGATTATCGACTTTACAAAAGTGGGGGATTTGAAAGCCTTTATGGATGAGGATCAGCTTCACTGCCTTGAAGAATCGATGGCTCAAAATGGGGTTCTGGCTGGGGAGACAATGAAAACTGTCTTTAGCTTTTTGCGACCCAATGAATTAGTTTGGTCATTTTTCATTAAAAACTATCTTTTGGGTCAAGTTCCTCCCGCCTTTGACTTTCTTTATTGGAATTCAGATTCAACTCGCCTTCCTGCGAAACTCCATAGCTTTATTGTAAGGCAATGTTTTAGAGAGAACCTCTTCATGAAGTCTCAAGGTATTAGCATCAATAAGATTCCTCTCGATTTACGAGATATCTCAATCCCCACTTTACTTCTTTCAACCCAAGAGGACCATATTTCCCCATGGGAAAGTTGCTATCCAGCAGCACACCTTTTTAAAGGGCCCATCCAATTCATTCTGGCTGGATCAGGGCATGTAGCGGGAGTCATTAATCCACCCTCCCGGAATAAATACTTTTTTTTTACAAACCCTGACGTTTATTCTGATGCAGATGAGTGGCTAAGGAAAGCTACAAAACACGAGGGTTCATGGTGGAATGCCTGGCAGGAGTGGATTCGGCCATTGAGTGGTGAGGCGATATGGCCTGCTGCCTCTTACCCTTCTCTAGGGCCAGCCCCTGGATATTACGTAAAGGAAAAATAAAGAGTGCTGATTTTAAAGCCACTTATACTAGACTCCATAAAGGTTTTTTAATTGCTAGAGCGCTGACCGAAAGCTACCCCTGAGGTTCGAACTTCCCGTGGCATTGCTTATAACGCTTGCCTGAACCGCAAGGGCAGAGGGCGTTCCTCGGCGTCTTTGACCAATCTTCAGGTCCCACCATTTTTTTGTCCTCTTTTTCTCCAGGGTTATAAGGATCCTCGTGATAGTTAAGCGTCATTTCCTGGTCCATTTCAGGTTCAAAAATATCTGACACAAGTTTTTCAGGAGTTGCTTGGCCTAACTGAATGTGAGCAAGAGCGGTTGTGACACTTTCGCGCAATCGGGTTAACATGTCTTTAAATAAGTCAAAGGCTTCACCCTTATATTCATTAAGGGGGTCGCGTTGCGCATAGGCTCTTAAGTTAATGCCTTGGCGCAAATGGTCCAAAGAAAGCAGGTGGTCTTTCCATTGTTGGTCAAGGATCCGCAGGAGCAAAGATTTTTCAGCCAGGCGCATCATGTCAGAGCCATAGGCATTTTCCTTACTTGCAAGGAGAGTTATCACAGCATCCCGGATACGGTTTTTTATTTCAACATCAGCAATACCTTCCTCATCAGCCCATTCTTTGATGGGGAGATTCAAACCAAAGATACGCAAGCATTCTTCATGAAGGGCTCCTATTTCCCATTGGTCTGCATATGCATTTTCAGGGATAAACCTTGAAACGAGATCTTCGATAACTTCTTCTTGCATGGAGTCAACGTACTCATGCACATTCGATTCTTCCATGATTTCACGGCGCTGTTCATAAATGACTTTTCTTTGGTCATTCATAACATCGTCATATTTTAAGAGTTGTTTGCGGATATCAAAGTTTCGGGCTTCCACCTTTTGCTGAGCTTTTTCAAGAGCCTTATTAATCCAGGGGTGAATAATAGCTTCTCCTTCCTTAAGGCCCAGCTTTTGAAGCCACCCATCAAGACGCTCCGATCCAAAAATTCGCATGAGGTCATCTTCAAGAGATAGATAAAACTTTGAAGCACCAGGATCACCCTGTCGGCCTGTGCGGCCTCTCAACTGATTATCAATTCGGCGGCTTTCATGGCGTTCTGTACCAATGACAAAAAGCCCTCCTGCCTTCCTTGCAATTTCAGCTTTTTCCTTAACTTCAACTGCAATATCTTTCGCGCGTTCGGCTGCTTTTGCAGGATCTTCGATGCGTGCTGTTTCTTCAGCAATGCGCATTTCCAGATTTCCCCCCAATTTAATATCGGTTCCACGACCAGCCATGTTTGTTGCAATCGTTACTGCTCCTGGAACACCGGCTTCTGCGATAATTTTAGCTTCAGTCTCATGGAATTTGGCATTGAGAACATTGTGTGGGATCTTCTTTTTCTTAAGGAGTGAAGAAATAAGCTCTGATTTTTCAATGCTAATTGTACCAACAAGGACAGGCTGTTGCTTGTCGCGGCATTCTTGAATTAACTTAAGGATTGCCTCGTACTTTTCAGCAGCTGTTCGATAGACTTCGTCATGCATGTCGTCTCGAACCACAGGCACGTTTGTAGGAACTTCCAAAACTTCAAGCTTATAAATATCAGCAAATTCAGCAGCTTCAGTTACAGCTGTGCCGGTCATTCCTGCAAGTTTTGGATAAAGACGGAAATAGTTTTGATACGTAATAGAGGCAAGGGTTTGATTTTCCTGCTGAATTTCTACAAATTCTTTAGCTTCAAGTGCTTGGTGCAATCCTTCGGAATAGCGTCTGCCTTCCATAATTCTCCCTGTAAATTCATCGATGATCATGACCTTATCGTCCTTGACCATGTAGTCTACATCCCGCGTAAAGAGTTTATGGGCTTTAAGGGCTTGGTTTACATGATGAACGATGGGAACATTTTGAATATCGTAAAGAGAAGAACCATTAAGAAGGCCTTCCTCTCGCAAAAGTTGTTCAATATGTTCAATTCCTTGCTCTGTAAGGGTTACAGCTCGTGCTTTTTCATCTTTTTCGTAATCTTCAGGGATAAGATTGGGTATCAGTTTATTGATGCGTATATAAAGGTCGGAAGAGTCTTCAGCAGGACCTGAGATAATTAAAGGTGTCCTGGCTTCGTCGACAAGAATGCTGTCAACTTCGTCGACAATACCGTAATGGAAAGGACGTTGAACCATTTCCTCAAGACGGAATTTCATATTGTCCCGAAGATAATCAAAACCCAATTCGTTGTTGGTAGCGTAGGTGATGTCGGCTTTATAAGCAATTTGGCGTTCTAGGTCGTCTAATTCATGGACGATACAATCAACAGTTAGACCTAAGAATCGATAAATAACGCCCATCCATTCCGAGTCACGTTTGGCAAGATAATCGTTAACGGTGACGACATGAACGCCTTTTCCTTCAAGTGCATTCAAATAAACGGGAAGCGTTGCAACAAGGGTTTTTCCTTCACCGGTTTTCATTTCCGTAATCATGCCGCGGTGAAGAATGACACCGCCTTTAAGCTGAACATCGAAATGGCGAAGCCCTAGGGTTCGTTTAGAGGCTTCTCGGACTACCGCAAACGCTTCAACAAGCAAATCATCCAGACGGGCTCCGCTTTGGAGACGTGCCCGGAATTCATCGGTTTTATTCCGTAACTCCTCATCGGAAAGGGCTTCAAAATCTTTTTCAAGGGCATTAATTTGATGAACGATCTTGTCGAGCCCTTTGATATAGCGATCATTTGCGGACCCAAAAATTGTCCGAAATAGTTTTGTAAACATGAATCCTCTTTAAAATTTCATTTATCTTTCATATCATACACCAAAATAGGCCCTAAACACCAGTTTTTTCCCGAGGGAAAAAAGAAATACCCTTCGATCTTCAAGCTAGGGCGAGAAAAAAGGGATGAAAAATTTAGAGCTAATTTTTTTAAGGTAATTTCGACTATTGTGGTTTAAAAGCTCGAAGGAGCTTCTAGGGGTTCTTTAGCCCCAGGAAGTATCCCCTTTCGTTTATAAAATCTTTATTAAGATTCAGACATTACTTTTTTTAATTTGAAGTCATATTCAGTATTAATATTATAACTTCTCTTGTTCATATAAAAATGAATTTCATAGAGATTACCAAAAAGCATGAATGATTGAGTTTTGCATTTTTTCCAGTTTTGTATTTTGGAGCCATTTTTAGTTAGAACCTGCTGCAAAAGTCCTAGAGATGTGATAGTCTAAGATTAGGCTAACTCACTGAAAAGGATAAGAAATGTC
>DAIDHR010000008.1 GCA_027459605.1 Alphaproteobacteria bacterium
TATTTCCCTCCCTTCTTGTCAATTTTAACTCCCGCTCTAACCTCCTTCTTCATTCAAACACTTTTGCAGCAGGTTCTGTTGAATTATTAAATCCATATTTAGAAGAACTTTTATTATTTATTGTTCCTATGACTTGATCTAGAGGGGGACATAAAACCTGTTGGCTCGTAAGTCCCTTCTTTAGGGCCTCAAGTGTTGAGGAGAAAGCCAAAAAAAGGGATAGTCCTTTTGCTAAAATGCCAAGCTCTCTTTTCATTGAAACCGTTTTTTCTCTCATAATATGCAGGTTCATTGAAAGATTATACGAATAAATGATTAAGAAATTCTTTCAAAATTATTCTAAAAAAATTTTAATTTATTAGACAAACTCTTATACACCTGAAGCCATTTTTTATGATGGTGAACAAAAGTTTGTTGGGCGGAACTCTATTAAAGAACTCGGGTTAGATAGACAGAATTGGAAAAAACGAATTCAAACACCCCAAGGATATGATGAGCGGTCTCACAATGTAAGCCACTGCTTTGTCTTATTTACCTTTTTTCGGATCGAAAATGTTAAATGCAGCGAGAGCATCCATGGAGTTATTAGTGCAGGTCGGGGATGCTACAAAAGAGTAAGCACAGGGAGGGGTCGCTCCTAGCTCCGGTTTCCTTATCGTGCATGGGGTCGAAGACTGTTTTGTGCTTGTATTAACAATATCAATGAAAGTAGCTTTGCCGTTTGCTATAGAAGAGTATGTCCATTGTTCATTTAGAATAGTAATACTTCCATTTAATATCGAATTAGTGAATTTAAAATGATTAGCATTTTCATTTATTGCTTTAACAACTAGATCTAGAGTGGGGCACATATGATGCGCGCCCTCCGATCTCGTATTAAGAGCCTCAAGGCTTGAGGAGAAAGCCAAAAAAAGGGATAGTCCTATTGCTAAAATTCCAAGTTCTCTTTTCATTAAAATCTTTCCTTCTCTCATAATATGCAAGTCTCATTGAAAGATTATACGAATAAATGATTAAGAAATTCTTTCAAAATTAATTTATTACAGAGCGCGCAACAAGGTCATGAAATAAAAAGTTATCTTAAGAAATTATTAAGAGAAACTGGTTACTATAGCACTAAAGTTATAAAGGGAGTATCACGATGAATCAAAATGAAAAAGAAATAGAGAAAAATATTAAAACAGTTTTTGGAGAAGTTCTTTCTAAAAAAAATTTTAATTTATTAGACAAACTTTATACACCTGAAGCCATTTTTTATGATGGTGAACAAAAGTTTGTTGGGCGGAACTCTATTAAAGAGCTTATTCTGAAGCGTCATCCTTCAATTCCTGATCTAGAATACATCCTTGATGATATCATGATTATCGGTGATCGAGCTTCAGTCAGATGGCATGCAAAAGGTAAAGCCATAAACGATATTGCTGGCTTTAAAGCAGGGCATTCCGCTGATTATTGGGGAATAAGCATGTTTGAATTTGCAGATGGGCTGATCGCAAAAAATTGGTCCAATAGTAGTATTCAGGATGCGCCTAAGCTATAGAATTAAAAGGAACAACGATTTAAAGAGGAGATGACACATGAAAATTCATAGAAAAATACTTATCCCTTTGTTTTCTTTTTTAATATCCTTTTCAACTTATTATACGACGCCTGTTCAAGCCTATAATGGTAATCTTCTTTGCACTTGTTCGGCTGGTAACTATTCTCATCAGTTGTCTATTCCTGGTGATTATCCGCGGGATGCTCCCCGTCAAGTAATTACGGACATCTGTAATCAGTATTGCACTGGGTATAATGTTAGCGCCTGTCAGGTACAAATTATAGGAATCTCTAGTCACACATATGACTGTGAAGACTATTTTTCTGGCAACAATGCAACCAAAAAACCAAAAACTGGTCACCCGAGATAAGCTAGGTTTTGTGCACTTATCTTAATCTGAGCTTCATGGAACACATATGTTATCCACCCTACACAGCCATCCAAGCTCACACATTATCATCCATATCCATACTGGGTTTAAGATTTTATTAACGGGGGCTTGAGATTCGATTACACGGGAAATAAAACAAAGTAAGTATTTATTTTTGAAAGAATATAAAAAAGAAAATTTCCATGAAAAGAGGGTCCTAGAATTATTATTGGAAAGCAAAAATGTTACTATTTCTCTATGAGGAAAAAAAGAAACCATTGATTCAAATTCGAATGTTAAATCAAATTTAGGAATCAATAGCCAACTATCGAATTTATCCATTTTATAATATCGGCCTACTATCCAAATCTGTAAAAACCCTCACTTCTAAAGACAGGTGAATGCTTTTCACGCATATCTTCTCCATGTTTTTTAGCGTTTTTAGGGCCATTCGCCCCTATTGCCACACCTCCTGGTACCGGGTGTAATACAACAGCAATAGCAGATTCATAGGCTCCAAATATATATAAAAGACTTATCATAACTAACAGAACTTTCATAGCAACCTCCTTTCAAAATTTTTACTATATTATTATTTTTATTATAATATAAATTTTTTAATATCAAAAAAGTCACACCAGTTTTGAATATAATATATTCATTTTATTATTTATATTTATAAATAAAAAAGGAGAGGTTTTCCCTAACTCAAATATAATCCGTACAGATAAGTTTATTTTAAATTGTGGAGTAAGATTTTAACTAACCTCATAAGTCAATGTCGTTTCTGGCAGTCAAATCACTCATAGAAATAATCCTTCAAAAAATCCCAAGCTTCCCTTTCTGAGTTTTGGGGAGTAGTCTTAATTGAAAGAAGTAATTGTGTACCCTATTGAGTTTTCTTGGGCGAGCAAAATAAAAGTAAAAAGAACACAGGAGAATGGTTAAAAAACATGGCATCTTTGGGACTGGCTCTTTTCTTCATCGTTCTGACTCCTACCCCCCTTTCCGCCTTTATGGGAGAAATTCAAGGAGAGAGTTTAAGCTTATGGTGGACTTTACCCTTTATTGGAATGCTTGCTTCTTTGGCCCTGATGCCGCTCTTTGCTGGTCGCTTTTGGGAGACACATTATGGGAAAATCGCTCTAGGATGGTCCCTCATCACCTTGCTTTCTCTTCAGATGGTCTTCGGGTTCTCTGTTGCTCGAATTGAAGTTTTGGGAACTTTCCTCCACCACTACTTACCTTTTGTAATTATGATTGGAGCTCTTTACACAATTTCAGGAGGGATTCGGATTGATATTAAAGCTCAAGCAACCCCAGCATTGAACACCGCCCTTTTAGCCTTGGGAACAGCTTTAGCAGGTTGGATAGGAACAACAGGTGCCTCAATGCTTTTAGTTCGTCCCGTTCTTCATATAAATCGTGACCGGAAGTATCGCGTCCATCATATGATTTTCTTTATTTTCCTAATTGCGAATATAGGGGGCGCCCTGACACCTTTGGGTGACCCCCCTCTCTTCTTAGGATTTTTAAATGGGATTACTTTTTTTTGGCCCACCGAGTACCTTATTTTAGGGCTCATAGGGATAACCATCCCTCTTCTTATTATCTTTTATGGCCTTGACCATTTTCTTTTTAAGAGGGAGGGGCTTTCTTATAACAAATCGCAAATTCGCCTTAAAATTAAGGGAAGACCCAATGGCCTCCTTTTTCTTGGAGTCATTGGACTTGTCTTGCTCAGTGGTCTCTGGGAGCCAGATAAAGCTATTAACCTTTTTGGCATTTCTCTCGAGGCTCAAAATATCATGCGAGATGGGGGACTCATCCTTTTGACTTTAGTATCCTGGTTTTTAACTCCTGCCAAAATTCACCAGGAAAATCATTTTTCTTATGAGCCTTTAAAAGAGGTTGCCATATTGTTTTTTGGAATCTTCATGACCGTCATCCCTGTTGTTGCAATACTTGATGCAGGTTTTGAAGGAGCTTTGGCCCCTTTAATCTCTCTTGTTGATGTAAACGGGTATCCTCAAAATACAATGTACTTTTGGCTTTCAGGAGGACTTTCCTCTGTATTGGATAATGCTCCAACATATCTTGTCTTCTTTCATATGGCAGGCGGAAACCCCGAACTTCTTATGTCTTTCCTTTCTCAAACCTTAGAGGCGATCTCCTTAGGAGCTGTTTTCATGGGTGCTTTAACCTATATTGGAAATGCCCCAAATTTTATGGTGAAGACAATTGCAGAAAGCCAAAAAGTTCCCATGCCCAGTTTTTTTGGTTACATGCTCTGGTCGCTCGGGATTCTTCTTCCTCTTCTTTTACTCCTTTCCTGGTGGCGTTTTTAAGTTTTCCTTACACTATATAAACAATGAAAACCCAAAAATCACTCGTGGATAATTTTTCTTAAAAAGAAATAAGCTTTTACAACTTTTTTCTCTCTCCACTTAAAAAATAATTTGAAAACAAATGGTTGCTATTAATTGTTGAAACAATAAGATCCCTTTTTATTTTTTTAGACTGTGGATAACTTTGTGATTAATTTTCATCCCAGATTATCCCATTGAATCCCATAATTACCCATGCTATACCATAAAATAACCATGAGGTCCCAAAAGAGATCTCAAATCTTAACTTATGCAGAGCAGGAGATGGCTTTATTTCTGTCCACATTCATGAACAAGCTTGACAAAAAGGGGCGCGTTTCTGTGCCAGCTTCCTTTCGTCTAGTGCTTTCTGGGCAGTCTTTTCAGGGAATTGTGGCCTTCCGCTCTTACAAATTCCCGGCCATTGAAGGAATGGGCCTGGACCGAATGCAACGTCTGAGCGAAAGCGTAGATCAATTGGATCTTTTTTCAGAAACTCAAGAAGATTTAACCACGTCTATTTTTGCTGATGCGCAAATGCTTGGGTTTGATGGGGACGGGCGAATTGTTTTGCCACAAATTCTTTTAGATCATGCAAAAATAGCAGAAAGAGTAGCCTTTGTAGGCCAAGGAGCCACCTTTCAAATTTGGAATCCGGAGGCTTTTGAAGCTCATCAAAACGAGGCCCGCAAGCGGGTACAGGAAAAACAGGCAACCCTAAAACTGAGAGGGGACCATGCATAAGCCCGTCATGGTAAATGAAGTCCTGAAAGTTCTTGCTCCTCTAGATCAAGAAACGTATATCGATGCTACCTTTGGTGCAGGTGGCTACAGTAAAGCCATCTTGGACAAAGCAAAATGTTCAGTCATCGCTCTTGATCGTGACCCTGACGCTAAAAAGCGAGCTCAGCTTTTTGAAAGTCATTACCAAGGTCGTTTCTCCTTTTTTGAGGGACGCTTTGGAGATATGAGTCAGTTGATTCCTGCAAAACACTATGACGGTATTGTTTTTGATCTAGGCGTTTCATCCCCTCAGTTAGATGAAGCAGAAAGAGGGTTTTCTTTTAAAACTGAAGGTCCTCTTGATATGCGTATGGACAAAAAAGGACTCAGCGCAGCAGATATTGTCAACACATATGATGAAAAAGAAATTGCTCGCATTTTGTGGGAATATGGTGAAGAGCGTAAGTCTCGACTCATCGCCCATGCCATTTTAGAAAAAAGAAAAGAGAGGCCTTTTACGACCACAGCTCAACTCGCTCATTTGGTAAGAGACATCGTTGGATTTGAAAGACCTGGGTTTGATCCAGCGACGCGGACATTCCAAGCATTGCGGCTTTATGTAAACGATGAGCTCGGAGAGCTAGAAAAGGGACTTGAGTGCTCCGAGAACCTTTTGAAGGATGGAGGTCGGCTTATTGTTGTGAGTTTTCATTCCCTTGAAGACCGACTTGTTAAAACCTTCTTTAAAAAAAGAAGTGGGGGGCTGCCTCACCCATCCCGCTTTGTTCCTGAAACACAAAAAGCTCCGATAACATTTCACCTAACAAATAAAAAAGCACTCCTCCCCGAGGAAAGTGAAATTAAAGAGAACCCAAGGTCTCGCTCCGCCCGTCTCCGCTGGGGAATTCGCGTAAAAGGGAATAGCTAAATGCAAAGGTCAACGGCTCTCTTTTTTTTTCTTGCTCTTCTTATAGGGTTCATTTTATTTAAAGTTAAATATGAAGTAGTTGAGATTGAACACCAACTTGCTGATATTACAAGACAAATCGAGCAAGAAAAAGGAAATATTCACATACTTAAGGCTGAGTGGAGTCATTTAAACGAGCCCCAGCGTTTGCAAAAATTAGCCGAAAAATACTTAGACATTATGCCCATGAAAACAGAGCAAATTTCAGCTATCGTCAATGAAAGCTCTGAAGAAAGGAACTCCTCCTTATCTACCCATCTTGCCGCCATGAGGGGAGAGGAATGAGCCAGGGAAAACTATATGTTCCTCTAGGCCTCCATCGGGGGAGCCAATGGCAGAATACGAAATCCCTTCGCCGGACCCTCGACTTGGCCCAAACACGCCTTCTTGTCTTGTGTTCCGTATTTATATTGACTTTTTTAGTTATCATTGGACGCCTTGTCGATGTTAGCCTCTTAAGAAAAGATGGGGAAGAAACCCTTGCCCATACGAAAGGGCTTAATGGCCTAAATTTTCGAGCAGATATCTTAGATCGTAATGGGGAACTCTTAGCAACAAGTCTCAGGACCTTTTCCCTTTATGCGAATGCGCATGTTGTTCTAGATGCTAAAGAAGCCGCAGACAAATTAACTCAAGTCTTACCGGAATTAAATTATGCAGAAACTCTCGCACGCCTTCATTCGGATAAACGTTTTGTCTGGCTTGCACGTCATTTGACACCCCAAAAACAAGCAGAAATTATACGCTTAGGCCTCCCTGGAATTTATTTCCAAAAAGATGAAAGACGTGTTTATCCTCATGGGGAACTTTTTGCTCATATCTTGGGGTACACAAATATTGACAATCATGGACTTGGGGGAATCGAGCGAAAGTTTAATGATTTCCTTTTATCGGGAAATAAACCAGTCGTTTTAAGCTTAGATATAAGAGTCCAACATGTTTTGAGAGATGAGCTTTTAGCTGGCATTGAGAAATACAAAGCTCAAGGCGGCGCTGGAATAATCATGGACGTTAAAACTGGAGAAATCCTTGCTATGGCTTCACTTCCGGATTTTGACCCTAATCAGGTGGGAAAAATGGGAGCAGAGAAAGAAGGGCTTTTTAACCGCATTACCCTGGGCAGCTATGAAATGGGGTCTGGGTTTAAGATCATCAATACAGCTCTTTACTTGGAAAGCGGATTTACAAATCTTTTTGAGAAATTTGACGTAACAGCTCCTCTTCGAATAGGACGATTTAGAATCAAAGATTTTCATCCTGCCCATTTTCCCTTAACAGTTGCTCAAATCTTTACGGAATCATCCAACATTGGAGCAGGAAAAATGGCTCTTCAGGTAGGTGGAGCTCGTCAAAGAGCTTTTTTCAGCAAGCTTGGATTTTTTAATCCCCTCTCATTAGAGATTCCTGAAACGGGCTATCCTCTTTATCCAAAACAATGGAGTGAATCTACAACAATTACAACAGCTTATGGCTATGGAATTTCTATAAGTCCATTACAACTTGTCAGAGCAATCTCAGGCATTGTAAATAAGGGTATTATGCAGCAACCAACATTATTAAAAGTTGATCCTTTAAAAGTTAACCCAGGATTCCGTGTTGTTTCTGAGGAAACTTCTTTAACCATACGAAAACTCATGTATATGGTGGTTGCTCATGGAAGGGGTCGACAAGCTAAAGTTAGTGGACTTGAAGTGGGTGGAAAAACAGGTACAGCCAATATACTTGAGGGGCGTTCTTATAAGGAAGGAACGAATATAACTTCATTTATTGGAGCTTTTCCGATGAGTCATCCCCGCTATGCCCTTTTTATTATGGTGGACCGACCTCAAGCCATTAAAGAAACATATGGTTTCAATGCAGCAGGCTGGAATGCAGCCCCCATTGCCGGAAAGGTCGTTGGGCGAATAGCCCCCCTTCTTCACGTTGTTCCTTCAAGTGAAGGGAAAAATGAACCTGAGGAAAACCCCATGTTCATTCACGCAAGCGCCCCTCAAAGAGGAGGACATTAAGTGGTTAACCTTACCCCCTTTATCAAAGAAGGGATGTTGACTCCTTTAGGAGAAAAAATTGCAAGCCCCACTTCTCTTGCAACCAACTCACAAAAGGTTGAAAAAGGAGGACTTTTTATAGCCATTCCTGGAAGCCAACAGGATGGTGCCGTTTTTATTGATGAAGCCATCGAGCGAGGCGCGAGTTCTATTCTAATCCCTCGGGGTATTGGTGAAAAAATGATCGTATACTTTAAAGAAAAGTATCCATCAGTCTCTTTTTTTGAAGCACCTGAGATTCGAAAAGTAGCAAGCCTTCTTGCAGCCACTTTCTACCCACTTCAGCCCGATACTATTGTGGGCGTAACAGGAACGAGCGGAAAAACATCTGTTGTGTCCTTTATCCGTCAAATATGGCGACATTTAGGAATATCTGCTGCAAGTCTAGGAACATTAGGCCTTATTATTGAAGGGAGACCTCTCCCTCCTCCAACAGGAACCGAAGGACTCAACACACCTGACCCCGTCAAGCTCCACAAAATTCTTCAGTCCTTAAAAGAACAACGAATTGATCATTTAGCTTTTGAAGCCTCAAGCCATGGGCTCCATCAACATCGCTTAGATGGTGTTCGCATTCGTGCTGCAGTTTTTACAAATTTCTCGAATGATCACTTGGATTACCATCATACTTTAGAGTCATACCTTAAAGCAAAACTACGCCTTTTTGATGAGCTCATGCATCCAGAGACCTGTACCATCTTAAATACAGACATTTTAGAGTATGATCAGCTCTTAAGCCTATGCCACCACCGTCATCTTCGTCCTATTACCTTTGGTAAAAAGGGAGAAATGGTTCGACTTATTTCAGTCATCCCTAAAGCAAATGGCCAGGATATTCTCCTAAGTGTGGAAGATAAATCTTATAACTTTACCTTACCCCTTGTGGGTCAATTTCAAGTTTATAATGTGATGGCAGCCCTTGCAGCCGTCATTGCCTGTGGGGCAAAGCCAGGGCAAGCCCTTGATGCGTGTCTCAGTTTAAAAGGAATTCCTGGACGCCTTGAACAAGCAGCACCGGGCGTTTATGTAGACTATTCCCATAAGCCTGAAGCCCTTTCTGTAGCCCTTGAAGCTTTAAGACCCCATGCTAAGGGTAAACTATCAGTTGTTTTTGGATGCGGGGGAGATCGTGATGCCACGAAACGCCCGCTCATGGGTGAAATTGCTGCAAGACTTGCGGATAAGGTCATTATTACAGATGATAACCCACGCAATGAAGATCCTTCAAAAATTCGAAGTCAAATTCTTGCAAAATGTCCAGGAGCACGTGAAATTCCGTCAAGGCATGAAGCTATTGCAGTGGCAGTTGAGGAAATGCAAGTAGGAGATGTTGTCCTCATTGCAGGTAAAGGTCACGAAACTTATCAATTGGTGGGGAATCAGGCATTCTCCTTTAATGATGTGGAAGAAGTGCAGAAATGGGTAAAAACATGATGATTCTTTGGAATTCAAAAACGGCGGATGAAATAACAGATGGTATCTCCTCTAAACCCTGGGAATGCTCTGGCATTTCGATTGATACCAGGACACTAGAAAAAGGTGATCTTTTTGTTGCTCTGAAAGGAGAGTCAGGAGACGGACATGAATTTTTGCAAGAGGCCGCAAGAAAAGGCGCATCAGCAGCACTTGTTTCTCAGGATATCGAATCCTCCCTTCCCCTTCTAAAGGTCAAAGATACGTTGAAGGCCTTAGAGGAATTAGGCATAGCAGCTCGTAAGCGGTGTTCAGCAACACGAATTGCTGTAACGGGAAGTGTTGGAAAAACCAGTACAAAGGATGCCTTAAAATGGGTCTTCAAAAACCAAGGCCCTACCCATGGAAGCGTGGCCAGTTATAATAATCACTGGGGCGTTCCTTTAACCCTTGCCCGCATGCCGCAAGAGACAAAGTTTGCCATTTTTGAGGTTGGAATGAACCATAAGGGCGAAATAAGCCCTTTAAGTCGTATGATTATACCTCAGATTGCTATCATCACAACCGTTGTAGAAGCTCATGCTGCATTTTTTGACTCTGTTGAAGATATTGCTCGAGCCAAGGCTGAAATTTTCGAGGGAATGGAAACAGGTGGATTTGTCATTTTAAACCAGGATAATCCTCATTTTCAACTTTTATCTCAGATGGCTCAGGAACACTCTCTCAAAGTTTATGGATTTGGAAAATCAGAAAATGCGAATTTCCGCCTCCTTTCATGGGAAGGAGAGGCCGAAAAAAGTAATGTAGATACCGAAATTGAAGGCCAGAGAATTTCTTATACACTTCCAGTCCCGGGAGTTCACTGGGCTCTAAATAGTCTTGCTGTTTTAGGAGCTGTTCATTTGGCTGGAGCAGATGTAAAAGAAGCAGCACAAAGCCTTGAAACAGTTGAAGCTCCATCCGGACGTGGCAGACGGTATAAGGGACAGTTTACGATTATCGATGAGAGCTATAATGCGAACCCTACATCCATGCGGGCGGCTCTCGCGGTTTTGGGAAAAGGAAATGGAAAACGGAAAGTGGCCGTAATTGGAGACATGCGGGAAATGGGCGACATGTCTCGCGCCCATCATGAAAGCTTACTTGATTCCCTCATAGAAAATAAAATTGATCTCGTTTTTTGTTGTGGCCCTTACATGGCTTATTTATATGAGCAGCTTCCTGAATCCATGAAAGGAGGATACGCTCCCACGTCTCTTGAGCTAATTCCCCTTGTTTTACAAGCCATTAAGTCAGGAGACATTGTTAGCGTTAAAGCCTCCCTTGGAACGCGTGTAAAACCTATTGTTGAGGCGCTTTTGGACCTTCAATCGAATTTCTTAAAGGAAGCGAGTTAACCCCATGTTTTATTATTTTTACATACTCTGGGGTCATGAAAATGTTCTTTTTAACCTTTTTCGATATATTACGTTTAGAACGGCGGGGGCTCTTTTAACAGCTCTTTTAATTAGTTTTTTATGTGGACCTACTCTCATAAATTGGCTTAAAAGCCAACAACACTATGGTCAACCCATTCGTCATGATGGGCCTGCCTCGCATCTTTTAACTAAACAAGGCACACCTACAATGGGAGGAAGTTTAATTTTGTTTGCTCTTTCCCTAAGCACCCTTTTATGGGCTAACCTTGCAAATGGGTATGTGTGGATTGTTCTCCTTGTGACCCTTGGGTTTGGACTTATAGGAGCCGTAGATGACTACTTAAAACTCACAAAGCGAAATACGAAGGGACTCTCGGGTAAAAAAAAATTACTTCTTCAAATGGTAATGATTGCTATTGCGGCTTATGGAGTTATGGAGATCGGAGACCCTTCTCTCATAACAAGTACCTCCGTTCCCTTTTTTAAGAATATCCTTATTAACTTAGGGTGGTTTTATGTACCCTTTGTCATTTTTGTTGTCGTTGGAGCCTCTAACGCTGTGAATTTGACTGATGGCCTTGATGGCCTTGCTATTGGGCCTGTAATGATTGTAGCAGCTTGTTTTGTTTTAATTGCTTATCTTGTGGGGAACCACGTCTTTTCGAATTATCTTCAAATTGTTTTCGTTCCTGGAGCGGGCGAACTTGCTATTTTTTGTGGAGCTTTGATAGGCGCAGGGCTTGGATTCCTCTGGTATAATGCCCCTCCTGCAATGGTTTTTATGGGAGATACGGGCTCTCTTGCTACAGGAGGAGCCCTCGGTATGGTTGCTGTTATCACCAAACATGAACTTGTTTTAGCGATCGTAGGCGGAATTTTTGTGATGGAAGCTATTTCCGTCATCCTTCAAGTCGGGTATTTTAAACTTTCAGGAGGGAAACGGGTATTCCTGATGGCCCCTATTCACCATCACTTTGAAAAAAAGGGCTGGTCAGAGCCAACAATTGTTTTTCGATTTTGGATCATTGCAATCGTCCTAGCATTAGTTGGCCTTTCAACCCTTAAGTTGCGTTAAAAAAATGATAGTTCCCGATCGCTTTAAAGATCAAAGAGTTGCCATATTAGGACTGGGAAGATCTGGGAGATCTGTTGCTCTGAGTCTACTTAAGGCAGGCGCTCATGTTTTTGCCTGGGATGATCAGGAAAGCGCTCGAGACGCTGCGCGAGAACAGGGCCTCCCCATCATGGATTTGGATTCTCTTGCATGGGAAGGCATAAATTGTCTTATTTTAAGTCCGGGTATCCCCCACCACTATCCCGCACCCCATCCCCTTGTGGCCCAAGCCCGTGCAGCGGGACTAAGTCCTATCAGTGACCTTGAGATTTTATGGCAAAGCCAACCTCAGGCTCGGTATATAGGCATCACAGGCACAAATGGAAAGTCAACAACGACGACTTTAATTGGCCATATTATCAAAGAAAGTCAGCTTCCCGTCGAAGTTGGAGGCAACCTTGGAATTCCAGTTCTAGACCTAAATCCTTTAAATGAAACAGGCATATACGTACTTGAAGTATCTTCCTACCAACTTGAGACATCACCAAGCCTTCATTTTAATGTAAGTGTTCTTCTAAACATTACGCCTGACCATTTGGAACGTCATGGTGGAATGGAGGGGTATATTGCCGCGAAAAAACTTATTTACAAAAATTCATCTCCCCAAGATACTTTTGTGGTGAGTGTTGATGATCCTCATTGTTTAGCAATTTACGAAACATTAAAATCATCGGGGAAAATAAATCTTCTGCCCATCTCGACATATAAAACTCTTTTGGACGGCATTTATGTAAAGGAGGGGGTTCTCTATGAAAAGTCCCACCCTGTTTTAAACTTGAAAGTCTTTGATCGATTAAAAGGCCAACACAATTGGCAAAATGTAACAGCAACTTACGGAGCCCTTCGATCAATGGGATTTGAGGAAGAGGTTATTGTGAGAGGAATTGCATCTTTCCCTGGACTAGCCCATCGTCAACAACGCATCACCTCTTACAAGAACGTAACGTTTGTGAATGACAGTAAAGCAACCAATGCAGATGCCGCTGCAAAAGCACTTACATGCTATCAAGATTCTCGCCTTTATTGGCTCTTGGGAGGGCGACCTAAGGAAGGTGGAATAACAACCCTTAAGCCTTATTTTCCTTCTGTTGAGCATGTATTTTTATATGGAGAAGCAGCATCTAGCTTTCACGTCACCTTAGAAGGAAGGGTTCCCTATACAATTTGTAAGACGCTAGAGGAAGCTACAGAGAAAGCAACAAAACTAGCTCTCGATGATCAAAAGGCAAATTCGGTTGTACTTTTGTCTCCAGCCTGTGCAAGTTTTGATCAGTTTCGTGATTTTGAGGCAAGAGGGGATGCTTTTTGCCAACACGTTCAGGAAATGATTAGATTAGAACAAAAGAAAGCTTAGAAAAATTTATGCTCTCCTTAGCACGCACAAACACAAACATAATTGGAAGGTGGTGGTGGACCGTTGACAGATGGACACTGGCTAGTTTGATGCTCCTTGTACTTTTGGGTATTCTTTTGATTATGGCTGCAAGCCCTGCTGTTGCAAACCAACACCACTGGAGCTCGTTTCATTTTATAAAAAAGCACATCTTTTTTTTAGTTCCTACCTTAAGTATCTTGATTGGGGTTTCTCTTCTTTCGCTTCAAAAAATTAAATACCTTGCTTTCATTGTCTTTGTATTCAGTGGAATCGGGCTTATCCTTACAAGCCTCATCGGAGTTGAAATAAAAGGGGCCTGCCGATGGCTTGAAATCGCAGGAATTTCCCTCCAACCCTCTGAATTTATTAAACCATCTTTTGCTGTCGTTTGTGCTTGGATGTTTTCAAAACACCATCTCCAGCCTTCCTTTCCAGGTAACTGGATTTCAATAGGCTTATATGGATTTGTCGTCATATTTTTGCTGCTGCAACCTGATCTGGGAATGACAGCTTTAATTTCAGTCATGTGGTTTTCAGAGTTCTTCTTAGCAGGCCTTCCTATTTTTTGGATTTTATCGGGAGCTGCGTGTGGGGTTGGGGGGCTTTTTGCAGCTTATTTCCTCTTCCCCCATGTAGCCCGCCGAGTAGATCATTTCTTTAATCCTGTGGAAGGCGACAAGTTTGGAGATCGATATCAAGTAACTCAATCCTTAGAAGCCTTCACCAATGGGGGATTTATTGGACAAGGTCCAGGCGAGGGAACTATAAAAAAATTTCTTCCAGATGCTCATGCTGATTTTATTTTTGCCGTTGCAGGAGAAGAGTTTGGTATGATTTTTTGTCTTTTGCTAATCTGCATATTTGCTTTTATTGTTCTAAGAACTTTTATTCGTATCCTTGAAGAAAACAACATGTTTGTGATTCTTGCGGTTACAGGACTCATTGTTCAGTTTGGACTGCAAGCAATTATAAACGTAGCTTCAACGTTAAACCTAATACCCACAAAGGGAATGACTCTTCCGTTTATTAGCTATGGAGGGTCTTCAATGATGGCACTTTCTCTTGGAATGGGGATGGTTTTGGGCCTCACCCGCCGAAGGATATTGGATCATGAGTAAGTTTCAAAACCGTATCATTTTAGCAACAGGAGGATCAGGCGGGCATGTTTTTCCTTCTTATGCGTTAGCTAAAGAGCTATCCCGCCAAGGATATGAGGTTTATCTATTTAGCGATAGTAGGGGTCACCAATTTAGCGATTCTTCATTCCTGAGAGTTAAAATTCCTTCAGCACACCTTCAAGGATCGATTGGAAAGAAATTAAAAGGAGGAATGTACCTTATCTCTGGAATTGGAGCCGCCCTCTATCATTTACGGCGTTTAAAGCCACAGGCTGTTGTTGGATTTGGAGGATATGCATCCTTTCCAACTATGGTTGCAGCTACCATGCTGCGCTTACCCACAATCATTCATGGAGCAGATGCTTATTTTGGCAGAACTAATCGCAGATTAGCCCCTTTCGTGACAGGTATTGCTACATCTTTTCCTCATACAGAAAACATACCCCTTGCTTACAAGGATAAAGTGAACTTTACAGGACTTCCTGTCCGTCCCGATATTGAACCTCATCCTTACATGGCTTCTACAGAAAATGGGGCTTTCCATCTTCTTGTAACAGGCGGAAGTCAAGGGGCCAGGGTTTTTAGCGAAATTCTTCCCCAGGCTGTCAGTCTTTTAGACCCATCCCTTCAAAAGCGCCTTCGCATTAGCCAACAATGCCGGGAGGAATCCATAAGAGAAACACAAGCTCTCTATGATAAGACAAAGTCCCATGTTGAGCTTTCTCCCTTTTTGGATCGAATGGGGGAGCGCTATAAAAAAGCCCATTTTATTATTTCAAGGGCAGGAGCCTCAAGTGTTATTGAAGCCGCCCTTGTGGGAAGACCTGCCCTTTTCATTCCCTATCCTTATGCCATGGATGACCATCAATTCTATAATGCTCAGCAAGCCGTTATCGTTGAAGGAGGGTGGATGATGAGGGAAAAAGAATTTACTTCTAAAGCACTAGCTACTTTTTTATCAAAATTAATAACTTCTCCCTGGAAATTAATGCAAGCAGCAGTCAATATACATCGCCTTGTAGTCCCAGATGCGACATTGAGGCTTGCGCACTTAGTTAAAGTAATTGCCAGTTAAGAGAGATAGTTTCATGAACCTTAAGGACTTAGAAAACAAACATATTCACTTTATTGGCGTAGGGGGCATTGGAATGAGTGGAATCGCTCAGCTTCTGGCTCAAAAAAAGTATAGAGTGAGTGGGAGTGATTTATCTTTAAACGGAAACATCGATCGGCTTCAAAAAGAGGGGGTTCGGGTCAATATAGGGCATAATCCTTTAAGCCTTGACGGATCGGATCTCGTTGTGATCTCAACTGATATCAAGGAAAATAACCCTGAGCTAAGAGAAGCCCGTATCCGGGAGCTCCCTATTCTCCACCGCGCTGAAATGCTAGCGGTTCTCATGGAAAATTATAAGGGAATTGCGATTTCCGGAACCCATGGAAAGACAACAACAACAGCTCTCACGGGATGGGTATTAGAGGAAGCTGGCTTGGACCCTACAGTCATCAATGGGGGCATAATGAATT
The DNA here is from genome assembly GCA_027459605.1 of Alphaproteobacteria bacterium. Taxonomy (GTDB): domain Bacteria; phylum Pseudomonadota; class Alphaproteobacteria; order UBA9655; family UBA9655; genus UBA9655. The sequence continues at coordinate 15,980 of DAIDHR010000008.1, forward strand.
CGTGGGAATCCAACGTTAAGCCTGGGCACGGGGAATGGTGTGTTGCCGAAGCGGATGAATCCGATGGAAGCTTTTTAAAGCTTCCAAGAGAAATAGCTCTCGTTACGAATATTGACCCCGAACATATGGATTACTATGGTTCCTTTGAAAATGTATGTGCTGCTTTTGAGACTTTTACAACACAACTCAGTGATGGAGGAGTTGCTGTTTTAGGAATCGATCACCCTCAAGTCTATGCTCTGTGGCATAAAATTAGGTCAACCCAAAGATGTGTTACCTATGGTCTACACCCCGAAGCAGATGTTAGAGCAGAAAATAGCCGAATATCCCCTGAAGGCATGGTCTTTGATCTTGTCAACAAAGGTAAATCCTCTGAAATGCACCTTCCGCTTTATGGTCAACATAATATTGTTAATGCCCTAGGTGTAGCTGCTATTGCGTTGAATAGAAAAATTGAGAGCAGTGTTCTTAAACAGGCCTTCTCCTCTTTTAAAGGAGTTCAAAGGCGCTTTACGCGGGTTGGAAACTGGAAGGGTGTCACCATTATTGATGATTATGCTCACCATCCCATTGAAATTCGAGCAACCTTAGCAGGAGCCAAAAATGCTATAAAGGGACGAATTATCGCAGTCCTAGAACCCCATAGATATAGTCGCCTTGCAAGCCACTTTCAAGACTTCGCCACCTGTTGTGAAGATGCTGACTTAACAATAGTCTTACCTGTCTATGCAGCGCGAGAAGATCCCCGAGAAGGCATTAATCATGAAGTTTTGGTGAAAGCCATGAAGGGAGAGGTTTATCAGTGTAACGAACCTGAAGAATTGCCTCACTTGGTCCAAACTCTTGCCAGGGAGGGCGATATGGTTATTTGTTTAGGAGCAGGATCCATTTCTACTCTTGCACGATCTTTACCAATACAATTAAATCAATCATATGAATAAATATGATTTGAGGTGGAATAAAGATGAAAACTGAGGAAATAAAACGATTTCTGCCTCAAGTAAGAGGGCGATATCTTTTTGATGTCCCTTTGGCACCGACAACGTGGTTCCGAGTTGGTGGCCCTGCCCAAGTAACCTTTAAGCCAGCTGATGTTCAAGACTTAAGCTTTTTTCTTAAGAATCGCCCAAAAAACCTCCCTTTTCATGTAATTGGTGTTGGCTCAAACCTTTTAGTAAGAGATGGGGGGGTAGAAGGGGTTGTTATTCGTCTTGGACAAGGCTTTACAAATATTTACTTGAATGAAACGACACTTGATGTTGGAGCTGCTGTTTTAGATCGAAATGTAGCTACTTTAACCTGCAAAGAAGGAATCGCCGGATTTGAGTTCTTATGTGGTATTCCTGGAACAATCGGGGGGGCTCTTCGTATGAATGCAGGAGCTTATGGATCAGATATTTCTCAAATTCTACTTCATGCTTTTGTAATTGATCCTAAAGGAATTCTCCATCGTCTAACGCCTCAAGAGTTAGGTCTCACATATCGACATTGTGATCTTCCAAAAGATTGGATTTTTATCGGTGCTCGCTTGAAGGGGCAAAAAGGAAATGCTAAAGAAATTGAAGAGAAAATCTCTTCACTTCTTGCAGAACGGGAACGGACCCAACCTGTTAAATCAAGGACTGGAGGAAGTACTTTTGCAAATCCTGAAAAGGCCAAAGCATGGGAGCTAATTGACGCAGCCGGCTGCAGAGGCCTTACAAGAGGGGGAGCTATGATGTCGGACCTGCATTGTAATTTCATGATAAATACAGGAACTGCAACGGCTTGCGAACTTGAAGACTTAGGAGAAGACGTTCGAAAACGTGTTCTAGATACTTCTGGGATCGCCTTGCGGTGGGAGATTGAAAGAATTGGTGTTAAAAGTGTTTCCCACATAGGAGAAAAGGCCGCATGAAGAAAAAAGTTGCTGTTTTAATGGGTGGTTTTTCAGTAGAGCGTGAAGTCTCTCTTTCAAGCGCTCAAGGTGTTATAAAAGCCCTTGATGAATTAGGACATGAGGCTATTCCAATTGATGTCTCCCGGAATGTAGCGGATCTTATTCATAACTTAGAAACCCATAAGCCAGATGTAGTTTTAAATATCCTCCATGGAAGGTGGGGAGAAGATGGGTGTATCCAAGGGCTTTTGGAAATGATGGGAATTGCCTATTCTCACTCGGGTATTTTAGGATCAGCCCTTTCCATGAATAAAGTTATTGCCCGAAAGATGTGTGCAATGAATGGGCTTCGCATTCCTGAAGGCCAAGTTGCCAAACTTGTTGATATATGTGAGGGCCATATCATGGAACCTCCTTTTGTCATTAAACCCATCGGGGAAGGCTCAAGTCTCGGCGTTCACATCATATTGGATGGAAAAACGCCCCTCCCCGATCCAGAAGAATGGCCCTTTGAGGATGAAGTCCTTGTGGAACGCTATATTCCAGGACGAGAGATCCAAGTCGCTGTTATCAATGAAAAGGCAATTGGGGCTATTGAAATTTGCCCCAAAGGAGCTTTTTATGATTATGAAGCTAAATACACAGAGGGCAAAGCTCGCCATTTGATGCCAGCTCCTATTCACCCTGACATATATGCCCAAGTTTTGACATGGGCTGAAATAGCTCATAAAGTTCTTGAATGCCGGGGGGTAACTCGCTCAGATTTTCGCTACGATGATACACAAGGTGAACCTGGAACTTTATACTACCTCGAAACAAATCCTCAACCTGGCCTAACTCCCTTATCTTTGGTCCCTGAAATTGCAGCTCACAAAGGAATGAGCTATGCGCAGCTGATTCAATGGATGGTGGAGGACGCTTCATGCCGACGGTGAGAACCTATCGTCCTGTTTCTGGAAAGAGGAAAAAGGCACAGAGAACATCCCATCAAGCTTTTAGCTCGCAGCGTTTAACAGCAATTATTATAGGAATGAGTTTTTGTGCTCTCTGTCTCTGGGGCTACTTTCATGGCTCCGCTTTAGTTACAGGAATTTCTTATAGCACTCAGATGGCTTTCGCCAAGTTAGGCTTTAGGTTGGAAGACGTTATTGTTGAAGGGCGAATGCGAACGGACAAGGCCCTCATCCTAAAAGAGTTAAACGTGGGACGAGGCACCCCCCTTCTCTCTATCAATCTTTCAGAAGCGAAAATTAAACTTGAAGGCATATCGTGGATAAAATCAGTCCGAGTTGAAAGACGTTTTCCCGACACTCTTTTTATTCGCATTTCTGAAAAAGAACCCGTTGCACTCTGGTTAAATCAAGCAAAAACCTATCTTGTGGATCGTGATGGGGAACTTGTAGAAACTCAAGAAGTGCATAAGTATAAGAATTTACTAATAGTTACCGGTCATCAAGCTCCGCGGGAAGTTGGAAAACTAATAGCTCTTCTTGATAAATTCCCTGAGATAAGATCGCGCGTAACCGCTGCAACCCATTTAAGATCAAACCGGTGGGATATAAGACTTGATGACAAAATGGATGTGAAGCTCCCTGAAAAAGAAGCGGACCAAGCTCTGGCTTATTTACTTGATCTTGAAAGAACCCATCATCTGATAGATAAAGAGGTTATAACTATTGATATGAGACTACCTGGCCAATTGATCTTCCGTCTTACACCAGAAGCTGCTCAGGAAAAAAATAATAAAGGTAAAGATGTTTGAATGGAACCAATAAGAAAAATGTTGAACTGGAGCCGCCACCATACGCGCATGCGAGGAAGCTTAATAGCAGCCTTAGATATTGGGTCGTCTAAGGTTTGTTGCGCTATTGCTCAAGCTGACGCATCCGGCCATTTTGATATTTTAGGAGTCGGTCACCACCTCTCGACTGGAGTGAAGTATGGTGGTGTTATTGATATGGAAGAAGTTATTACCTCCATTGTAAATGCCGTTCATACAGCTGAAAAGATGGCAGGAGTTACGATTCGAAATATTCTTGTAAGTATCAATGGGATACACCTTAAATCGGTCAATTTTGCTGTAGAGATGAAAGTTTCTGGCCATCCCATCGATGATGCCGACATCCGCCGCATCCTTTTACAAGCAAAAGGCACCCAAGAAGACCCTACTTATCAGGTGATTCATACGATTCCCACTGGCTATGCCCTTGATGGGACAAAAGGGATTAAAGATCCCAGAGGAATGTATGGGGAGCGTCTCCTGGTTTCAATTCACAGTTTGTTTACAAAAACGAGCCCTCTTTATAACTTAAGCACATGTGTCGCAAGAAGCCACCTTGAAGTGACAGGAGTCGTCGCAGCACCTTACGCATCCGGGTTAGCCTGTCTTGTTGAGGACGAAATTGAACTTGGCGTTATCCTTATCGATATGGGAGGAAGCACTACCTCTTTTGCCGTCTTTCATGAAGGCCAACTACGCCATACAGAATGTATCCCTATTGGAGGAAGCCACGTAACCATGGACATTGCTCGAGGGTTTTCAACAACTCTTACGCATGCTGAGCGGCTTAAAACTCTTTACGGAAGTGCCCTTCCTTCAGCCGCTGATGACCGAGAAATGATTGTCATCCCTTTGGTTGGTGAAAAAGGAGGGGAAGGAACAAACCAAATGCCTCGTTCTGCTCTTGTGTCAATTATTAAACCCCGCGTTGAAGAAATCTTCGAATATGTTCGAGACCGGTTGACCAAAACAGGAGTTGATGCTTTAGTCGGGCGACGGGTTGTCCTTACAGGAGGAGCCAGTCAACTTGCAGGGGTAAGAGAAGTTGCATCTATGGTTTTAGGAAAAAATATTCGCCTAGGAAAGCCACTTCATCTTGGGTCTTCTGAACTCTCCCAAGACCCCTCTTTTTCAACATGTGCAGGACTTTTAGCTTACGGAAAAGCTGAACATCTTGCTTATTTACAGATGCTACCCCAAACAAGATCCAAATGGATTCTATCTCAAATTGGATCTTTATTTAGGCAAATTTGGTGATGGTTTTTTTAAACAGTCTGTGTGATCATAGGCGCAATAAAGATATAATGGAGAGCAAACAATGACACTGTTGCAACAAGAAGAGAGAAAAGAGCTCAAGCCTCGCATTACGGTAATTGGTATCGGAGGTGCTGGGGGAAATGCTGTCAATAATATGATTCGAGGAGAGTTACAAGGAGTCAAATTTATTGCGTCAAACACCGATGCCCAAGCCCTTTCTCTCTCTTTAGCAGAGTCAAAAATTCAACTTGGCTTTGAAGCGACACAAGGACTTGGTGCAGGATCCCACCCTGAAGTCGGAAGAGCCTCTGCAGAAGAAAGTATCGAAGATGTTATTTCCCATATTGAAGGAAGTAATATGATTTTTGTAACGGCAGGAATGGGAGGGGGAACGGGAACAGGAGCCGCTCCTGTTATTGCTAAAGCGGCACGAGAAAAGGGCATCCTTACAATTGGTGTTGTCACTAAGCCATTCCATTTCGAAGGTGGGAACCGTATGAAGATTGCAGAAAAGGGTATTGAAGAACTTCAGCAATATGTAGATACCCTTATCGTCATCCCCAACCAAAATCTTTTCCGTGTTGCAACGGAAAAAACAACCTTTGCAGATGCCTTTAAAATGGCAGACGATGTCCTTTACTCTGGGGTTCGAAGTGTTACCGATTTGATGATGAAGCCAGGCCTTATCAATCTCGACTTTGCTGACGTGCGAGCCGTCATGGGAGAAATGATGGGTAAAGCCATGATGGGTACAGGTGAAGCCCAAGGAGAAGGAAGAGCCATTGAAGCTGCAGAAGCTGCTATTTCAAGCCCGCTTTTAGACGATGTATCTATGCGTGGTGCCAAAGCTGTCCTTATCAATATCACGGGTGGTTTAGACATGACACTTTATGAAGTTGATGAAGCTGCTAATCGTATTCGGGAAGAAGTCGACCCGGACGCAAATATCATCTTTGGATCCACCTTTGATGAAAGCCTCCAAGGGAGAATCCGCGTCTCCTGTGTTGCAACAGGGATCGATGCTCATGCACCTGCCACTTTTAATAAGGCTCGAATTTCCCAACTTGAAAAGGAGATGGAGACAGCTACCATAAAAATTGAGGAAGAATTTCCATCTGAACCACTTGAAAATCTCAATCAGATAGCCTTTTCATCTGAGTTTGAAGCGGAAGAGCGTATTGTAAAGCTTGTGGACACTGACGATGCTTCCGCTTACAATTCTTTTCCTGAAGAAAGAACTTATGAAACTGCTTACACCCCTATCCACTCTGAACAAGAGGAAGGGGGACTTTTGAGTTTATTTGATCGTCTTATAGGGCGAAAAAACCAGTCCAAACGCGCTCCAGAGCCTGTTAAAAGACCTTATCAGCCTCCTTCCCAACCTCAGAGAAATCCTGAACTCGAAGTCGAAGATGAATCGATTGAAATTCCAGCTTTTTTAAGACGGCAATCGGGACGGTAAAGGAAATATTATTGATTTAAAATGAATTTGGAAGAAGTATAATTTTTTCATAAATTAAGCTCTCTTCCTTTTATTGAAGAAATTTGGCTTTATGGATCGTGCGCGCGAGGAGATTCTTCTGATCGTTCAGATATTGATTTGGCTATCCTGTGTCCCAAAGCAACAGATAGAGATTGGTTTAATATAGAAGAAATCCTTGAAAATGCAGATAAAATAACACTAACCGGTTCGAGCGATTCCTATCCAAACTCCCAGCTCTGCTGAGAGTTATTGGTTTCATTTGAATAGAGTACAGAACGAAAGTTAAGAAATCGTTACTATAGCAAAAAGCTCTTAAGATAAGACATAAGAGAAGGCTAATTCAGCGGCTTGATAAAGATCTCGGTCGCAAAGGGAAAGGAACTTTCTGATGCGATGCTTGAGGGGAGCCCAAAAGTGCTCGATGGGGTTGAAATCAGGGGAATAAGGAGGAAGGTATAGGACCTTACAGCCTGCTCTTTCAAGCATCTTAACAATTTTGCCTCCCTTATGGAAACTCGCATTATCAAGGATTACAAATTGTCTTGTTGGCGGTTGTGAGGCAATGATGCGTTTGAATTCTTCTCGCTTTTCTTCATTTCTTTCTTTATAGCCATAGGTCTTTTTTTTCGCGTATAACCAAGTCTTTTCAGCATCTTTCGAATGGTTTTGGAGCTTATGTTTCCCCATTCTTCTGCCATTTCACCACTTGTTAATCCAACGTTTTCATCAACAAATTTCTTGAAAACATTTAAATCCGTTATTTTGGGGCGATAGCCTTTTCGCCAGTTTTCTTTGGGTTTTATTGAGGCGGTTAAACGCCTTTGATCTAGCCACCTATAAAGGATCCCTCGAGAAATATGGAGAATCTTTGAAACATCTGTAGGCCCTGTTCCTTCATCAATGAGCTTTATCGCCCTTATCCTTAAATCTTCGCTATATGGATTAGCCATCTCTGCCTCCTTTTTTGGCTAATCTTATCTTATCTTCGTCTTATCTCATAGGTATTTTGCTATACAATAAATATGTTCAAAATAAATTGACATTCAAACAAATAGTATATAATTATGTAATTATTTATTAGATGGTATGAAAATGCATAGGTTTCTCTTTATTTTTTTGTTGTTTATTGTTTTATCTTATCCTTCTGAGTCTTCTGAAAATATTCTAGAAGAATGCCATTTACTTGCTGAAAGTAGGCAATCTCACTATAAAGCTATCCATCAGAAATTAAAATCAAATAACGAGAGTGAAGAGATAAAAGAAATAATCCGAAACTATGGTAATTTGTTTTCTTCTATAGTTGGAACTCATCTAAACACTCCTCAACGTATTAAATACAAGCTTAGCACTTCCCAACAAGACATGACATACTGGCATATAGTCTCGGAATCTTTTAAAGAACTGAAAAATTATTACCTATCCAATGATCTTTTGAAAGAAGAGAAGGAAGTTAATTTTAAAAATGTAGTTAAGCCTCTTCTGAATGAAATAGGGCAATATATGTACTTCTCTCTCCTAAATTATAGAGATATCTTGGGCGAAATTAGTAGGCAGAAGCATAAGCCACTTTCCTTAGAGTCGTTAGTTAAGGAGATTTCTGAGTTTGGTATTGAAGCGATCAAAACAAAAGATCCTCTTATTTTAACCAAGGTGTTTTTAAAGGATCAATCAAGTAATCATGATTATCATAGTGATTTTCCAAGCTTACAGCTCGAGTACGATGATTTTTTTACAACCAGCAAACTCTACAGGCTTCTCCTTAGCCTTATAAATGAGCCAGTTGAAGTTCCTTTAGTTGAAAAATTGAAAGACACCTCCGGCCTATCCAAAGATTTGGCAACTGCTTTTAAAGACAAACGTGTTGTTTATTTTAGGGCTGTAAAACAGGGGTTAGACAAGAAAGATTTTGACATCACACTTAGCAGCGATAAAATCTCAACTTTAGTAAAAGATAATATAACAAAACTTATTGGACCATGCATAACAACAGACAAATTTCTTGAGAAAGCCCCCACCAAGCTAAATCTACAAGGTAGTCAATGTAAAAACCCTTCCTTAAAAAAGGGAAAAAAAACTTCAGGAGATAAGGAAAACTCTCAGAAAATACTTTCATCTGAACTTAAAAAGAAAAAAAGTAAGAGTACAAATCAACAAAATTCTGCCTCTGCTGCTTTACCTATTCAAAATAATAACCAGGATCAGAAAGAGGAAGACACTCAAAACATAGAAATACCTCAGCAACAAGTTAAAGAAAATATAAATGAAGAATTAGAAAATGATGAGAAAAGTGAAGAAGAGAGTTCTGTAGAAGAAGATAAAACAGAAGAATTCAATTTAGAATAATACATTAAGTATTGGAAAAATAAAAACAAAAAACACACAGAAAATAAGTTAGAGCAGGAAGCTTCCCAATCTATCATGACACAACCCCCTAAAATACTTTTAGATGGTGGAGGAGCAAAAGCTTTTGAAGCTGCATTCCACTATAAAGCTTATGTTATTAAAGCGAGAGACTTTGTCGACTGCATTAACCAATTAGGGGGAATGATGTTAAAAAAAGAAAAAGGGCATGGAAGCCTAAGGCACTATATCCTACCTTATCAAAATCCTCATAGTGAACCCTTTGGCTTATTCTCTATTCATATGCCTCATAACGGTAGTGATGATATGAGGCCAGGAGATTTAACAACCTTTTTTGCCCATGCATTAGAGCTTAGTGAACTAACACCGAAGACTGTACAGATAAAAAAATAACTTAGACGCTCAAAAAAGGTTTGAAATATCAGATAACCAAGAGGGTTATTGGATTTGCTGTTAGATATTATTACCGTTACAAACTAAGTTTGAGAGATATGTGAGAGTAGAGATAAGGTATCAACAAATGAAATTCAGTAAGGTTCTGATGGAATTAAGCCTTAAAGAAAACTTTGTATTCTACACAACTAACATTACCATGTAACAATCCGTCATAATGAGTGATTTGTCTCTCCCCGGACCACAGTTTATTTTTAAAATAGAAGAGTATGAATAAAGGAATACATAGTGACAGGTTTTCTTTCAGTTTCCATTGAAAAAAGTCAATCTCAGCTTTGCGCAATTATGCCAACCGAGTTGGAGAAACCTATTGAGCATTGTCAAAAAACAATTGCAAATTCGGTTTCTTGTCAAGGAATAGGTGTTCATTCAGGAATACCTGTTACAGTTACCCTTCATCCTGCCGTTTCAGGAAGTGGGATTACCTTTATTCGGACAGATTTAGGGGGGGTCGAAGTCAAGGCCCTTTGGAAAAACATTGTTGATACACGCAATTGCACCACCATTGGGAACAGTGAAGGCATGACTATTTCAACAGTAGAGCACCTTATGGCGGCTCTTGCAGCAAGTGGTATTGATAACATTCGTGTTGAAATTGATGGACCCGAACTTCCTATCTTGGATGGGAGTGCTCAACCCTTTGTTACTCTTATAGAAAGAGCTGGTATGAAGGATCAGCGAGCCCCTCGTCGCGTAATTCGCGTCTTAAAAACCGTAACTGTTGAAGAGGGAAATCGCAAAGTTTCCCTTTCTCCTGCATCTTATTACGAAATTGAAGTTGACTTTGATTTTGGAGGGCGGACTGAACTTACCCCTCAGCATCTTGTTTTCCGGCCCCTAGAAGAAGATTTCTCAGAAGATATTGCTTCTGCTCGAACATTTGGTCTTTTAGAAGATGCTGAAAAATTGTGGGCAATGGGACTTTCAAAAGGGGCTTCTCTTGAAAATACACTTGTTTACGATAAAACTAAAGTCGTTAATGAAGATGGATTACGGTTTGAAGATGAATGTGTTCGTCACAAAGTACTTGATGCTCTTGGAGATCTCCACCTAGCTGGAGGCCTTATTCTCGGAAAATTCCATGGCGTTCGATCAGGTCATAGCCTACATCACAAACTTCTTTTAGCACTTTTTGCCGATCCCACAGCTTGGACCAGTGAGGCAAGATAAAACGGCACTCATACCATCTCGTTTGCACAGAAAGACAAGAAAAAAGGCTCGAAGAGCATAAAATAAGCACAGCAACTTTGAAGTTAGTTTCACCCGTTAAAAAATTGAGTTGGCTAGGATGAAGATCGCCTGTTTTCCCTACCTTGCTTTATATTTCTCTAAATTCTCCGAAAAGAAAGAGGTCTCCCGATGGGTAAGAATGGGTAAAGATTTTTTCTATTATAAATGGGTGCATTAATATTTCCTTATCTCCCCCATTGCCGTGAGTTCCTAAAGGTCTTATAAGCAAAAAGGAAATGGTAAAGGATAAACAGAATGGGAAAATCTCTTTTAAAAATGGCGGGAGGGTTAACAATCCTCACACTTGTAGCTTGTGGAGAAAAAGAAAAGCCCTATGTAGAAAGACCTGCTAATGAGTTGTATTTACAGGGCTATGAGGAACTTTTAAAGAATGATTACAAAGACGCTGCTGAATCTTTTGATGAGGTAGAACGCCAGCATCCTTATTCAGAATGGGCAACTCGCGGACAATTGATGTCGGCTTATGCCAACTATCTTAACGGAGATTATGATAAGGGAATTGCAACATTAGATGCCTTCATCCAACTTCATCCTGGTTACAAACATATTGATTATGCATATTATTTAAAATCACTTTGTTATTATGACCGAATCCTTGCTGTGACGCGTGATCAAAAGAACACCCTTGAAGCTCTCAATGCGCTATCGACAGTTGTAAAAAAATTTCCTGGAACAAAATACGGCAAAGATGCCCAGCTTAAAATGGACTTAGTTTATGACCATCTTGCTGGAAAAGAAATGACCGTTGGGCGCTACTACATGAAACAAGGACGCTATCTTGCGGCTATCAACCGCTTCCAAACGGTTATTGATGCCTATCAGAGAACAACCCATGTCCCTGAAGCTTTACACCGACTTATCGAGTGTTATCTGGCCATCGGCTTAAAAAAGGAAGCTCAAATAGTGGCAGCTGTTCTTGGCCATAACTTCCCGGGTAGTGAGTGGTATGCAGATTCGTATATGCTTCTTAAAGGAGAAGACCTCCGCCCTGAATGGATCAAGATGGAAGAAGGCTCATGGGTTGAACGTTTAATGAACGTCAGGATGTATTAAACTCTTCCTTCTTAAGAGAGGTAACAGTTGCTTTTATTGCCATGCCCTCTGAGAGGGCTCAGGGTAACGGATTGAAAAGCGTATAAACTCTGATAACTAAAACCGTCTTTAGGTTGGGAATCACGGTCATTCAAAGATCAGACAGACCATCACAGTTCAACGAGCTTCCATAAAAAAACCCCGCATTTCGCGGGGTCTTCTAAAAGTGACTCTCTCTAAGAGAGTATTACTTTGCCTCAGCTGGTTTTTCACCTTCTGTAGCTGGCGCTTCTGGCGCTTCAGCTGGTGCTGCAGGCATTTCAGGTACTGCAGGAGCTGGTTCTGTTGGCGCAGGGGGGGCCTCAGCTGGTGCTGGAGCTGCTTGCTCTGCTGGTGGTGGAGTTGTTTCTTCTGTTTTTTTCTCCCCACAAGCTGCAAGTGTTAATGCACACGCAGAAAGCAAGGCTGCATAAAAGATATATTTCATTTTTATTCCTCATTCGTTAGAGTTGCCGGAAACTCTTTCGTCATTTTCATTTGTATGTTTCAACCGGACGGTTAAAAGATTGCCACAAAATTCAAACAATTGCAATCGCAGAAAGGTTTGAAAAATTGAACTTTGTTATTCCCTGAAATAAAAACCGCCGCCGACTTGAAAATTCTCCTGTAAATGTATCCCTTTTAACGTCATGAACATAATACAATTTCTCTCTTCTAAGTTGGTTAAAAATATAAAGGGGTAAATTAAAATAATGGTAGCCCTCTTTAGGGGAAGGATAGAAATAAGCTCTGTACTCTTCTCCGATTAAATCTGGAAATTCAGGACCGACCTCATAATGTTCCTGGCAAATAGTAGGCCCTAAGGTTGCATAGATTTGGGTACGTTTTGCACCCAAATTTTCCATCGCATCAAGGGTTGATTGGAGAATACCAGCTTTTGCTCCCCTCCATCCAGCGTGACAGGCTCCAATAACATTTGCAAGAGGATCATAAAAGAGAACAGGGCCACAATCAGCGGTTAACATACCCAAAACTATCCCAGGAACAGATGTAACCAAACCATCTCCTTCTATTTCTTTATGTAAAGGCTCGGTCACATGAACAACTTTAGTACCATGAACTTGTTCTAACTTGACAAGGGGTAAAGGGAACCCGTTCTCGTCCAAGAGGCTCTCATGATCAGGTCCAAAAAATCCATGTCTTAGGGAAGAAAATTGGGAAAGAAAAGGGCATTTAATCATCATTAATCAAATCCTAAGGGGGTAATTTGTGGGGGTGAAAATATGGCCATAACTTTAAAATGCGTCCCCATCTGTTGAGGATGGGTAAGACGTGTTGCAGCCGCCTCTAAGCCAGCACTTTGGCATGAGTTTATCTGTTTCAAAAGAGAGATTCGTGTATTAATTCCTAAATTTTTTAAAAACCGTCCTTGAGAAATAGGCCCTAAAACGCCAAGCCCTTGGGAAAGAGCAATCTCTTTCATTCGGCCAAAATTGACATGACAGGTTAAATCTGATTGTCCTATCTTCAAAAGAGGTTCAGAAGGTTTCCCTTGGTAAAGGGCCTGAAGGCTATCCCCCTTCCCTTCTTCATAACCATAATCAATGCACAAGAAAACACCCGTTTGTTTTAATAGCTTTTTACAAATCTGATCTATCAGATCTTCTGTAGCAAGGCTTTCTTCCCAGCCCTCATCAGGTCCCTCATTACCCTGGAGGGGATTTAAGCTAAAGACAAGCTTGTTTTTTTTAAGGATCACATATCTTTCATAGATGATGTTGTCTTTTCGCACAAAATACTTAACGGGTAGGGCATCAAAAAATTCATTGGCAATGATTATTAATGGATCTTCAGTGAAAAGAATATCTTCAAATTTCTTACTCCATTTAGGCGTACAGGCGAGTCTCTTTCGTTGGATATCTTGCAAAATTGGGTTAGTTTCAATCAAAAAAAGATTTAAGGCTTCTGAAAATTTTTTTGATACTTTAGAAGCCCTTAAAAAATCAACCATAAGAGTCCCTCTTCCCGGGCCAAACTCAACAAGAGAGATAGATCTTGGCTTCTCGCGTTTTTGATAATAATCAATCGCCCAGATCCCAATAAGCTCCCCAAAGACCTGGCTAATTTCAGGAGAAGTTATGAAATCACGTGCTACGGCTTCTTGGGTTCGATAGTACCCATAAAGGGGATGCTGGAGTGCTATCTCCATAAAGTAACTTTGGGAAAGGGGACCCTTATTTCGAATCTCTTGGCATAGAAGAGTTTCAAGCATTCTCATCTCTTAAAAATGCCCGAATCGTTAAAAAAAGCCCAAAGCCAAGAACTGGAAGAGAGAGAATCTGCCCCATAGTTAAGCCTCCTGTAAAGTATCCTAAAAATACATCAGGCTCTCGGAAGCATTCGGCAAGTATGCGAGCAATTCCATAGCCACCTAAAAAAATTCCTGTAAGAAACCCACGCCGATGCGGCCAACGTGTGAAAAGAGCCCCATAGGCAAGAATAAAAAATAGGACAAATCCCTCTAGAAAGGCTTCATAAAGTTGACTTGGATGGCGCGGAAATGGGCCACCTTGGGGAAAAATCATTCCCCAAGAAACATCGGTTATACGTCCATAAAGTTCCCCATTAATAAAATTGGCAAGACGTCCAAAGAAAAGACCGATGGGTACACCACAACAAGCAAGATCAGAAAAAGTAAGGAAATAAATTCCTCGTCTCATTGAATATATAGCAATCGCAATAACAACCCCCAAAAGTCCTCCATGAAAAGCCATCCCTCCCTTCCAAATTTCAAAAATTTCGAAAGGATTCGCCATATACTTAGCCGGGTTATAGAAAATGACGTACCCAAGACGCCCCCCAATAATAACACCAGCAATAGCCCAGCTCAGAGAGTCATCGACGATCTTCCGATTAAGAAGAGGAAATTTTTTTGTAAGCCAAAGGCTATATTGCCACCAACCTAAAATCCCAACTACATAAGCGATCCCGTACCAATGAACTGCGAGGGGGCCAATTTGGAGGGCAATAGGGCTGATATTTGGAAAATTCATCATGAGTTCCTTTCTAGTTTGTTATAATTTCTTCATCAAGGCAAATCCAGGTCTTCTTTTCCCTTTTGTTAACAACCCCATTTATGTAAACTAAAGCTATGCTCAATTCATATCTTAATGCTTTTGTCAGTCTTTTTGTTGTTATCGATCCGGTAGCCCTGGTACCCATTTTTATGTCTTTAACACAAAAAATGACAACTCATGATCGAAATACAGCGGCCCATAAGGCATGTTGGATTTCAGCTATTGTTCTTGTCGTATTTGCTTTTGGAGGAGAGGGGCTTTTAAATATTTTAGGTATTACTCAACCCGCTTTTCAAATTGCGGGTGGTTTTTTGTTAATGATTGCAGCTGTAGAAATGGTCATTGCCCATCACACTGGAATGACGACAACCACAGTTCATGAAGAACGAGAAGCTAGCACCAGTGGGGACATTACTGTATTTCCTTTGGCCATTCCCCTGATTTCTGGTCCAGGAGCTTTAACCGCAGTTATTCTTTTAACACAAGAAACAGGAAACGCTTTTTTCGATCAGGTTATTTTAATTGGTATTATTCTTGTCGTTGTAGGAATTACTTTTATTTTCTTAAGAGCTGCCCCTCTCATTCAAAAAATATTAGGCGTTACAGGGTCTAACGTATTAACCCGTGTATTCGGTATTATTCTAACGGCTCTCGCGGCCCAATTCATTATCTCCGGAATTAAGAGCGCTTTCTTTTAGGAGTGTTTCTTCCATCCATCCAATCGCCTCTTTTAGAAGGCAATGAAGCCCTGTATTAAAAGAAGCCACAATTTCCTTCATTGTTGGTTGCGAGATAGGAGCTGTTTTTGTAAATGTTTGGGCTGCAAGGACACGTCTATGTTTAAAGTCCATAAGTTTAAATATGACTTTAAGGCGCACTTCAGGATTTCCTTGATCTAAATGATAAACGGAAAAGTCCAGAATTTCAGACTGGAAAACAAAATGGGTGGAAAGACCTGCGCCCACCCGGTTCACATAAGTTGCTCCCCACCTCTGGCTAAAAGCTTCAAGAAAAACTTCTTGTAAGACCTTAGGCAGTCGGTCGGGCCATTCCCCATCGGCCAAGTAGTCTCTTTGATAAGGAGAGGGTGTAATTGCAATTCGAGCTGTATTTAAGCTCGCTTCACTTACAGGCACAGCAATGGAAAGAGGCACTATGACAATCGAGGAAGCTTCAAGCCCTTTACTCTTTAGAGTATAAAGAGGACGACTTTCCTCGGTTCCTAAAAGAGAGCATCCACACAGGAAGCAGGTTAACATCAACAAACTTATTTTTTTCATTCCATTAAACCCTATTTTTAAACCTTCTCTAAATCCCCCCAAGGCCACCTCAAGAAAAAAGCCATTTTTTCCTTGTCATCCTTGCTCGAGGATTGTATTAAAAATTGAATGGATAGACTAGGGGGAAAAGATATGACAGACTTAACTCTCTCGAGACGGCGGTTTCTCCTCTTGGCTTCATCCGTTGTCGCTATAGCTGCAACTCCTGCTTTTACCGTCTCAACACTTGCAAAAATTCGTCCCCGGTTTTCTTCCCGAAAACTTTCTTTTCTTAATATCCATACGGGAGAAGACTTTGAAGGTACCTATTGGCGGGAAGGGTTCTACGACGAAAAAGCGCTTGAGCGGCTTTCTTATATCTTAAGGGACAGGCGGAATAATAAGCAGCATCCTATTGACATTCGTCTTTTTGATACATTGCACCAACTTAATGCAAAACTTGCAGCCCAAGATGATCCTTATCAAATCATCTGTGGATATCGGTCTAAAGAAACCAATGCAAAACTTCATTCTAAAAGCAAAGGGGTTGCAAAAAATAGCCTTCACGTGAAAGGAAAAGCGATTGATTTGCGCCTCGAACATACGCCCCTTAAAGATCTCTGTAAAGCAGCTCGGTCTTTGAAAGCAGGCGGAGTTGGGTATTATGCAAAGTCAAATTTTGTCCATGTAGATGTCCGACCAAAGCCTGTCTTTTGGACCTAAAATCATTTTACCATATACACGTCGCCTTTCAAGTTTTCGGGCAGGCCCTTTGGGTCTCACGCTTTGTCACGAAGGTTGACTAAGCTCATCGTACTCACCCACGGGCGGCTGCCCGAAAACTTGAAATCATTTGAGTATAATTGATAAATTTTTTATCAAAATCATTGAAATAATTTTTTAACATGCTAAGCTTGTAAAACCCTAAGCTTTCTAAAACTTAGGGATCAATGCTTAACCGATTCATCAAAAATGTTGATAACAAATAGAGGAGTGACAATGAAATCTAAAGCATCTTTCTTCCCTTCAAAAAAAATTTCTTATGAAAAACAGACTCGGATTGAGTTGGCCGCAGCCTATCGCATCCTTGCTGAAAAGCAGATGGATGATTTAACCTACACTCACCTTTCTGCTCGCCTCCCTGGGTCAGACTTTTATTTTATTTATCCTTTTGGGCTACTCTTTGAAGAAGTTACGGCATCTTCTCTTCTCAAAGTTTCGCTGGATGGTGACATTCTCGAAGGATCAGAAAGCCAGTATAATCAAACAGGGTATGTTATCCACGGCAGCATCTATAAGTCCCGCCCTGACATAAATGCAGTTTTTCATCTCCATACAACAGCTGGGGTTTCTGTAGCTGCTATGGAGTGCGGACTTCTTCCCCTTAGCCAGTTCTCATTCCATTTTTATAATCGTCTTTCTTATCATTCCTACGACTCCCTTGCGTTGAACTACCTCCGTCAAGGCATGAATTTAGCTGACGATTTAGGTCAAAAAAAAGCAATGATTTTAAGGAACCACGGAACCTTAACCTGCGGAGAAACAGTTCAGGAAGCTTTTCTTTATGCTCATTTCCTTGAACAAGCTTGTAAAGTCCAATGTGCAGCCCTTTCGGGAGGGCAGAAGGTTCTTATCCCCTCTCATGAGGTATGCGAAAAGGCAGCTCGAGATTTACGAGAATTTGAACCAGACTTTGGAATTCGGGATTGGACAGCTCTTCTTAGAAAACTTGAGCGGACTGATCCGTCATACAAGGATTAAGAAAAACAAACGCAGCCTCTTCAATAAAAAGCGCAAGGGTAATATCCTTTGCGCTAACCCCCCCACAATCATGAGTTGAAAGGGTGACAGAAACTTTGTTGTAGACGTTTGTCCATTCAGGATGATGATCTATTTTTTCAGCATAGAGTGCGACACGTGTCATAAAAGCAAAAGCCTCCTGGAAACTTCTGAATTTAAAGAATTTTGTGATGGCCTTGCCATCTCCCGTCTCCTCCCATCCTGGGAGTTTTTTAAGAGCATCTTGACGCTCTGCAACTGTTAGCTTTTCAGTCATTCTGACCCCTTAAGGCTTTATGGTTTTTATCATAATGGGAAGCATCCCCTTTAAAAATTGCACTTCCTGCAACTAAAACATCAGCTCCTGCTTCTATGACAAGGGAGGCTGTTTCGGGTGAAATTCCCCCATCTACTTCCAGCATAATATCACGACCTGATTCATCGATAAGGCGACGAACATCTTTGATTTTTGGGAGCTGAGATTCAATAAAAGCTTGCCCTCCAAATCCTGGGTTAACTGTCATGACCAAAATGAGATCAACAATTGATAAGAGCGGCTTTATCAAATCCACCGGCGTCCCGGGATTAAGCGCAACGCCTGCCTTAGTACCTTGTTCTTTAATGAATTGTAAAGTGCGATAAATGTGAGGGCCGGCTTCAGGATGGACGGTTATAATATTTGCTCCAGCCTCAATAAAATCACCGAGCAAAGGATCAACGGGAGCAATCATCAGATGTACATCAAAGGGTAGCTTCGTCCAGGGTCTTAGTTTTGCAATAACAGGAGGGCCA
Source organism: Alphaproteobacteria bacterium (assembly GCA_027459605.1). Lineage (GTDB taxonomy): Bacteria > Pseudomonadota > Alphaproteobacteria > UBA9655 > UBA9655 > UBA9655. Next base: position 34,383 of record DAIDHR010000008.1, read on the forward strand.
AAGGTTAAGTTGGGGACAAAATGTCCATCCATGACATCTAAATGAATCATGTTTGCGAAGGATTCAACCGCCTTGATTTCCTCTCCAAGACGAGCAAAATCAGCAGAAAGAAGAGAAGGAGCAATTTGAACCTGTCGCATGTAAGTCCTTTATCCAGGATTGTTTTTCTATGCATTCCTTTTTTAAATTTACCACGAGAAGTTATTAAGATATAGAGGGTTTGAATACCCTAAAGATCTTCGAAAGCCCCTAAGCTCTATTTCAACTCTCATCCATGATTTGATAGAAGACCTGACGAAATAATATAATGTTGCAAGTTATTTCTGAGCAATATCCTCTAGCTGCTTGAGTCTCATATGTACTGCTCATACACACATCTGAAAATTTGACATCCTCCAGATGCGCTTGATATAAAAGGTTTCTCACAACTTTAACGAAAGTAGGAGAAATCAAATGAAAAGAGCTTTGCTTTTACTATTACTGAGTCTTCCTTTTTTTATTTCTCCCTTAAAAGCTAAAGAACAACATGGCATAGCCATGCATGGGGACCTAAAGTATCCGCCTAATTTTACTCATTTCGATACTGTCAACGCAAACGCACCTAAGGGAGGAGACTATAAACTAGCTGTTGTAGGTACCTTTGATACCCTCAATCCCTACACTCTCAAAGGAACTCCCCCTGCTGGAATTCGAGATTTTTTGTTTGAAAGTCTTATGGACCGATCACCTGATGAACCTTTTAGCCTCTATGGCCTTGTTGCTGAAAGCCTCGAGGTTGGGCCTGAAAGATCCTGGGTAATTTTTAACATAAACCCAAAGGCCAAGTGGCAGGACGGCAGTCCCATAACAGCAAGTGATGTGGCCTTTTCTTATAAAACCTTATTAGAACATGGCACACCAGGACAAAAAATGTACTATAAAAAAGTAAAAAATGTTGAAATCCTAAGTGATCGTAAAATCAAATTCGTATTTGATAAAGTTGATGGAAAATATGATGCCGAAATGCCACTCATTATTGGGGTTATGGCTCTTTTCTCCGAGAAGAACCTTAAAGGAAAGGATTTTGAAAAAACAGGGCTCACCCCTTTACTTGCCAGTGGACCCTATAAAGTAGCCAAGGTTGAACCAGGTCGGTCCATCACCTACCAACGCGATCCCAACTATTGGGGCAAGGACCTTCCCGTGAATAAGGGATGTTTCAATTTTGATACAGTTCGCTTTGACTTTTATAAGAACGCAGCCATAGCTTTTGAAGCCTTTAAGGCAGGAAATGTGGATAGTCGAGAGGAATCAGATCCAGGAAAATGGGCACAAAAGTATAATTTCCCTGCAGTTCAAAAGGGTCTGGTGAAATGTGTTGAAATCCCCCATCAACATCAAGTTGGAATGCAAGCCTTTGCTTTCAATACTCGTCGGGAGATCTTTCGGGATCCCCGCGTGCGGCTGGCCCTTACTTATGCCTTTGATTATGATTGGCTGAATAAGAACTTATTTCATGGTGCTATGACTCGCACAACGAGCTTTTTTGACAACACAGAGCTTGCTTCAAAAGGCTTGCCCGAAGGTCCAGAACTTACGCTGTTAGAGCCATTTCGTGCTCAATTACCAAAGGAACTCTTTGAAAAGGCTTATACCCTTCCTACGTCAGAAAAAGGCAGGCGAGAGAATCTAAAAGTAGCTCAGCAACTCTTAAAAGAAGCTGGCTGGGTTACCAAGGGTGGTAAACTCATTAATGAAAAAACAGGTAAACCTTTTGCCTTTGAAATTCTTTTAAATACCCCTGAAAATGAGAAAGTCGCCCTAGCCTTTTCGCGGGATTTAAAACAACTTGGAATCCAAGCCACCGCCCGAACTGTGGATGCGTCTCAATACGAAAAACGTCGGATTAATATGGACTTTGATATGATAATCCATTTTTGGGGTCACTCCCTTTCTCCTGGCAATGAACAGTCTTTTTATTGGAGCTCCAAGGCTGCGGACGAGCCAGGAACGCGGAATTATCCTGGCATTAAAAGTCCTGCAGTTGATGCACTTTGTGGTATGATTACTAATGCAAAAGAACGGAAGGATCTAGTGACAGCCGTTAAAGCCCTTGATCGCGCTCTTCTCTGGGGACATTATGTCATTCCTCTTGGTCACCGCAGTAAAGACTATGTAGCCTACTGGACGAAAATTGATCACCCTCCATTGGGGCCAACGGGTATTCCCAGCATTCATACTTTTTGGGCACGAAAAGAAAAATAAAAGGAAGGTCATAGGGTTATGCCGGCCTCAAAAAAGAACCATCCCTTTCACATTGTAAATCCCAGCCCCTGGCCTTTTGTTGGATCTATTGGTGGACTTATAGCAGCCATTGGGCTTGTTCTTCTTATGCACAACCATGGGTATTACGTGCTGCTCATAGGACTTGCCCTTCTAGTTTTCACAATGGCAGGATGGTGGCGCGATGTGATTCGCGAGTCCGAAGATAAAGAAACGTATACCCCTTCTGTCAAATTTGGGCTTCGCACAGGAATGGCTCTTTTTATCACGTCTGAAGTGATGTTTTTTGTGGCATTTTTTTGGGCTTTTTTTAACGCAAGTCTCTTTCCAACCGAGCCTACGGGTGGGGTGTGGCCACCCAAAGGGATTCACCCTCTTAACCCCTTTGATTACCCTTACTTCAACACGTTAATTTTGCTTCTTTCGGGAACCACCATTACTTGGGCCCACCATGCTCTTTTGGCAAATCATAAAAAGGATGTTTTGAAAGGAATTGGATTTACTATTCTTTTAGGGCTCATTTTTACATCTATCCAAGCTTTTGAATATGCCCATGCCACGTTTGCCTTTAAGGGAGGTATCTATCCTTCAACTTTTTATATGGCAACGGGCTTTCACGGGGTTCACGTCATCGTTGGAACTCTTTTTCTTCTGGTATGCTGGTTCCGAGCTCACCTGGATCAGTTTACCCCTGAGAGTCATGTCGGTTTTGAAGCCGCTGCTTGGTATTGGCATTTTGTTGATGTGGTGTGGCTCTTTCTATTTGTGAGTATCTACTGGTGGGGATCGGGATTATAATACCATTTTGCAAGTAGTGAGGCTTCTTGAAATATTTCACTGTTTTTATGATTTTTTTCATTCTTGTGTTTATTGGCCTAGGTACCTGGCAACTACAGAGGAAGGGTGAAAAGGAGGCTCTTCTTGAGCGCTTAGCTCAAAGCAAAAGTGCTCCCGCTCAAAATGTCGATACTCTTTTAACCCCCAGTCTTTTTCAGCATGTATTTGCAGAAGGCCATTTCTTGCAAGGAAAAACTATTTTTCTTCAATCCAAAGTCCACATGGGAAAAAATGGTGTTTATGTTTTCGATGTTTTTCAAAGTCGAAGAGGGCACTACCTTTTGGTACAACGAGGGTGGGCTCAAAAGGAAATTTATTCTTTTCTTAAGGAAGATCTTAAAGTTAAAGGGATTGCAAGACAACCTTCCCCTCCCTCTTATTTTCAACCGGCAAACACAAAAGGAACTTATTTTTGGATTGACCTTAAAGCCCTTTCACAAGATCTTGAGATCCCTCTCTTGCCCTACTATCTTGTAGCAAAAGATTCCTTTGACCCTCGAATTCAGGCTACAAACCCAATCTCAACACTATCAAATAATCACCTTGAATATGCCATAACGTGGTATAGCCTTGCTTTTTCCCTCATTTTTATGCTCTTCTGGAGAAATAAAACCATTTTTAAAAGGAAATCCTGTGACTGTACGACTGACAACGCTTGATAATGGCTTAAGAGTAATTACCGATGATCTTCCTGGTATTGCTACAGCAACCTTAGGATTATGGGTCGAAGTTGGAACCCGCAATGAGCCCCCCGAAATAAATGGCGTCTCCCATTTTTTAGAGCACATGGCTTTTAAAGGAACATCTCGCCGCTCAGCCAAACAAATTGCTGAAGAAATAGAAAGCGTCGGTGGGCATTTGAATGCTTATACCTCAAGAGAAAACACCGCCTACCATGCTCGTATCTTAGAAGCAGATGTTCCTTTGGCCTTAGATATCATTGCTGATATCATTCAAAATTCAACCTTTGAAGAAGATGAAATTGCACGTGAAAGAGATGTTATTCTTCAAGAAATAGGACAAGCCTTTGATACGCCAGATGATGTTATTTTTGACCATTTTCAAAAAACGGCTTTTCCTAACCATCCTTTAGGGCGTCCCATTTTAGGTCCTCCTGAGATTATTCGCCACATGTCTCGGAATCAATTAAAGGGATATATGGAAAAAGAATATACGGCCTCTCGTATGGTTTTTGCAGCCACAGGAGGGGTAAACCATGACCAAATCGTTGAACTTTGCCAAAAACAATTCGCTCAACTTGCAACTCATCCCACAGAAAACTTCATCAAGGCTTCCTATAAGGGGGGACAACTTTTTGAGAAACGGGATCTCGAGCAAATTCACCTTTTACTTGGATTTGAATCTTGCCCCTATGGGGATCTGGACTATTACCCCCTCGCTGTTTTTTCGAGCCTTTTAGGAGGAGGAATGTCTTCGCGTCTTTTCCAAGAAGTCCGTGAAAAAAGAGGGCTTGTCTACTCTGTTTATTCCTTTAACACTGCTTTTCGAGATGCGGGTATTTTTGGGATCTATGCAGGCACAGGAGTTGGTCAAGTAACAGAGCTTTTACCCACCATTAAAAAAGTTCTCAAAGAGTTTCCTAAAACCCTTGATGATAAAGAAATCAATCGAAGTAAATCCCAACTTAAAGCAGGGCTCTTAATGGCTCTTGAGAGCACATCCGCCCGATGTGAACAACTTGCCCAACAGTTAATGATCTATAAAAGACATATTCCTCCTTATGAGATTATTGAGAAAGTAAACGCTGTCACCCGAAAAGATATCATCGAAGCGACAGAACGACTTCTATCAAAAACCCCAACCTTTACAGCTCTAGGACCAGGCGAAGAGATCAAATGGGAATAGGTAGATGTTTATTGCAGTAATTTATCAAGGACGCTCTTCAGCGCTTCTAAAGGGTTTGCTCATACCATTTTGCATTTAAACAATGAGTAGGAAGACAAGGCAGGGGCGCAAAGCGTATTTCTAATATGTGAGCACCCCAACTCCGAAGTCTGACGCCCTCATTAGAAGAATGCGAATTGGTACCAATAAATCACGCCAAAAGAACTCGGGAAACACCCTCTTCATGCTTGATGCTAATAAGAAAACACGGGGTATTCAATTTGCAGCCCCCCAAATTATGTGTTATATTTAATATTATAAAAGTTATGATAATACAAATGAGCAGGGACTGAATAAATGATATTTGACAGATTTTCTCTTAAAGAAAAAATAAATACCCTCTTTAAGCGAGATAAAGGGGCCATTGCGATTATTACTGGTTTGGGTATCCTTGTCTTTATTGGTTTTGCGGCTTTAGCTATCGATGTAGGAACCTGGTATTCCCAGAAACGGCAGCTCCAAATCGCAGCCGATGCAGGAGCTATAGGTGGAGCAATTGCTTTAAGCAAAACAGGCAAGTCTACCCTTAATACGTATGTAAATCACGATTTGGCACTCAATGGATGTACCGCTGCAAATAATTGTACTATTGTAGCCATCAACAATCCACCCGCCTCTCCAGATCCTTTAGCTTCAAATACTTTTGCGGTTGAGGTTGTCCTATCAAAACCAGCTCCGCTTTTTCTATCCAGGCTTTTCCTTGCCTCCCCACCAAACCTTCATGCAAGAGCCGTTGCTGGGAAAAATCAAATTTCTCAGTGCGCTGTCATTCTTTCAAATAGCGGCATTGGATTAAATGCTAAAGGAGGGTCAACTTTAAATTCTCCTAATTGTGGAGTCTACGTCGATTCAAATGCAAGCAACGCTGTTAATACCACAGGTAATGCCCTTATAAATGCTAAAAGTGTAAGCGTTGTGGGAGGAGTCAACACAAGTGGAGGCGGAACCATCACAGGCCCTATTTCATCAGGCGCGGCTACCCTTAATGATCCTTTTAGCGGCCTTCAAATTCCTCCTTTTTCTGGGTGTAATCAAACGAACTTCTCAACCCATGGAACAGTAACAATCAACCCAGGTGTTTATTGTGGGGGTATTAACTTAGGAAGTCATTCTGTTGTAACAATGAGTCCAGGTACTTATTTCCTCGATCAAGGATCCCTCACCGTAGGAGCCCAAACAACCCTGACGGGAACAGGTGTCACTATTATTTTGACCAGCTCCACAGGAAGTAATTATGGTACCGTTAGCATCGTAGGTGGCACATCGGTAAATTTATCACCTTCAACAACTGGACCATTAGCAGGAGTTCTTATGTTTGAAGACAGAAATTCCAGTGGAGTATCTGTCAACTTGGACGGCGGATCAACTCAAGTGTTAAGCGGTCTCTTATATTTCCCAACCGCAAACGTTGACTACAATGGTCAGGCTACTACAGGGGCAAGCACATGTCTTCAAATCGTCGCGAATACACTTACCTTAACAGGGGCAAGCAGCTTTGGAAATAATTGCCCAACAAATCTTGGCAATATTCAACTTTTTGAGTAAAGTGAGATAATTTTATTATGAAATATATTTTGAATACTCTGAAAAATTCTAAGGGGGCGGTTGCTATTGAATTTGCGCTTGTACTTCCCTTTCTTTTTCTCCTTCTTTCTGGTGTAATTAATTTTGGGTTTATTCTAGCCAACCAAAACTTGCTCAATAATGTCGCGAGTGCTGGAATTCTGTATGCCTTCGGAAATGCTCCTAATCCGAACCCATCTCAAACAACTTTAATACAAAATGCAGCCATTGCTTCAACACCAAACTTAACCCCCCTTACTATCAACGTCACCCAATTTAACCAATGTGTAACAGGGGGAACGCCTCCAAACTGCTCCGATGGGAGTAGTCCGTCATATATAACCGTTACAGCCACAAGCTCAGTAAATCTTATGGCTCTTGATTTTGTGTTGCCAAATCCATTTACAACCCAAGCAACGGGTACAATAAGGACACAATAGGTGATTAAAATGGGCATTTTAGCAAGGAACTTTATTTTAGCAAAAAAGATTAAAGGGTTTGTTCAATTATTTCTAAGCGCCAGTCAAATTTCACTCGTTTTAGTACGAAGCACGAAAGGAGTCGCTGCTATCGAATTTGCTTTAGTTCTTCCTGTCTACCTTTTGGTCGTTTTAGGGATTATTGAACTAGGATATGTTTTATGGGGCTATTCATCCCTTGAATATGGCGCTTCTTATGGAGCACGCTATGCTTTCGTAAATCCTACAAGCTCGAATCAAGCTATAAAAAATGCAGCTTTAGCAAAAATAAGCCTTCCTCCAAATGCCATTACTTATACCGTAAGCGTTACGCCAAAGGTTTCAGTAGATATTCAAGGAACATTTACTTATTCTTTTACCTATATACCAATACCCCCTATCACTATTAATACCCACCTTGTCCAAGCTCTCCCTGTATCATCTTAAGTTTTCTTTCAAAGAACTTACCAATACTTTAACGATTTCAAAATATTTAGCGTCGCAGGTCCCAGAATAACAATATAAATGCAGGGGAAAATAAGACCCATCATAGGAAGGGTAAGTAAAACAGGCAATTTGGCTGCTCTTTCCTCAGCTTCCACTAATCGATCTTGGCGAAACTGCTCAGCAATTGTACGCATGGTCTGGGCGATGGGGGTTCCGTATTGTTCTGCTTGAATTATGTTTGCAATAATGGATTTAAAATAAGGAGAGTCCATACGGTCACTAAAATTCTGGAGGGCCCTCCGGCGATCGGGTAACATATTTAATTCGATTGATAAGAGGGCCAATTCGAATCCTAAATCAGAAGAAACTTGGGAAATTTCACGCGCAACCCTTTGGACAGTAGCTGTCAGGCTTAATCCAGCTTCTGTACAAATAACCATAAGATCAAGAGCTTCAGGAAATGCTTTCCGGATTTTCTCTTGGCGGATAAAAGAAAGTCTTTGTAAAATAAAATCAACTAGAAATGATCCAAACAGAGCAGCCACTACAATCGCTATGATTTTAAAGAGAATATTTATTTGTGTATAATGAAATACAATAAATCCAACAATAATGGCTGGTGGGAAAATCATAATGGTCTTAGCAATACCGTACATAAGATATGCATTGGTTGCTTTGATTCCAGCTTTATCAAACAGTCTTTTTAATTTCTCTTTTTCTTCTTCCCCGGTTCGTAAAACCTTATCAACTATCTTTCTTAGCCAGGGAAGTTTTTGATCCTGTTTTCGTTCATAGATTCTTGGTTGTGAAGAAATATCCTCTTGAAGTAATCTTTCCCTATATTCCAAAAGCCCTTTCAAACGTTCCCTAAAAACATCTTGATGGCGCAATTTCGTAAACAAATTAAATGCAAAATACAGTATGAAAAATGATAAAATAAAAGAAAGAATGTCTATACTATTTAGCATTTTATTTGCTTCCTAATAAGTTTCTTTATAGGCCATTCGCATGATGATTGTGATTCCTGAAATCAACATGACTGCTCCAATGATAAGAAGATAATGGCCTCTTTCTGTATAAAAAAGCGGATCTAAATAAGTTGGAGACGAAAAATAAATTGCTCCAAATATAAAGAAAGGAATACATGTTAATATGATAGCGGTCATTCGTACTTCAGCTGTTAAAGCCTTTACCTTTTTCCGTAGATTAGAGCGCGCTCGAATTATTTTTGCAAAGTTATCAATGGCTTCTGCAAGACTTCCTCCCGTTTCTCTTTGTAAAGTAAGAACAATCGATAACATTCTGAAATCATCAATTCCAAGCCGGTTGGCAAGATCTCCAAAAACAACTTCAAAAGGTTCTCCCAATCGCATTTTATCTATGGCCGTTCGGAAAACTTCTCCTACAATGCCTGAAGATTGCTCAGCCACCATCTCAAGAGTTCGATCAACCGAATGTCCCACCTTGAGAGCGCGCCGAATTATATCTAAAGCAATTGGGAATTCTTCTAAGAATTGATTTTTGAGCCTCGTCGAAAGAATTTTTATTATGATCCATGGAATTACAAAACTACAAAACAAACCGAATAAAATTGAAAAAAGTATATTTGTTCCAAAAATTAAAATGAATGCAATAGCTATACTTAAGCCTAAGCAACCACTCAGGAAAATAAATATACGGGGTGACGTATTAAGCCCTGCATGTTGAATCCATTCTTTTAGTCCTTCTACCCTTGGTATTTTACTTTTGAAGTAAGTATCTGCTATGGGTTGCTCTTTTAAAAGAGTAAGCCCCTCTCCTGTTCTAACTGGGGATTCTCCTTCTATAGCTTTAATCCGTTTTTTCCACTCTGTTTTGTCTCCTTCCTTTTTCTTTGGAAGATAGATAAAAAAAACCCAATAGAGTATAAGAATTACTGGAACTTCCAGAAAGATGATGAAATCCTCAACACTCATATTTCCCCTCTTAAAGACTCTCTTAAATCCTTATCAAAGCCATAAAATCGAGCCTTTGGAGCAAATTGAGGAGTTACACCGGAAGGCTTAAAAATTCCGCTTATATGTGACCTTCCCCTTTCCACATCCACAATATCTTCTTTATATTCAAAGGTAAAAAGATCATGAGTCATAATGACATCTCCCTCAAGCCCGGTTATCTCACAAACTTCCGTTATCCGACGAACCCCATCTCTCATCCGTTCCGTATGAATGATCAAATTAACAGCCCCCACTATCAGAGAGCGGGCTACCTTCGTAGGCATCTCAAATCCAGATAAAGATAACATATTTTCAAGACGTGTTAGTGACTCTCGGGGCCGATTCGCATGAATTGTGGACATTGAACCATCATGACCTGTATTCATGGCTTGAAGCATATCAATCGTTTCATCTCCGCGAACCTCACCCACAATAATCCGGTCAGGTCGCATCCGCAGAGCATTGCGAACCAAATCACGTATTGTAACCTCCCCTTCGCCTTCTATATTGGGGGGACGACTTTCAAGTCGAACAACATGGGGTTGTTGAAGCCTAAGCTCTGCCGAGTCTTCAATTGTAACAATACGCTCACTAGGGTCAATAAGCTGTGACATAGCATTTAAGAGTGTAGTCTTCCCCGAACCCGTCCCTCCAGAAATTAATATATTTAGGCGGCTACCGGCAGCAATCTTTAATAGGAGAGCCATTTGATATGATAGACTCCCCATTTCAACCATTTTATCAAGTGTGAACTCAACTCGAGAAAATTTTCTTATGGAAACGGCTGTCCCATCTAAAGCAAGCGGGGGCATAATAATGTTCACACGACTTCCATCAGGAAGACGCGCATCCACCATAGGGCTTGCTTCATCAACTCGCCTCCCTACACGACTTGCAATACGCCGTGCAATTTGTTGAAGATGAGCTTCATCATGAAACTTGAGGTTAATTTTTTCAAGTTTTCCCTGGCGCTCTATATACACACTTTGGGGACCATTGACTAAAATATCCGTAATGGAATCGTCATAAATAATTTCCTCCAGTGGCCCTAAACCAATCATGTCATCCACTAAGGACGAGGCAATTTGTTTCTGCTCTCTTACATTAATTCGAAGATTCTGTTCCACAACATAATCAATTACAAATTGTTCAACTTCGCGGCGCAATTGCTCTGGAGCCATTTGATTGGCCGCAATCAAATCAATTCTTTCCATGAGAGAGTCATAGATTTTCTTTTTGATAGATTTTAATGCATCTTGTTGAGAAGAAGAGATCGTTAAATCTTTATCATGAGCAAATGAAGGATCATTTTTCCGCTTTCCCTCCTTAGAAGAATAACGGACCTCCAAGAAATCACCCTCTTTTTCTTCATTGCCTCCCATTTTTTTCTCGTATTAAATTATCTCATTCTAGAGGAAATTATACTTAGAAAAAATTAAAATTATTTTAATTTAAGTCTTTTAAAAAACCCTCCTATTCCCCCCACTACCTCTTCCGGCTTTCGAATTCCAAACATGTCATCCACAATTTCTCTTAGGGATTTAGCAAGGGGAACGTCCTCATCAACTATGGTTCTCCCTTGATTAATGCAAGCCTTAGGAATAACAGAATCATAGGCAATAATATGATCAATCTTATGTTTTAGGGATTCTTCAAAATCTTCTAATCTAATTTCATTTTGTGGAGATTCACCATACTTGTTAATGATAACAATGATCCGCCGTCCTGTTCCTTCAGACCCGAAAAGCTGAATTAGCCTGCCTGCATCTCTAAGACCTGCCAGTGAAGCCTCTGTCACAAGCAACATAACATTTGCACTACTAATGACATGGTGAGAGATATTATTAGAAAAGTGAGGCACATCAATAAGTACATAATGACATAGCTTTGATAAATAATTTAAAATTATTTCAATGCTGTTTGTTTTATACTTCACTGCTTCATCAAGCGGTTCTTCCGAACTCAAAACAAAAAAACGATCGTTTACGGAAGTGAGAAGCCTTTCCACAAAAACTTGATCCACCCGTTCTGGGTTCTCAAGAGCTTCCCGAAATCCAAGGCTAGTTTTTAAATTAAGATATAAAGAAAGAGTACCGAAATGAAGATCTAAGTCTACCGCAACAACTCGGCGGGCTCGCTCACCGGATAAAATAGCCGCTAAATTTGCGAGAATGAAAGTTGACCCTACTCCTCCTCGTGCTCCAGCTACAGCAACAAGCTTTCCTACCTTACTCTGAGTACCCTTTATTTTGTCCTCCTCAAAAATCATACTTTTTAGAGCACGGCCTAAAATTTCAGAGAAAATTGGGCTGACCACATATTCAAAAATACCCAACTTCATCAGGTCGCGATAAAGTCCGACATCATTCCTGGTTCCAACTGCAATAATACCTACGCCTGGCTCAGCAACTTCTAATAGTCGACTTAGGTCAGATATGGGCAAATCAGATTTAGAAATATCAACAACTAAATATTGGGGGGTTCGTTTGTGAGAAAATGTTTCAATTGCCTCTTTTATACCTCCTTTTAAGATTTCCCCCTGTGATATATTTATAGCTTTAGCGGCTTCACGCACAACTTCAATATCACCAGGATCTTCAAGAAAGGCCGAAAAAGTAGAGATCTCAGGTTTGGCAGGAGGCATTTAGTAGGCACCTCCCCCTGCACCAACAGCTGCTGCTGCTGGAGGAGAAGTTGGTGTAGCTGTAGCATTTTCTGGAGATACGGTGGTAGACGTATCCATAAGTGCTTTCACCTGATCTGTTCGATACCTGAGAACGCCTGCTGCTATAACATCTCCATCCGAATCTCCTTCTGGCCGTCCTAGGATCAAGTCTCTTGGATTGGCGACCATCATTCCTAGATTTGTCATAACTGCACATCCAAAGTTACTATGGGTGTTTTCTTGGCGAGAATTACCCATGGTTTGTGAAAAATCTGCACAAGCTGGTGGAATAACCATATACCGCTCAATGGTGAGCTCGACATAAGATCCGGTTCTTCTTCTGAGACCAAGATGATCGCGATGACGTTTTCCGTAACGTTCTTCTTCGCAATAGTCTGAAGTAATTAATTCATAAGGAATTCCAAACCTTAAAAGCTCTCTTTCAATTACTTTTATTCTTTCTTCGGAATGCCCCCCGTATTCTTCAAGAATGACATTGACAGCCCAAGGATTAAGCACAGTTTTCTTCAGAAATTTGAAAAGTTCTTTCTTTTCTTTCGCTTCCATATGAGGGGCATGAGCTGGATAATGTATTGTGTGAGTAAATGCAAAACGCTCTACTTTATTTTCCTTTGGACTTTCTGCTGGAGTCCAATCTGAAACCTCGGGGGTGCATCCCGCCATAAGAATAAGAAGTGTAGCACTAATTTTAAAGAATTTCATGTGTTCCTCATCTGACTTATACTCATCTATTCTAGACTAAATCCTGCAGGCCCAACTAACCTAACTCCACCCGGACCAAAGTCAGGAGCTTGTCCCATATGAATGCCTGGTTTGATAAGACGGCGCTCAAAAATTTGTTCGACAAATGTAGCATACTTGATGCCATCTGTAGGCAAGAGCATTTCTTTTCCTGAAGCTGGCTCAACAATAAACGGGGTTACTAAGATGACGAGTTCTGTATCCCCTCTCTGGAAACTATTAGAGCGGAAAAGCGCACCTAAAACGGGTAAATCCCCAAGCCCTGGAAGAGAAGCTATTTGAGAATCAATGCTATTTTGCAAAAGGCCGGCAATTGCAAATGTTTGCCCACTCCCAAGCTGAATCGTTGTTTCTGCACGCCGAGTTAGAATTCCTGGAACGGCAGTTCCATTGACGAAAATTCCAAGCTGATTATCAAGTTCGCTTACCTCAGGTCTAACGCGCATGCTGATGACGTTTCCATCAAGTACGGTTGGCGTAAAGTCCAAGCTCACCCCAAACGACTTAAAATCAATTGTAATGTTTCCTAATTGCTGAGGAACAGGATAAGGAAATTCACCACCTGCAAGAAAACTTGCCGTTTCGCCTGAAACACAAACAAGATTAGGTTCTGCTAAGATAGTTATCAATCCCTCCTGAGCGAGAGCATCAATTGCCAAGTTTAAATTGACGTGACTATTTTGAAAGTTAAAACCGACCGTATCGATAAAGGGGGTCGTTGCATTTCCGAGGGGTTGAGTTATGCTAGTGACGTTATTCGTAGCAATAGGCAAAGCTGTAAAAGGAGCTCGTCCAATCAAAGTCCCAAAGTTAAAATTCCCCACATTTGAAAAAACAGCCTGCCAGTTAAATCCAAGTTCGTTAACGACATTTCTCTGAACTTCAGCTACTTTTACTCGCAAATTGACTTGAACAGGGGCTTTAATAGTCATGCGATTGAGAACAGTCTTATCTTTTCCAACAAATTTATCGGCTAAAGATCTTATGTCCTCAGCAACCTTAGGTGTATCCACAACCCCTTCTAAAAGAACCCCATTTGGTATTGGCTTTATTTCTACGAGCTCATGGGGATCATAAGGAGCAATCAACTCTCGAAGTTGCGTAAGGTTGATCGAAACCATGACATTTGCCTTTAAAATTTCCACGCCTTTTTTATTAAAGGCATAAAATTGCGTTGCCCCGTAAGATTTTCCAAATATATAGGCCGTATGTTTATTTATGAGCTGTACATCCGCAACCTCTGGATTTACAATAAAAACCTCGGAAACACCCTCCTCAAATTTCACAAGTTGGGCCCCCCCAATATCAATTTTGACGGATTTAGGTTGCGCAGAAACTAAAGAGGCAATCATAATCATAAAAAAATACAAAACGATCATTTTTGTTTTATACTCAAAGGATTTCAAGTTTTCGGGCAGGCGACCGAGGGCAAGCACGATGAGCGCAGTCAACCTACGTGACAGAGCGCGAGCCCCAAAGGGCAACGCACCCCAAACTTGAAAAGCGCAGAGTATATGAATGAGAAGATGTTGCATCCCCCAACCTTTTTTATTCATCATCCTATCGCTTTTGTAAATTGAAGACATCTTATTGCTCCTGCACCTGAATTTCACTTTTCTCACTTCCCCGTCTCAGAATAATAAGGTTTTCTTTATGGGGGGCTTCTTGTTCCTCTTTAGCTGGCGTCTCCTCGTAGACTTTTCCCTTTTTAATACTCTTCAAACTCAAACTTACGGCCCCTTCCTTAGCAGCTGCACTAATCTTTTCAGCTTGAGCAGGAGTCACTTCAAGGGTAACAACTTTGGGGGTCGTTTTTGGTTTTTCATGGGTAGAGGCCAACTCTAGATCTACAGCTAAGACCTTCACATTTTTAACAATTGTTCTACTTTCTACAATCGGCACTCCCCCAGGTCCCTGACCCGATTTAGATTGGATTACGTCCACATGATCACCTGGTGCAATAAGACCACTGCTTACACTTTGGGCAGTCACATCAATAGAAATGGCTCGCATTCCTGGAGATATAAGAGCCGCCAAAATTCCCTTCTCGCCTGGCTTAATTAAATAGTCAGAAAGAACAGGTTCTCCTCGAGTGATATGGGTGCGAACAACTGATCCAGTTAGAGATTGGATGTCTAAAATCCCTTGTTTAATAAAGGTTGGCTCCATAGCTAGAACTGGCCAACTTTCCCATTTTAAATCACCGAGGTGGATAATATCACCTTCTTTAAGATTTTTTCCTGCAACAAGAATTTTATTTAGCTCAATTGCCTGTTGGGCTTCAGCTTTTTCTTTTTGCTTTTCTTCTTTAGTTAGGAAGATCCTTGTAAGAAAAGCAATCCCTATAGCCAGCAAAAGGGCTATTACTAACCCAACAATATCTCTAAGCCTCATTCCTGTTATCCCCTTTTATCAAAAATTAATGCGTTATGAACATCATGAGTATTGATCCAGTGGCAATTGCAACTCCATAAGGAATCATGCGTGGCGGAATATTTTCTCTTTTTTCCCTTTCGGGGCCAGAACCACTTCCTATCCATACATATTGAAGAAATGGAAAACGAGTCTCTCCTTTTTGAAAAAGTGTCCACATCAAATCCGACCCTCGAAGAATGTAAGGTTGTAGCACCAAACAAATAACAGCAAGGACCCCACCTGCCACAGCTATCAGAAGGATGAGTTGGAAAACCTTTGCAAATCCGAACCAAATAGATACAACTGCCAAATACTTGGCATCTCCCGCCCCCATATATTGGAGTGAAAATAAACCAAAGGCAACGATAAGGACCACCCCAAAAATTACAAGGGACATTAAAAGCTCATCAGGACTTAAATAAAAAGGAGCATAAAGCCCATAAATGACAAGGAGAGCCCCCAAAAAAATATTGGGAATCCGATAAAAACTGAAATCATATATAGCAATAATGACATTAATGAGCACAAATACTGCGTTTATGGAAACGAGTGTCATTGCTTCTCCCTAATAGTACCTCCCCTGCACCTTTCGAAATTGATCCAAGGGAACTGTATGATCCTTTGCAATCATTCCTGAAAACTCTTGTGTTCTTTGAATAGCCTCTATGTAGCTTATATTATTCATAACCATGCTATCTGAAAGGTCTATTCTCCCTATTTTTTTTGCTAACTTTGTATTGCCAGCTAATGCATAAGCAAGGGCTAGATTCTGCCGAACACGTGGAGTTGCATTGGGCAAACTTGCTAGTCTTTCTAAAATACGAATGGCTTCCATTGTATTTCCTGTCAAAGCCATGGAGAGAGCCAAGTTACTTTCATAAGATACATTTAAGGGATCAAGTTCCATGGCCGCTCGATAGTGAATTTGTGCTGCATCATAATCCCCCATAAGATCAAGAGCTATTCCATACCCATTTAATGCCTTTACATCCCGCGGATTAATTTTAAGTGCACAATCGAACATTTTTATGGCATTTTCTGGCTGATCCATGACGAGGTAAACGAGCCCCAACCCTGTATGAGCTGCTGCCGATTTTGGGAACAAGGCAATGGCTTTATCAAAAACGTTTTTGGCCTCAACAGTTGAATTCCCATCCAAAAGTGACATCCCTAATCCGATATAGGCCTTTTCGCAGCTCGGACACTCTTTGATAATGTCTCGATAATCATGAACTGCCTGAGGAATGTCCCCGCGCGACCGAGCCATTTCCGCAACCTTCATATTGGGATGGTCTTCATAAGGAGGCGTCACGAGGTCAGTTGTGCACCCTGACAAGAATGAAATAAAACCTACCCTGCATAATATTTTCCAGGACATCGCCCTACCCCTATCAAACGTTTTTTATACTTAAAGACTAAAAATTAACACAAAATTAATTAAATTTATGCCAGGAGCACCACACCTTTTTTCATTTTTTAGGGAGATGTTGCATAAAAACAACTTTCCTTACTCTTCCTCAAAATTTGCCTGGACAATTTCCCTTGATTTATGAGACATACAAAAATGGTCTTAAAATCTATGAATCAAAGTCTATCACACACTCCCATTCCCTTTAGCATATGGGCTTTAGGGGCTGTTTCTTATTTTATGAAGATTTCAGCAACTATTATTTTTAGCCTAAGCCCCCTCTTTGTAACTCAAGTTTTAGGAGCAAGCCCTTTTATGTTAGGGGTGTTGGAGGGGTTTATCGAAGCCATTTCCTTATTCACTCGTATTTTTGCAGGCATTATCAGTGACATTATTCACAAAAGAAAAAGCATCATTGCTGTTGGTTATGTTTTAGCTTTGATTTCTCGGCCAATGCTTGCCCTTGCAACCAATATTAGCAGCGTATTTTTTGGCAGAGCCTTTGATCGAATCGGAAATGGACTGGATGCAACTCCGAGGGATGCTCTTGTGGGCGATCTTGCCCCTCCGCACATTAAGGGGGCCTGTTATGGCCTCAGAGAATCTTTATCTCGGGCAGGATCGTTTACAGGATCACTTATGGCTGTTCTTCTTTTGTGGCTCACACAAAACAACTATTCCCTTGTTTTTTGGATTGGCTCGATTCCAACAGCTCTCGCTTTAATCCTCCTTCTTGCCTATGTTAAAGATCCGGTTAGCGAGAAGTATACCCATAAAAAATCAGCTCACAAACTTACCCTTCAGGACATTCTCCATTTACCCCTCCTTTTTTGGTTGATCCTCCTTTTAAGCGGTCTTTTTATGATTTCAAATTTTTCAGGGGCTTTTTTACTCTTAAAAGCTGATCAAATTGGCCTTGAACTTCACCTCGTTCCCCTCGTTTATGTTGTCCAAAACATTGCAACGGCCAGTACAGCTTACCCTGTAGGGTATTTATCAGATAAACTTGGCAGACGGTCTATGATGGCTGTAGGGATCCTTCTTGTCATTTTCTCAGACCTTTTCTTGGCGAACGGAAGCTCAATTTTTATTGTCCTAGGGGGAGTCCTCTTGTGGGGAATTCAAATGGGCATTTCTCAAAGTATCTTACCTGTTTTATTGGCCGATACATGTCCTCAAAATTTTAGGGGAACAGGGTTTGGACTTTTTCACCTTGTTAATGGAATTTGCTTGATCATAGCCAATTCTCTTGCGGGATGGGTTTGGAGTACATCTGGACCTGCTTGGATGTTTTACACAAGTGCCTTTATTGCAGCTTTTTCAGCCCTTGTCTTACCCTTTATTCACAAACAATCCCGTAAAAAGTCTGATTAAAAGATATGGCTTGTTCACAAAAATAGAAAATTGTACATTTCTGCTCATCAATAATCATTATAAAAACTCAAGCGGGGTCCTATTATGCAATACAAGTCAATTCTTTTTCCTTTTTTGACGAATTCCAAGAAAGCCTTATCTGCTTCAACAACACTTGCCTTAACCTTACTTTGCCTCACAGAACATAATGGTTGGGCCGATAGTACAGAATTCCCCGAGGAGTTAGTTATGCCTATAGAAGAAGACTCTTCTTCAGAAAATCAAAAGGAAAATACTCCCTCTACCAGGGCAAAAGCTGAAAAGTTTAAAAAAATGCTCCAAGGTCTGGAAGATGCACCCTCTTCCCCGGAAACTCAAAAAGCACTTCCAAAGCCTGTTGTTGGAGCCCCCCTTTCTCCAGCTGCTCTCGCAACAAACAAAGCTCCACTTGCCATAGCAAGGCCAGATCTTACCTCAGAAAACCCCCAACCCCAAATGAAAATTGAGGAACTGGGTATAGTAGCCCGACGTTCCCCAGAAAAAAACGATACCAGTCTTCCCGATGAAAATGATGTATCCGAGGAAGAGCTTTATCTAGGAGACGAAGGTCCAACTCCTGTTTCAGCTGAAAAATCTTCTTTACCTAGTGAATCTCAACCTCTAGAAGAGAGGACGGCTAGGGTGAGAACATTGCAAGCCGCTTCTCTTCCCAACGACCCTGTCCCCAATGAGGAAGGTATTCCAGAAACAGCGTTAGAAGAAGGCATTAGAACTCCCTCTAGAGCTTCCTCAGAAGCTTCTGTGATGTCTTCTCCACCTGGTGAAGCTCAACAGTCTACGGAAAACGGACGTCATCGAGTGGAAAAACGGCTTGCAGAAGCTGTTCAAACAGGCCAAATTTCCGCTATGTCTAAAGAAACGGCTCCCGCCGATCTCCGAGCGCCTGCATCAGCACCTGAAATTAGAGACGGAAGAGCTTCTTTATCTGACCCTAAATCGCCTGCCCCACTGCCTGAGACCCCCCATCCTATCCATGAGACCGTCCCTCAAGAAGAAATCGATCCTATCATTCTTACAGCACCTTCTGGAAATTCTGCCGCTTCGGGGGCTCCTTCTCTTCAAGAGATCGATCCTTCTGAAAAACCTGCCCTTCTTACTAAACCTTATGTTAGAGATGCTGCTGGGTCTCAAACTGAAAGTGCTCTAGACCCAACCTCAGAATCAACATCACCCGCTTCTAATGTTCGTCAACCTTCCGGTAAGCCTGTAACTCAAAAGAAAGCCATCGACACACTTTCTAGCGAATTACAAAACTCACCTGAAGATCAGCGTCTACTTGATGTACCGGCAGATGTTGCAGAAGGGCGCGTGAACAGGACTGAGTCTTCAGTAAAAAAACCAGTCTCACTTGTGCCTCAAACCCTTATTTCAAAGGGTCAACCAATCCCTCTCCAAAAAGAGGATTCTTTACCTGTGAGAGATAAACCCCTTCCAAAAGTAACGGTAGAGCCTCACCCGGAAATCAAACCGCTTTCAGAGGATATTTCTTCTTCATCGACTCCCGTAGCTTTTTCCGGTGAGGTTCTTTCTTATTCCTCAGCCTCTAAGGACAGGGCGCCTATAGCCATTCTGGATGCGAACCAAGCTCCCTCTACTCAACAGTGGGTTCTTTATTCTTCAGTTAAGCGCGGAATGAAGAGCCCGTCAGATCACGTCGATATTGTGTCATTGGGAGAGGGAACAGATTCCACTGAGCGGGGAGAAGCGGTGAAAGATCTTTTGATTCAAAATGGAATTGATGCGAATCAAATTCGAATTATGCAGGCTCAGGGTGAAGAAGGGCAAGCCGGCAAAGTCTATTTGTTTATAGAGAGCGGACGGTAAATACCCTTCTCGGGAAAAAACGCTTTGTCTGCGAGAGCCTGATCTCCTTACCCTTTCCGCTCTCGCAACTTCTTCCAATAGTCTAAACGCTTTTGGATCTCACGCTCGAATCCCCGCGCAACAGGTTCATAGAAAATCTTTCGCCCCATCTCATCCGGAAAATAATTTTGACCAGAGAACCCCTCGGGTGTCTCATGATCGTAAATATAGCCCTTTCCATATCCCTCTTTTTTCATAAGTGCTGTGGGAGCATTCAGAATATGTTTGGGCGGCATTAAAGAACCAGATGTTCGAGCTTCTCTTAGGGCCTGAGGAAAAGCTCTGTAAAGAGAATTTGACTTGGGAGCAGTTGCTAGATAAACCAAAGTTTGAACGAGAGCAAGCTCTCCTTCGGGAGATCCTAGCCGTTCATAAGCCTCAACGCCAGCCAAAGCCTGAACCAAAGCTTGAGGATCAGCAAGTCCTATATCTTCTGCTGCAAAGCGAATCATTCGTCGCCCGATATAAAGTGGATCCTCTCCTCCCTCAAGCATCCGCGCAAACCAATAAAGGGCTGCATCAGGATCAGAGCCGCGAAGAGATTTATGCAAGGCGCTAATAAGATTATAATGGCCTTCCTGAGCCTTGTCATAAAGAGGTGCTCTTTTTATTAAAAGCTCGGTCAGCTCTTGAGGCCCAAAAGGCTCTGGAGGGGTATCTTCAGCTAGGACTTCTGCAAGATTTAAAAGGGCTCGACCATCCCCATCCGCTAATTCAATTAAAAGAGTCCTTGCTTCAGACGTTAGGGGAAGATTTTTTTGCAAGTACTCTTCAGCGCGTTTTAAAATTTGCTCTAAATCTTCTGCGGATAAGCGGTGAAGTGTAAAAACCTGACAGCGAGAAAGAAGTGCCCCATTCAACTCAAAGGAAGGATTTTCCGTTGTTGCCCCCACAAGAGTGATAATTCCTTTTTCCACATAAGGTAAAAAGCTATCCTGCTGGGACCGGTTGAAGCGATGAATCTCATCGAC
Organism: Alphaproteobacteria bacterium; assembly: GCA_027459605.1. Classification (GTDB taxonomy): domain Bacteria; phylum Pseudomonadota; class Alphaproteobacteria; order UBA9655; family UBA9655; genus UBA9655. The sequence continues at coordinate 55,328 of DAIDHR010000008.1, forward strand.
AAAAAGGAGGGTAGATGTGCCTTTTTCGAACGTTGTTTTAGCTTCCTCAAAAATTTTTCGCAGATCAGCAACTCCAGAAAAAATGGCCGAGAGAGACACAAAAGGCATCCTAAAAGACTGGGCCAAAATATACGCAATCGTCGTTTTTCCTGTCCCCGGTGGTCCCCAAAAAATAAGGGAGTATAATTGCCCCTTTTCGACCATACGGGTAAGGGGTTTTTGAGGCCCAATAAGGTGTTTCTGTCCAACAACTTCCTCAAGGGTTTGGGGACGAAGGCGCTCAGCAAATGGAATTGGTTTTTTTTGCATGTCTAACATAATCCTAACTTAACCTAAAAACATACCTGAATCACCACATATCAATGATGGGAAAAAGAGTCCAAAAGGATTATCTCCCCCTATCCTTTCACTTGAAGGGTTAGAATTTGCTTCCCTCGACGGATCACTAAAGCCCAGAAATTTGGAGAGCTTTCTAATAGATTTACAGCCTGTTCTTTTGTCGTAACCTTTTTATTATTAATCGATTCTAAAATATCTCCCGGCTGAAGGCCAAGTTTTGCCGTTGGACCTGTTGTAACCACATCCGTAATAACTACCCCTTTTTCCCAAGGGTTGATTCCAAAATCAAAAGCCACAGCGGGTGTAATTTCGCGAATTTTAGCTCCTTGAAGAGGGTTTCTCCCTTTAATGGTAAGAGCGTCAGATTTTTGAGAATTTACAGGGGTCGTTAAGGTAATAGAAATTGTTTTCTCTCCTCCTTTGGTAAGAATTAAGAGATTGACTTTTTTCCCAATAGGAGATGTTCCCACAAGATAATCAAGGGCCGCATCATCTTCAATTTCCTTACCGCCCATCTTCAGAATTAGGTCACCTGTTTTTATGCCTGCTTTATCCGCAGGGCTTCCAGGATAAACTTGTTTCACAAGCGCACCATACGGATGATCAAGCCCCAAAGTTTGAGCATCTTCAGGTGAAATGGATTGAACTCCCAGCCCTAACCAAGGGCGTAAAATTTTTCCTCCATGGTTTACACTGTCAATGACGGGAATAGCTAGATTTATGGGAACAGCAAATCCAATTCCCATCGACCCCCCACTCTTTGAATAGATGGCTGTATTTATCCCAACTAACCGCCCATCAGTTGTTACAAGGGCTCCTCCAGAATTTCCAGGATTGATAGCAGCATCTGTTTGTATAAATGTACGAAAATCATTAATTCCTTCCTGGCTTCGAGCCAAAGCGGATACAATCCCTGAAGTCACTGTTTGCCCAACCCCAAAAGGATTCCCAATCGCGAGCACAACATCACCCACTTCAAGATTATCCTGAGAACTCACAGGCAAATAAGGAAATTCATCATGGTCTTCAATCTTAAGAAGAGCAAGATCGGTTCTTTTATCAACTGTCACGAGTTTGGCGTTATATTCTCGCTTATTTGAAAGAGAGACCTTTACTACATCCGCATTTTCAATCACATGATAGTTGGTTAAGATAAGGCCTTCTTTACTGACAAGTACGCCCGAGCCTAAAGAATCCTCCGTATCCCCATGATTTTCTTGAAGGTGTTCAAAAAGTTGCTTAAAGAAGGGATCGGCCATATAAGGAGATACAAGCGTCTTAGTCTCCTCATGATGAAAGGCATAAATATTCACAACAGCTGGCGCTACTTTTTTGACAACCGGTGCATAGGTTTCGATTTTTGCGACTCGAATAGGAGCAATCTCTTGCGGCTCTTCTTTAGTAACAGCCTCTTCCTGACAAGACGTCAGGAGGAGACAGGCAGAGAAAGAAAAAAGAATTAATGTTAAAAACTTCATGAATAGCCTTCTGTTTATGATAGAATATGATAATTATATATAATACCATTTTTAATTTTTAAAAAAACAAGAAAGAGAGCCCCCTAATACTTGATTTGCAATTTAACAAATTTGTTCACCAGGTTAAAAAATCCTAGTGAATACGAGGGATTATACTATCACCAAAAAATTAATTTTAAGTTAAAGAGTACACAAGATTTTGCGACCCACCACATACTTACATCGCGTTATGGATGTTGGGAACTTCGGCTTCTAACCACTTTAAAAAGGTATGATTAATCGAATGAACATCAATTTCAGCAATATAATTTGTATAGTTTATATGCTCCGAAATAACCTTTTCTATGGCCTCCCTCAGGCCATCTTTTGTTTTTATAATTAAGACAACTTCGCTTTCATCTTTGATTTCTCCATGCAACCGATAAGCACATGTTATAGGAAACCAATTGGTACATACGGCAAGCCTTTTTTCGAGGAGGTCATAACTAATGGCCTTAGCCTCTTTTTGGGTATTCAGCGTGATGTAGTACATTTTCATAAAAAGATCTTTCCAAACCCGAATTTTAAATAAGCTATCACTTTTTTCATTGAAATACAATATATTAACGTCATAACGAGGCGCTGTAGGCCCCGCGGCAATCCAGAAAATTTTGGAGTTTCGGTCGTTAATAAAACATTAAGTCAAATATGCCATTCTACAAAGGAGGAGAAATGGAATCTCGACAAGATGAAGACGGGCCTTCTCCCTGGATGAAAAATAACGCTAATAAAAGAGGAGTCTAGAATGAATAAAAAATTCCTCCAGTCATTCCTGATTGCAGTTATGGCTATGGAATTTAATGCGACCGGAGCGATAGGTCCAGAATTCCAATGTGTAGACCTCGATATTGCGCCTGAAAATGGAGAAGGATGGTGCAAAACAAAATTTGGGGATGCATGGTCCTTCTCAAAGAGTGTCGATTCATGTCCTTCTGGCTACGAATGCACAAAATCAAGTCCATAAAGATTCATTTGTCGGCCTTCCTTTTATTTTTTTAGAATGGCTGCTTACCCAATTTTAAGCACTTATTCATATTTAGATGCGTTACCGTGGCAAAAAGCTTGCAAATGCATTAAAAATTTGTTAAGATGTAATTATTAAGCCAAATATAATTATTGATACCCCATAAGACCGTAAGTATGTGTTTATGGTGTATTTTTTGCTCATTGACAAGTGAAGAAGAGAAGGGATACGCGGGGAGCGGGTTGCGGAAGCGAGACGTTTTTTGTGGATTGGAGATTTTTTTTGAGGTTAAGTCCTTGAAGAGGAATATCAAAGATCTAACGCGTATCAAGCAAAGTAATCAGAGGTAGGAAGCTTTGAAGGTCTGCGAGGGCTTATGAGCTGAGGAACCTCTGACATGCAAGCGTTTTTAAGAAATGACTCGTTAATGAATATCCCTGCGTGAGTGGGGAGTTTAAGAGTAATCGACATCTTTGACCCTGTTTTTGGACGTGAGGTTAAAGATAAAGGATACAACTCTGACATTGAGGGCAAAAGCCAATTAGTCAATCAGTTTGAGGTGCGGTATGAGAGGAGAGTTTGAGTCTCGCTTTTGCGGGGCGAAGACATTTCTGACTACTGAACACGGATTACGGATTACTGACTCCTGACTACTGGCAGTGCCTTGAGATGAACA
>DAIDHR010000009.1 GCA_027459605.1 Alphaproteobacteria bacterium
ATCTTTTCTTTATTATCATCCTATGTGTAGCACTGAATACAGAAAAAATCAAGAAAATAGATGAAATGGCCAATTAAAATTTCGGGCGGTGGACCTTGTTTTTTCTGTGATTTACATACTGTTTTTATTTCCTTATACCAAAGAACCCTCAGACAAATCACATAACCGTCTATGTCCGAACTCGTTTCGCAATCTTTAGATGCGGATACCAAAGCCATTTCATAAAAATTTGTGAAGAAATTAAGGTTATTTACCTCTCCCCTACGCGAGCAGCTTTGCTCCGAAGTGATGTTGGTAGTGGTTTGATTTCATAACAATTTATAAAATTCGTCTGTTGGTAAGGAGTTTTTTTAAATCCTTCTATTTTTCCATTTAGATTTGAGAGGGGATAGTACTTTCATACAGGGGATGGTGGAGTTCTTCTTTTCTCTTGTTTTGTTAGGCTAACATGTCCGTGCCGAGTAACTTTATCAAGTTGAAGAGTTCTTAAATAAAGCTCACGGCTTTCCTTCAAAAGTTCACGAAGGCGAGGAGGGATCTCGACATCTTCCTCCGTATAGCTCTCGAGGCAATGTTTCCCTCGCAAAACTCGGTACTCTTCTGAAAGGAATTCATCTTGGGTCAAATCACCTTCAAGGACGGCTTTTTGTAGTATGAGCCAAGCTATAATTTGGGTCATGCGAACTGTCACCCTCATGGCTTCACAACTGATCTTAAATGTTTGAGAAGGATCCATCCGCTTGACATCAAGGGGAGCCTGCCATTTCACATAATCATGGGTTGCATGGAGGAGATTATGGGCTCCCTGAAGGCGAGCATTGATAAACGCTAAAGTTTCAACCATAAACCACCTACTACGTAAAGTATACAAACAACGGGCTTCTATTTTTAGAATACCCGAAATAATATTAAGAAATTATTTATTTTTTTATAATCGTGAAAAATGTGTAATTTTTATTAAAAATTATACATTTATAAATATCTTTATATTAAAATGACTGGGGAGATGGAGGATATCTCAGGCCCATCAAAAATGGGAAGTAAAAGAAAATGTTTTAGAGAACTATTTGAACTATTTTAAGAGTTTTGATATAGATTCCTCTTTCTAAGACTCCGGAAAACCCGAGTGACCGGTACACTCCCTCTCAAAATTCTCACGAATCAAAATACAGAGATTTTCGTTTCGAAGGGCATATGCAAGAGCAACTCCTAGGATCACGTTCTCTGGCACATAATCGCCATGAATTTGAGGAAGGGAGGTTTCGAATGATCCATCTTGCTTTAAAACGATAGCAGCATCTAAGGGGTCTAACGTAAGCGTCGTTGATTGCATATCTTCTAATTCCCAGAATTGTTTCGCTTTTTGTTCTTATTTTCTTAAAGTTTATTTCTTCTTATAGAAGGTCTACAGGGGGAGTTCAAGCATTTCCGAAAATTCTTGCCACTCTCTTTTTGTCATTCCACTCTCCTCTTGCGTTATTTTTTGACCTTTTAAAAGCTTTTTCAAAGCAGCAAGGCCATTTTTTGAAAAGCGCGCTCCTTCTTTTCGATATTGGATAAAGGCTTCATATGTGAAGGGGACCCAGCGCTCTAAGAGGCTAAGCATAACCTCGGCGTATGCACGGATTTCATATTGAGCATGAGGGTCGGCACGTAAGGCAAGAAAATGCATCAGATTATGAAGGTCGATCTTCCAGTACCATTGAGTGTAAAAGTTAACTGAAAGATTTATGCGAGCAAGCTCTCGAGCCAACTTATCCTTGTTAGGATCTCGTATGTTTCCTTCTGAGTCCTCGTTCAAAAGTTCTTCATAGTGAGCATAAAGCTGTTCCGCATCTTCCCGTAAAAGAGCCATGACGTAGTGTGCTTGCTCGGGTGATAAAAGGTGTCCCCGGCCCTGTCGGTTGCTTGTAGATTGGGCCCCGAGATGCTCTTGTGAAGGTATATAAAATTCCTTATCAAGAATTGAATATCGGCCAGAGTATTCGTTCACATTCGCTGTGCGATGGCGAATCCACTCTCGTGCTACGAAAATTGGAAGTTTGATATGGAATTTGATTTCACACATCTCAAAAGGTGTTGTGTGGGCATGGCGGAGAAGGTAGTGGATCAATCCTCGGTCCTCATTTACCTTTTTAGTTCCTTTTCCATAGGAGACGCGCGCAGCTTGGACAATTGCACTGTCATCCCCCATATAATCCATAACACGCACAAATCCATGATCGAGCACAGGAAAAGCTTGATAAAGAATTTCCTCAAGGTTGGGAGAAATGACGCGGCGAGTGGCATAAGTTTGCGTTTGAAGGTCTTCAATTTCCTGTTTTTGGGTGAGTGTAAGTGACATGAACAACCTCTTTTTTCACTTAAGGAGTAATCTATTTATGGAAGAGGCTCAAGAAGAAAGTAAAATTCATAGCTCACTATTCAGCTTTCTTCACCTGGGCAGAGTTTATTTGAAACCACCGTATGCGACATCGCTTGCACGGTGCTGCGAGAGGACGGGGCGTGAGACCCCTCCTACTCGATTTCACTTGCTTTTTTGAAGGAACTCAGGAATTTTTGCCGGTATAAAGCTTTTTAATTTGAAAGGAAACCATGGTTAGTCAACAAACAGATGTTGCAATAATAGGGGCAGGACCTGTGGGGCTCTTTGCAATTTTCGAATGTGGCATGATGCGCCTTAAGTGCCATGTTGTCGATTCTTTAGAAATGGTGGGGGGGCAATGTACGGCTCTTTATCCCGAAAAACCCATTTATGATATACCGGGGTTTCCAAAAATATTAGCGGCTGATTTGATAGAAAATTTAAAGAAGCAAGCATCCCCTTTTGACCCTGTGTATCACTTAGGACAGCAAGTCATTAGCCTTGAAAGACTATCTGAGGATCTCTGGCGTCTTCAAACGTCAACCGGCACAACTATCGTTGCTAAGGCCATCTTGATTGCGGCAGGGGTTGGTGCCTTTGGCCCTAATCGTCCCCCTTTGGAAGGGATTGAAGAATTTGAAGGAAAGAGCATTTTTTATTATGTTAAAAACCGTGAGGACTTTAGGGATAAATCCCTTGTTATTGCAGGGGGAGGGGACTCGGCAGTGGATTGGGCCCTGTCTCTCTCAGAGGTTGCCCATAAAGTAACAGTTGTTCATCGGCGTCCTAAATTTAGAGCAGCTCCTGAAAGCGAAGCTAAACTAAAACGGTTGGCTGATGAGGGCGTGATTGATCTTGCTATTCCCTATCAATTAGAAGGACTTGCAGGAGCAGATGGTCATCTTGAAACTGTAATCCTTAAATCCTTAGAGGGGGAAATCAAAGAAGTTTCTGCAAATGCGCTGCTTCCTTTTTATGGGCTTGCAATGAATCTAGGCCCGATTGCCCATTGGGGCCTGCAGCTTAGCACAACCCACATTATGGTTAACCCTCAGGATTGCTCTACCAACGTTGCGGGAGTTTATGCGATTGGTGATATTGCAACCTATCCCTCTAAAATGAAATTGATTTTAACAGGTTTTGCGGAAGCTGCTCAAGCAGCCCAGGCAATCTGGGCGCGTATTCATCCAGGTGAAGCCCGTCATTTTGAATACTCAACGACAAGTGGTGTTCATGGATTTAAGCAAAATGTTGCATAATCAATATGTGATGCTTTACCTTGTGACGACGTTGCCATGTTCGAACACAATGAGACGGTCTGCAGCTTCGATTGTTGATCTGCGATGGGCAATGATAAGGGTCGTGCGGTCATGTTTTAGGGATTCAAGGGCCTTTTGAACCATGAGCTCGCTTTCCGTATCAAGAGCGCTTGTCGCCTCATCCAATAGCAAGATGGCAGGTTTTTTTAAAATCGCCCGTGCAATGGCAATGCGTTGGCGTTGGCCTCCTGACAAGCTCACCCCTTTTTCTCCCACGTGGGTCTCATATCCTTGCGGTAGGTTTTCAATAAATTCATCGGCATAGGCTGCTTTTGCGGCCGCAATGACTTCTTCATCGGTTGCTTCCCTCTTCCCAAATCGGATATTCTCTATCAAAGTAGTGCTGAAAAGTATAGGATCTTGTGGGACAAGGCCAATTGCGCTGCGCAAAGCATGAGGCTCAAGGTCATCGATCGAGATGCCATCTAAATAAATTTTTCCCTTTATGGGGTCATAAAACCGTACGAGAAGATTGAAAATTGTTGTTTTCCCAACACCTGACGGCCCGACGAGGGCAACGGTTTCTCCTTTAAAGGCTTCAAATGACACATTCTTCAGGACGGAATGATGGGGTCGTGAAGGGTAGGCAAATGAGATATTGAGGAATTGAATGTGGCCTTTGAGAGGGGAGGGAAGAGGCTGGGGTGCTGGTGAGATCCGAAGTGCTGGCTTGAGTGCCAAAAATTCAAAAATACGATCAACTCCCCCCGCAGCCCGAAGGATATCTCCATGAATTTCACTAAGAGATCCTGCAGCCCCAGCAACAGCAGCGGCGTAAAAGATAAAAGCCGAAAGCTGCCCAGGGGTCATGTGTCCTTCAAGGACGGTATGCCCTCCATACCAAAAAACTACAGCTACTCCCCCAAAAACAAGGATCATCACGGCAGCTGTAAGCTTGGCACGTGCTTCGATGCGCCGTAAAGAGGCCTTATAGGTTGTCTCAACTTGGGTTGAAAATAAATGATCCATATAGGATTCCCGACAAAAGGCAAAAACTGTTCGAATAGCGCTAAAGGTTTCATCAAGGCGTGTTGAAACTTCAGCAGTTTCTTCTTGAGCTAGCCGGGAGAACTCACGGACTTTCCGTCCATAAAGAAGGATAGGAATAAGGATAAGCGGAATGATAAAAGTAATGATGCCTGTTAAAAGGAGGCTTGAGAACATCAACATGATGACGCCACCTATGATAATCAAAATATTTCGAATGGCTATAGGAATTGACGTTCCAAGCACAATTTGGAGAAGGGTTGTATCGGTTGTCAAACGGGACTGGATTTCCCCAAGACTTGTTGATTCAAAGAAGCTTACGTCTTGGTTGAGGAGATGGGAAAAAATTTTTTTTCTTAGATCTGCAATAACGCGCTCACTCAAGTCTGAGACCCAATAAAGTCTGCCATAGCTGGCAAATGCCATAATGACTACAATCCCAAAAAGGATTAAGATAGAGCTTGTAAGGGTAAAAGCAGATGTGCTTGAAAATCCATAATCGACAAAGTATCGTAGCCCCGCGCCGATTCCAAGGACTGTTGTGGAAGCAATGATGACTGTGATAAAAGAATAGAGCAGGCTTTTTGGGTATCGGCAAATGAAGGGACAGATTTTCCGCAAGCTTTGGGGAGATATCCCCATGGTCCTGGATTCACATAATTCAGTTTCAAGGTAGCTTGGTTCACGAAGCATAAATATTTCGTTCATTTAAAAGGAGGTCTTCTAAACGGATATTTGTTCGCGTGCAGTACCAGCTGCCATTTTTGTAATGGAAATGATGGGCGCCTGTAAAAGGAGAGGAGACCCAAATCTGGTGCGTAACCCCATGTTTGTTAATCACGTATTGACGGCCTTGGGGAAGGGTTACAGTTAAGCTTCCTTCGAGAAGATCAACCTCAGCTTCCCGCCAAGATGAATCAAAGAAATCAGTTACTTCTTCGAGGGTCTGAGTTGAGAGTATATGAAAGTCATTCATTATGGAGCTCCTTATCTCCATGGCTGACATATAAGATCATGACAGTCAAGACCGTATAGGGACTTCCCAAGGGGGTTCCCTCCAAGAAAGGAAACACAAGGAGACCCTAATGGAAAGTGCCTAAAGATGTAAGTAGAAGCTATAGCTTATGCTCAAGTCCCTCTTTCACCAGCCATTCTTAATAAGCATTAAAAAGCTGCCTTAATGATTCCCGAGCCAGCTCATGTTCAAGCCAGGCCTCGGAGATTAAATCGTTAATGCGCTTCAGCTTATGAGATAATCGTTGTGAAAGATGCTCAATCTGAGCTATTTTGTGGTCAGCCATTGTGACTCCTCCGAAGTTGCAGTGGTTAGCGGCGGGCAGATGTTCCATCATCTGTTCCGTCGCGCCCTCTTCCATCGAGAGAGCTTCCTTAAGGGTAATCGATTGATTGAGGATAGGCAATAGAATAAATTTCCTAGGCATCAGCTAACTAACCCGAATTTTGGATAAGGAATTATATTTTACCTAATAAAACAAATAGTTATTGTCAGTGCGAGCCCTGCTTTCTGCAGGGTTCGCGATGACGGTAATGTATTGTAAATACATATAAAAATGGATCCCTTGTTCAAGACTCGGGGTAACTACACGCCTAACTTTCTTTTTCAATGGGATAGTTTGCCTTCTCAACCCATTCTTTGATCCCGCCTGAGTATTCTAGAATGTGTGTATATCCTTCTGATACCAACTTTTCAACGAGATACTGACTGGCTGGACATTCATAAGACCCACAATAAACGACAATTAATGCATTTTTATCAGGGACACTTTGGGCAATATCTTCGGAAGATGATCCAGCAGGCAAGGATTTTGCTCCGGGAATACGCCTACCATCATCCCAATTTTGACCCCGAGCATCAAGAATGACCATAGGTGTTTTGGTGTCTATAAGGTTTTTTAATGTTTTTGCGTCAATATGTCCATATGTACTCATGGATAAGGTCTCCTTTTCTATTTTAACTGTTGAATGCGTCTTTCCTTCGCAGCATCCAGGTGATGATGCAAAAAGATAGGCCAAAACTGTCCCCACCGCATAAAGTGAAGTTCCTGTTATGTATAATTTTGTATATGTGCTCATTATGTTCTCCTTTGATTAATCTAAGTATGTTTAAGGTAGCATTTTCCAAATAAATAGACTATTATGTATGTTTGAGAATCTTTGTTTTAAAAATGGAACAATCTTATATGTTGGATGATATAGAAATTTTCGTGAAAGTTGTTGATCAAAAAGGTTTTTCGGCGGCTGCTAATCTTTTACGGTTGCCTAAATCAACTGTCAGTCGCAGAGTTTCTCAAATGGAAAATGATTTGGGTGTTAAGTTGCTTAATCGGACAACTCGGCAGCTTAGCCTCACCCCTATTGGTGAATCCTATTACGAAAAGTGTTTAGTAATCCTTGAGCGCCTTGAAGAGGCAAATGATTTAATTAAGGGGCTTCAAGTCAAACCGAAAGGCCGGTTGCGGTTGACCGCGCCGCATGAGTTAAGTGTTTTCTATTTAAAAGATATCCTTATGAATTTTTTAAAAACTTATCCTGAAATTGTATTTGAATTTGATATTACGAATCGCATGGTAGATCTAGTAGAGGAGGGATTTGATCTTGCAATTCGCATTGGACAACTGGAAGATTCTTCTCTCGTTGCATTAAAGTTAGGAACCATACGAGGAGGGATTTATGCGAGCCCCGATTTTTTAAAAGCCCACGGCCCCTATCAACATCCTTCTGAACTGCCGAGAAATGAATGTATCCAGTTTCGGACAACCCAGGTTCATACGTGGATTTTTTCCCATGATGGGGCAGAAAAAGTGGAAGTTAAACCTCAAGGGCGCATACAAGTGAATAGTATGCAGTATGTTTGTGAATCAGCAGTAAGTGGCCTTGGAATAGCTGCAATTACGAAGAAGGTTGCAGCTCCTTATGTGCACCAAGGTAAGCTCATCGAAATTTTAAAAGATTATAAGCTTTCCTTTGCGGATGTCTTTGCAGTTTATCCTGCACGAAAGTTCCTTTCCCCTAACGTTCGCGCATTTATAGATTATGTAAAACCGTTTTTGGAAAAAAATTTTAAGTTAGGGCTTAGGGGCTATACATAAAAATCACTTTGGTCATTGGTATGTCTCATTTTTAAAGTGAAAAGCCAGTTGATTTTACCCTTGCTCAGTCCCATATTCAGATTATTCAAGCCTGGATGGAATAATGAATATTCTTTTGTATATTATGACGGTTGTTATTTGGGGCTCTACGTGGCTTGCTATTACCTATCAGCTGGGCGAAGTTCCGATTACCATTTCAATTTTTTATCGGTTTATTTTGGCATCTGGGCTGCTCTTCATTTGGGTGCTTTTCAAACGTCAAAAGCTAAAATTCCCAGTCAAGGACCATCTTTTCTTTATGGCTCAAGGATTTTTTTTATTTTCAATGAATTATATTGCCGCTTATGCTGCAGGCCAGTATATTTCAAGCGGTCTCAATGCCATAGGGTTTTCTATGGTATTGGTATTTAATATTTTTAATTCTGCTCTTTTTTTCCGAGTTCCTTTAACTGCGACCGTGCTTTTAGGAGCATCAAGTGGAATTGCTGGGATTACTCTTATCTTTTGGCCTTCTATTTCATCTTTAGATCTTTCGAATGAGAGCCTTTTAGGAATCTTTTTAAGCCTTTCAGGGGGACTTCTTGCTTCTTTTGGAAACATGATCTCATTCAGGAATCAACAGCAAGAAATTACTGTTATGGAAAGCAATGCTTATGGGATGGGGTATGGTGCGCTTTGGATGTTAGGGTTGATTATGGTACAAGGAATTCCTTTCAGCTTTAATTTCTCATATGCATATGTTCTGTCTTTAATTCACCTGTCTGTCTTTGGAACGATTGTTGCTTTTGGGTGTTACCTAACTCTTTTGGGACGAATTGGCGCAAGCAAGGCCTCCTATGCCTTAGTGATGGTGCCTTTAGTGGCTTTAATCATTTCAACGTACTTTGAAAATTTTGTATGGGAGACTCATATTTATGCAGGCATGGGGCTGATTTTTCTCGGGAATTTAATAATATTGGCAAGAAAGCCTGCCAAAAAAATTCCAGAAAAAACGCCAATAGATGTCCCTCCTTTCAAAAAGGCAGCTTGAATTCTATCTAAAAGGAGGTTCGTCAAAAGTACGAAGCTTTCGAGAATGGATGGCGATATCCCCTTTTCGAAGTTCATTTTCAAGAATACGAATGGTTTCAATACCAACGTGAAGATGCTGACTTACACTTTGGCGATAAAAGTTCAAGGCCATGCCACGAAACTTTAATTCGCCATGGATGGGTTTATCTGAAACACAAAGAAGGGTACCATAAGGAATCCTCATTCGAAATCCATTTGCAGCGATGGTTGCAGATTCCATGTCTAAGGCAATTGCTCGACTTTGGCGGAATCGTTCCATCATCTCTTGAGAACGAAGCTCCCAGTTCCGGTTATCCGTCGAAACAATGGTTCCCGTTCTCATGCGATCTTTTAAATTTTGTCCCGTTTCTCCGATAATATTACTGACAGCCTGTTGAATGGCTACTTGGATTTCAGCAATGGGAGGAACAGGAACCCAAGCGGGTAAATCGTCGTTTAAGACATGGTCTTCTCGAACAAAAGCATGGGCTAAGACATAATCACCCAAACGTTGGGTACGTCTTAATCCCGCACAATGGCCCAGCATTAGCCAACAATGAGGTCTTAAAACGGCGACGTGATCCGTGACTGTTTTTGCGTTGGTAGGGCCGACGCCAATGTTAATAAAGGTAATTCCTTGATTGTTTTTTTTCTTTAAATGGTAAGCTGGCATCTGAGGAAAAAGTTTAAGGCGGGAGCCATTTGGCTTTTTTATTTTTAATCGCTCTTTCGTGGTGATAATATCTCCAGGTTCAACAAAGGCTTCGTATTCATCGCTTTTTCGTAGGCAATCATGGGCATATTTGATGAATTCATCTACATACCTTTGGTAGTTAGTCAATAAGATAAATCTTTGGAAATGCTTTGCTGAGGTTCCGCAATAATGATGCAGTCGTCCTATAGAAAAGTCGACCCGCTCTGCGGTAAAAAGAGCCAATGGATGAGGTTGACCTTTTTTAACTTTATAGGTTCCATTCACAATACTATCGTCAACAACGCTGAGGTTCGGAAGGGCAAACTCAATTGAGTTTTGCCAAAGTTGGTCAGCATGAAAGGTAAGGGAATCCCAATCATCTATAAAAGAAAGGGGGATGGGGCAATCGCTCTCCCCAACAACAACAGGGGTTTTATGATGGTTGATAAGAAGTTCAATTTGGATTTTATAGTAAGTGTGAAAAATATCAGGCCTGGTCAAAGTTGTTCCGTAAGTATTTGCTTCAAGAGCGGCTCCAAATGCAATTCGATGATTGATATTCAGATTTTTCTGGGTAACTTTGATCCCAAGATAAGGGTACGTTGCTTCTACTAACTTGGGAAGTTTCTTAGGAAGTTCCTTGGATTGCGCAACATCCTGAAGAGTTGTGCGGATTAAGGATACATTTTTGTTATAAATTTTAGTAATGTGCGCAACTGCGGCATCTGCATCGTAAAATTCTATTAAATTTTTGACATTTCCATGGCCTTCAGCAAGTTCTGCCCGTTTTTTGTAGCTTGGCATTTTTTGTCCTTTAGTATTACCTGTTTTATAAATAATTATAAGTACTTATAGAATGTAAAATTAATCTAATGATGGAAGAATTAATTTCCCATTAGGGTAAAATAAACATGGTTTGTATATTCTCTGTAGGCGCTTTGTGTTTGTTTCTGCGGCCTTTGGGGTTAAATAGGTATTGTGCATAAGTTTGTATTTTCCAAGTGTATCATAACACTTGGCCACATAGTAAAGTTGCCCCTCAGGAGCACGAGAGGTCTTTATATCAATACAATAGCAGCCATTTTGAGCCTGACTCGAAAAACTCAAGAAATTCATTGAAATAAAAAAAATAAAATTAAAAAGGTGTGTAAAAATTTTCATTTTTTAGCCTTTCCCTCTTGTCCTTGTATGATGCGGAGTAACATGCGTTTCCACGTATTCAATGATTTTTGTGGCCACATCAATACCAGTTGCTTTTTCAATTCCTTCAAGACCGGGGGAGGAATTCACCTCCATAACAACGGGTCCGTGGTGGGTTCGGAGCAAGTCAACCCCGCATACATTGAGGCCCATAATGTTTGCGCTGCGCACTGCAACAGAACGTTCTTCAGGGGTGATTTTTTCCTTCGTAGCTGTTCCACCACGGTGCAGGTTTGAGCGGAAGTCTCCTGGGGGACCTTTGCGTTTCATAGAGGCTACGACCTTCCCTCCAATGATAAGGCAGCGAATATCAGTTGCATCTGCTTCTTTTATATATTCCTGGACAAGAATATTCACATTAACTTCTCTAAATGCTTCGATGACACTGCGGGCAGCCGTATGGGTTTCTCCGAGAACGACTCCCAGACCTTGCGTTCCTTCAAGCAGTTTGATGACAACAGGAGCTCCCCCTACCATTTTAATCATATCATCAGTGTAAAGAGTTGAGTGAGAAAAGGCTGTGATGGGAAGTCCAATGCCTTTTCGAGCTAGAAGTTGTAATGAACGTAACTTATCTCTGGATCTGCCAATCGCAACCGATTCATTGAGGGGCCAGACTCCCATCATCTCAAGTTGGCGAAGAACAGAAAGCCCGTACATGGTGACTGAAGCTCCAATTCTCGGAATAACCGCATCGTATTGTCCGAGAGTCTCCCCTTTGTATTTTATTTGGGGATGATGGGTGGCGATATTCATGTATACTTGAAGGGTATCAATGATATCAATCGTATGCCCTCGAGCAAGAGCCGCCTCAACCAAACGTTGGTGAGAATAAAGAAGCGGGTTTCGTGCCATCATAAGGATTTTCATATAATCTATCCTGTCAGAAAGGATTTACTTTTTCGTTAACGGTGTTTATGGGTTAAGAGAAATGAATGGCTAGGATCAACTAAAATACTGCCTTTTAATGCATTCCTCCCGACCAGCATTCGAAAACCCATTTCATCTCGATTCGCAAGAGAAACTTCGACGAGCGAAGAAAAATCCCCCATTTTTAAAGTTGTATTGATAATAAATCGTTTTTGTTTATGACCAGTTGAGCTTGTAATCCAGCGATAATCAACAATTGGACAAATACACGTATGAGTAATAATATCATTATCTTGAATGGGATGGACATCAAATTGTACACAATCGCGCCCCATATAAGAGACTATTGATAAATCAAAGGCATGTAAGGACGAAGTTTTAGCTCCCGTATCGATTTTAACTTTGATCATTTCAACATTTAGTTCGGGCAACTGAGCCCATTCTCGCCAACCTGCAATAAGCTTCTGCTTTTTTATTTTTTTGCGTTTTTTCATTCTTGCGGAATCATCCGACCCAAAGGGCGGCCTCCAAAAATATGCATATGATAGTGGGGAACTTCCTGACCGCCATTGCTTCCCTCGTTAGAAAGAATGCGAAATCCAGATTTTTGGAGGTCAAAAGACTTAATGACTGCATGAATAGCTTTTGTAAAACCAACCATAAGTTCAGGGGATGCTTTTTCCGAGAAATCATAGAAAGAAACATACTCTCCTTTTGGAATAATGAGGATATGGATGGGCGCTTTTGGATTAATATCATGAAATGCTAAAGCATAATTATCTTCATACACAACCTTAGCCGGGACTTCTTTCCGAAGAATACGAGCAAAAATGTTGTTTTTATCATACTTCATTGTGTATACTTCCCATTCAGTTGATGACAATTGAGTTTAATACATGCTATTTATCTTATTAATAGCATATTTTTTGGAAAATGACCAATGATAGAAAATGAAATGCCCAAATGGCATGGAACGACTATTTTATCTGTGAGAAAGGGAAAGGACGTTGTCATTGCAGGAGATGGGCAAGTGACAATGGGAAACTTGATTCTTAAATCCAATGTTCGGAAAGTTCGCCGCCTTGGAAAAGGGGATGTGATTGCTGGATTTGCAGGATCAACGGCCGATGCACTCGCCCTCTTTGAGCGCTTGGAAGTGAAGCTAGAACAAAACCCCCACCAGTTACTCAGGGCTTGCGTAGATTTGGCTAAGGATTGGCGCAAGGATCGCTATCTTCGTCGTCTTGATGCGATGATGGCAGTTGTAAATGGGGCACATTCTCTCATTCTTACAGGAAACGGTGATGTGCTAGAACCCGAAAATGGGTTAATTGGGATTGGGTCCGGGGGGCCCTATGCTTTGGCAGCCGCTAGAGCTCTACTTGATCTTGAGGAATTGTCAGCGCAAATGATAGCAGAAAAAGCAATGAATATTGCAGCTGAAATATGTATTTATAGTAATAAAAATATTGTTTATGAAGTTATTGAAGGTTAAATTATGCGATTTTCCCATTTCACTCCCAGAGAAATTGTTTCTGAACTTGATCGATTTATTGTTGGCCAAGAGGAAGCCAAGCGTGCGGTCGCAATTGCCCTTCGAAATAGGTGGCGGCGGCTTCAACTGGACGATCATTTGCGAGATGAGGTTCTTCCCAAAAATATTTTGATGATTGGCCCCACTGGGGTTGGTAAGACAGAAATTGCTCGGCGTTTGGCACGTCTAGCAGAGGCTCCTTTTATTAAAGTTGAAGCTACTAAGTTTACAGAAGTTGGATACGTTGGACGCGACGTTGAGCAAATGATTCGTGACCTCGTTGAGATATCCCTCAATCTCACGCGGGGACGGCTTCGACGCGATGTGCGTGCCAAAGCAGAAATATTGGCGGAAGAGCGCATTCTTGATGCATTGGTAGGGGAGAATTCTGGGGAAGAGACACGGCAGAAATTCCGGACAAAGTTACGAAAACATGAGCTCGATACACGTGAAATAGAGATTGAAGTTCAAGATAACGGAAATCCCCAAATGCCTACAATAGATATCCCAGGAATGCCAGGGGCTCAGATGGGGATGATCAATTTGGGGGACATTTTTGGAAAAGCGGGCGCCAATCGGACGGTTGAGCGGAAAATGCTTGTACCTGAAGCCTTCGAGGCTCTCATTACCGAAGAAAGTGACAAGCTTCTCGATCAGGATAAGGTGGTGAGTGAAGCCCTTCGAAATGCTGAACAGAATGGAATTGTTTTTATCGATGAGATTGACAAGATATCAGCTCGTGCTGAGCGAGGTGGAGCTGATGTTAGCCGAGAAGGTGTTCAGCGGGATCTTTTGCCGCTCCTTGAGGGAACAAATGTCTCAACCAAATATGGGACAGTGAAGACCGATCATATTCTTTTTATTGCGTCAGGGGCTTTTCATTTGGCAAAGCCAGCAGATTTGCTTCCTGAGCTTCAGGGGAGGTTGCCCAATCGGGTGGAACTTAAGGCGTTAAATGCTAAAGACTTTGTGCGAATTTTAACCGAACCTGAGACGAACCTAATCAAACAATACCAAGCTCTTTTGAAAACTGAAGAAGTAACCTTGGCCTTTGAGGAGGCGGCTATCCATGAGATTGCTCACTTAGCTGCTGAAGTTAACCAGCATGTTGAAAATATTGGAGCGCGCCGTCTTCACACGGTCATTGAAAAGCTCTTGGAAGATATTAGTTTTGAAGCCTCTGACAAAAGTGGCGAAAAGGTTACCATTACCGCTGATCATGTTCGCAAAACTGTGGGTGATCTAGCAAAGAATTCGGATTTGTCTAAGTTTATTTTGTAAATGAGCCTGAGTTCTCTATTAGAGAACTCAGGTTAATTAAAATACAAAAACCCATCAAATAAGTTATATAAATAAATGCAAACTGCTAAACTTGTTTGATGGTTCTTTGGTAGAAAACGCAAGACAAAGTACCCCTACTAAAGAAAGGCTTTAAATGTAAATCTTATGGCGTTTGGCGAAAGAGATTAAAGCGGGCCTGAGGGAAGGGGAATAAGTTTCTAAAGATTCGGAAAGGAAAGATTCTACTTCCTTTAAGGGGAGGTTTAAAATCATTTTTTTGAGCGGTCCTGCAAGGGAGCCTGCAACAGAAAGGGATCGGTAACCTATTGCAAGAAGGCTTAGGGCTTCTAAAGGTTTCCCTGCCATTTCCCCACAGATGCTGACGGGAACATTTGCTTTTTCACAGGCAATTCGTATTTTACGTAAGTATCCTAGAAATGAGGACGAAAGCACATCATAGCGGTTGGAAACAGTTGGATTTGTCCGATCACAAGCAAAAAAGAACTGGAATAGGTCATTTGTCCCAACAGAGATAAAATCGACCTCCTTCAGAAGCACATCCAGTTGGTCTACAATTGAAGGAACCTCTAACATGACCCCAAAAGAGAGGGAAGATGGAAGAGCACTTTGGGTTTTCTTAGCTCTATTCCATTCTTGATCGACGCGCTTTCGCGCTTCACGGTATTCGCTTAAATCAGTAATCAAAGGAAAAAGGAGGCGTACTTCTTTTCCATGGCTCGCATGAATTAAGGCTCGCACTTGCTGACGTAAAATAGCGGGCTTATCTAATGCTACACGAATGGCCCGCCACCCCATTACGGGGTTTTCATCATGTATACGCCACATGTAAGGGAGTACTTTATCCCCTCCTATATCAAGAGTTCGAAAAGTGACAGGTTGATCTTTTATTTGCTCAATAATATCTTTGTATATTTCTGTTTGTTCTTTCACATCAGGAAAAGTTGATCTCATCATAAAAGGAATTTCAGTACGATAAAGCCCCACACCTTCAAAATTAAATTCATTAAGGTGATGCAAATCAATGGGGAGTCCTGCGTTTAAGGTAAGAGACACTGGGGTACCGTCTAAGGTTTTGCAAGCTCTATTTTTCAATTCTTGATTAAGCAGCTGAGATTTCTTGAATTGGGACATTTTGGATCTAATGTTCTGGAAAGCCTCGCTGTTTGGGTTAACGATAACGGTTCCTTGTTCGCCATCCATAAGCAGTTTATCTCCTGCTTCTACATGAGTTAGAAGTAAGGGGATACGTCCAATGACAGGAATTTCAAGTGCTCGAGCGACTATTGCAACATGGGCCGTATGGACGCCTTCTTCCAAAATAAGTCCTTTTATAAACCGCCGGTCGTAGTCCAAGAGTTCGGCAGGCCCTAAATTATGGGCGACCAAAATTGTTGATTCAGGAAGCTTTTCAGACGATAGATCCTTCCCTGTAAGGTGTTTTAAGAGGCGGCTTGCAAGATCCTCTAAGTCGGAAAACCTTGCCTTTATCATTTGATTACCAAATTCGGCGAACCTTTCACGGGTATGGCGACGAACCCTTTGAACGGCTGCTTCAGCCGTTAAACCCTTTTGAATATATTCTTGCATTTTTCTCACCCAGCCTCGATCGGAGGCAATCATCCGATAAGAAGATAGGACTTCTTGAGTATCCTTTTCGAGGGTTGGGGTTAATTCTACAAGTCGGTCAATAGAATCAATCATATCCCGAATTGCTTTTTTCAGGCGGAGACTTTCTCCTTTTGTATCGCGGGAGAAATCCACTTCTTTCCAGGAATGAGGTTTGTGAATAACTGCAGTTCCAGTCGCAAGCCCTGGGTTAAAAGAAACTCCCTGATGAGTTTGCATACCTGAGAATTTACCCTCGATGGTATCTAAAGATGGAAAACGTTGTAACTCGGGAAACTGAGCGAAAAAATTACCGATTTCCATTAAAGCTTTTTCACGGATGTGGTCGAATGGTTTAGATGGCGGGTTTTGAAGAGTTAATACCCCAATAACTCCATTTGGTGAAATCAAGGGAACTCCAACAAGAGCTAAATTCACATGGTCAGCAACGCCGGGGCGGAAAAGGAAATTGGGGTGGTGGGCAATATTGTCACACAGAACGCTTTTCCGGGTTGATGCAATAAATCCAACAACGCCTTCTCCCACTCGAAATCTAACAGTTTTTGTATTGGGTGTTAAAGAATCATAAATAGCATAAACATCTAAGTAACGATCAGGAGTGAGAAGGTAAAGAATCGCCATAGATGCGCCCATTTCATGAGCGATCGCTTTTAGGGCTAATGTTAGACGCGAGGGTAAGGTTTGTGGTTTCGCCAATACTCCAGTAATCTTTTGTAAAAGATCATTGAGGGGAGACTGAGAGCTTTTTGGCAAAACGGTTAGCATTGAGCGCTGATCCTCTGTGTATAGCTTATGCGAGAATGAAGCGTGGATTTCGCTTGATCGATAAGCTCACCGATAATGTCGTGGGTGGGTTGTTCACTGGTTACCATACCCACACTTTGTCCCGCCATAACTGAACCCCGTTCAACGTCTCCTTCTATGACAGCTCGTCTTAAGGCACCTGCCCAAAAGTGTTCGATATTAAGCTGAGCCTCTTTTAGATGAACCTCTTGCCGATCGACTTTTTCAATGTACTCCTTTTGGTAAGCAATAAAATCCTTGGTAGCTTGGTTAGCAATGGCTCTGACAGGTATGATAGGAAAACGAGGATCAAGTTGGGGGGAGGTTACAGCATCTCGAGCCTGAGCTTTAATAAAAGTCTTTTTAAATTCCGGATGGGCAATGCTTTCAGTAGCGCAAACAAAACGTGTTCCTAATTGGCATCCTGCAGCTCCCATCTCAAGGTAAGAAACAATGGCTTCTCCTCGGCCAATGCCTCCTGCAACAAACACCGGAACTTCGGTAACATAAGGAAGGATTTCTTGTGCTAAAACGCTCGTCGAAACAGGACCAATATGCCCTCCGGCCTCCATTCCCTCGATGATAAGGGCATCTACTCCAAGTTTAAGGAGCTTTTTGGCTAAAACAAGGGCGGGAGCAAAGCATATGACCTTGAGTCCTCTGTCTTTAAGTTTGGTAATTGCGTCAGCAGGGGGGAGGCCGCCAGCAAGAACAACGTGAGTGATTTTTTCTTCCACGCATACATCGATCAGCTTTATAAGGTGAGGGTGGAGGGTAATTAAGTTGACACCAAAGGGGTTTTGCGTACGAGCTTTCGTTTCTTGAATCTCCGTGCGCAGTAAATCAGGAGACATGGCCCCAGAGGCGATGACTCCAAAACCTCCTGCATTAGAAATGGCCGATACAAGGTTTCGTTCCGAAACCCATGTCATGGCCC
This sequence comes from Alphaproteobacteria bacterium, assembly GCA_027459605.1. Lineage (GTDB taxonomy): Bacteria > Pseudomonadota > Alphaproteobacteria > UBA9655 > UBA9655 > UBA9655. The sequence goes on from DAIDHR010000009.1 coordinate 17,778, forward strand.
CTCCTAATATGGCATAACGAACTCCTAAAAAGGCTTTTCCCTTTGCCCACAAGTCATCTAAGTGCTGTGCTACCAAGTCCATTACTTTTCCTCTATATCTAATTCATAAACAGTGTGCAAACTTGAAACTGCTCTTCCCGCATCCTGTGTAGAAATAAGAACGGTTAACTTTATATCTGAAGCCGTAACAGCTTGCACCATAATTCCTTCCGCCCCAAGGGTTTGAAAAAGTTTGTGGGAGGGGCTAAGCTCAGTTTGAAGCCCCGACCCAATAACAGATATTTTTGCTACATCAGAATCTCTTAACAAATCATAAAAATGCAGCTGTTTTTTTGATTTTTTTAAAACATCTACCACTCGTTCAGCATCTGACTCCAAAATACTAAAAGAAAAATCCATATATTTTCCACATAGAGAAAGATTTTGATGAGTCATGTCAATATTAATATGATGAGATTCCATAAGAGATTTAATGGTTTCAATTTTGGAGGGAACTTGAGGAAGGCCCCGTAAAGTTAACTTAACTTCATTTAAGGTGTGGGCAAGACCTCGAATATGCTTTTTCCTTGGTTTGAGCTCACTTTCTGTTGTTACAAGTGTTCCAGGAGTCTCAGAAAGGCTTGAAAGAACACGAAGTCGGACACGATGTCTCATGGCAAATTCGACGGACTCTTTTTGAAGGACTTTAGCTCCCTGAGCAGCTAGCTCTAGCATTTCTTTGTAAGCTATATGATCGAGTAACTCCGCTGAGGTTACATAGCGAGGATCAGCGGTGTAGACCCCATCCACATCTGTAAAAATATCGCATCTTTCAGCACCAAGGAATGCGGCAAGAGCAACCGCTGTCGTATCAGAGCCTCCTCGGCCCAAAGTTGTAACTCGGCCCTCACAGCTTACCCCTTGAAACCCAGCGACGACAGCAACAATACCTTTTTGAAGATCCTCAAGGAGATACCTTGTTTCAATCCTCTCAATTTTAGCTTGAGTATGATGAGACGAGGTATAAATGGGAATTTGCCATCCAAGCCAAGAGCGGGCAGGAACTCCTAAATTCTGAAGGGCTAAAGCAAGAAGACCAGCTGTGATTTGCTCCCCTGAAGAAACTACAGCATCATATTCAGCACGATCATACGTTGTTGAAAGGTCCCGAACATACCCAACAAGGGTATTTGTTGCTCCTGCCATGGCCGAAACGACGGCAACAACGCTATGGCCCGCTTCCAGCTCAATTTTGATACGGAGAGCAGCCTTTTTAATTAAATCAAGGGTAGCTACAGATGTGCCCCCGAATTTCTGGACAATATAGGCCATAACTCTTAACAATCCCCAAGCTGAAAGGTTCTATAGCTGGTTTTTAAGGGAAGAGCAAGGCATCAAGAAACAAATGAACAAGCTCAAAGAAATGGAAGCTTTTCTTAATGTTCAGGAGCATAAAAGGCGTACTCGCCGACTCATCGACTGTGGAGGCCTCGTTTCAATAACACCTCGATACCTGGGATTTAAACACCCTTCTGGAAGCTTTCCTCTTTATAAAAGAAGAAGATCAAACTCAACTGGTCGATAGGTCCTATAAAGGAGAAGCAGCGTTTGCGACAAGTTACACCGGTATACGTTTTTAGGGCACGCATAGCTCTGGCGCATCTTACGCACGGTCACCTGTATCTCAGGGTCGTGGTTGGGGCACGATCTCACCGGCTCCTTGCGTCATCGGGGCATCCACTCCACACCGCGGGGCAAGGAGGGACGCTAACACGTGCTAAGGTTTTATTTGAGTCAACCCCTGAAGTCGGGTCCAAGGTCCCAGATAAAACAATCACTCTCGGTGGACCCCTTATTCAAGGTTTGGAGGCATTCTTCTTCTAAACCATAAGGTCCAAAAATCGGGTTGCCCTTATAGGTCATGTACCAGATAGTCAAGCTGACCGTACCCACTTTCGTGTCCGCTTTCGTACATTGGCATGATCCTACAGCCCCTTGTGTTGCTGTGCCGTATAAGACACCAAACACGACCAGCAATGTTCGGAGAAATTTTTTAGCCATGGTTCATATCCTCTTTTGTTAACTTTGTCATTCATCCAAATAGCGCAGGGTCTTTGATTTTTAGGCCTTTGCGCTTGTTCATTTTGTACATGGTACATGACTTGGATTAAAAAACCGCTAACGTCCAACTTATAGCCAGGTAGTCCTCCATGGGCCCATGTCCTCCAGCAGTTCAGATACTTTCCTGATAAATCAACCAGCTCATGTTTTATAAATAAGGGTCATTTTATATTTTTATTGAAAGGTAAAAAAGTTTATGCTTAATTGGTGCTAGAATATAGCCCATGTGGGTTATTTACTTTAATAGGAGTTATTATGAAATTTTTTAATTTATTTCTTTTTTTAAGTTTTCTTTATACAAATACGGCTTTTGCTGCGAAAATAGATTCTTTGTTGGTTGAAATTGGATGCGATCAACGAGATGCTGCAAAAGTCGCACAAAAAAGAGTTCCTGTAAACGTAAGGATCATGGATGCCGACAACCAAACAGTACTTTCGACCCATAAGTTCGATTGTCCCTTGCTTCCCAATTTTAGTAAGGAACTGGCAAAGAATCTAGAAATTCCAAATACTGTAAAAAAATTAGAATTTTTAGTCTATCTCGGAAATGGAAAATTCACAAATACACGGGTCTGCATGGTAAGTCATTTCAACATTCCACCCCAAACTTTTGATGTTCCGCTAAATGATGGGGCCTCCTTTCACTCCATTCTAATAAAAGCGCAACTTAAGGAATTTTATGTTGATAGAGCTTACAGTAGATTCAAAACCCAGCCAACTGTTGAATTCAGAAAGAAACTAGCAGAACCTAAAATCCTCAAGGATTCTGATTGGACCTGGCAATCTAATGCTTCTAAGCTCCTAAAACAACCTGATGGAACACATAAATTTACGACGGACACGGCTGGCGCGTATCAACTTATGCATCCTTTTGTTATCCCAGAATTAGCAAGGTCTATAAAAATTCCTTATAAGCTTCAGGTTACAGGATCTATCACTCTAAGTCTATTAGACACTGGGGTAAACCAATTTGTTAAACAACAATCATTTAATAGTGGTCCTCATACGGGCATAATGGAAGTCATGACCCATGGTAAGAAAAAACTTACCCTCATTATTTCCAATAACAATATCGCAAATGGAGTTCGACAAGTTTCCCATGTAACTTTGAAAGATCTTCAAATTGTATTTGAATAATAGAGACTCGGCTTAGTCAACACCTCCGCTTCGGCGGAGGTTTTTTTATTGAACAGCTGATTAAACCTGCTGTTTTAAACCATTGTCTTGGGCAAGAAAGTGAAATTAAATACTCGCGATTTAACTGAGCTCAATCATTTTAAAGAGTACAGTTCGACCTGGTGGGACAATAAAGGTCCCTTTCGTGTTTTACATGCGATTACGCCTTTACGGATGGCGTTTATAAAAGAGAAGGTTTGTATTCATTTTCAACGTTCCGAAACTTCCCCTAAGCCACTCTCGGGTCTTCGAATCTTAGATGTAGGGTGTGGGGGGGGCCTTTTATGCGAGCCTTTGTGTCGTCTTGGTGCAGATGTAACGGGGATTGATCCTGTAGAAGAAAATATTCTCGTTGCAAAGGCTCATGCTGAGGCATTAGGACTTCCCATCACATATCTTCCTTGTGCTATAGAAGAGTTGCCTGAAGAACTCCCTCTCTTTGATGTCATCGTTGCTTCTGAAATAATTGAGCATGTAAGAGATTCAAACGACTTTTTAAAAATGTGTGTAGCTCGCCTAGCTCCTAAAGGGGGGATTGTTGTTACAACTCTTAATAAAACGCTTAAATCATATCTCTTCGGAATTCTTGCAGCTGAATACCTCTTAAACTGGGCTCCTCGAGGCACTCATTCTTGGGACAAATTTATCACCCCCCAAGATCTTTCCCGCAAGCTGTCTCACCTCGGACTGGGGAGTCAAGAGATCTCAGGTCTTGAATTTTCTCCCTTAAGGAGAGAATGGTTTTTGTCGTCTTCGATAGAGGTTAATTATTTTATGTGGGCCACAAGATCTTAGAAAGATGAAATAAATAAAATATTTAACTTGCAAATAAGAAATAGTTGTGGTTTAATAAGGTAAATAAAAGAGGAGGACTTCATGCGTATTTTTGTGTTGATTCTCTTAGGGGTTTCTTTCCCTCTAGCTGTTATGGCTAAAGAGGAAGCTCCTCAAATTCCTCAAGAACAGGACGATCCTTCTTCCAAAAAAGGAGAAATGTGCAACCCTTACGAAGAATTAAAAATGCCAGAAACATTTTATTAACCTTTTTTAAGGACAATAAGCTAGCCCTTAAGGGAGGATATAAAAATAATATGGCAATTGTTGATGAAAACAGCCTTCTTTCAGAGGATGAACGGGAAAAATATTTTGAACTTTTAAAGCTTCATGGACATGCCCCCCATCATTTCTTGTTGGAAGTGACCGAGGATCAGGCTCCTATGGATATGAATGACATTAATTATGTGATTATCGTTAAAGCAAAAGCCACACACCTCCACCACCAAAAATCTAAAATCTATACAAGCCGGTCAGGCTCTGGAACATGGCTCACTGAGTTTGAAGATGATTTGAAAAGCGGGTATTTTACAAAACTTGAATAATTAGCCTTAGTTTAAGATTTTTTCGTAGTAAAATGTTCTTTGATTTTAGAAGAACTGTATAAAAATTAAACAGGGAACAACAAGATGAAAATAACTTTATTTAGCTTTTTAATTGGAATGCTTTCCTTGACTTTCTTTAATGAAAGATGTGTATTAGCCCAGGGATATGCACCAGCTACGGGAACCTACACGCAGGAGTCAATTCAACAACTCCAACAACAAGAACAACAGCTTCTTGAGCAGTTACAAGGTCTACCAGAACGGCCACCATCCTGTTGATACGAACTCTATTTATTTAGTATATTCAAAGAGTTTCATTTTTCACATATAAATCGGGAACTGCTTACAAAGACCCTCAACCTTTTCTTGAGTCATTTTTATAATCGATTCAGGACCTTGAAGAACATCTGCAATCCAGTGACCAATCTCTTGGAACTCTTTGACGCCAAACCCCCGGCTTGTGCTAGCTGGTGTTCCCAGACGGATTCCTGAGGTTTGAGCGGGGGGTAGGGGATCAAAGGGGATTGCATTTTTGTTACAGGTAAGACCTGCTCTTTCCAACTTACTTTCAGCTTCTGCGCCGGTAATATTAAAAGGCCGTAAATCCACAAGGAGCAAGTGACAGTCTGTTCCTTTTGTAACGATATCAAGCCCTCGCTCCGTTAGTGTTTCAGAAAGAGCTTGGGCGTTTTCTATGACGGCCTTGCTATAAACTATAAACGAAGGCTGGAGAGCTTCCCCAAAGGCGACAGCTTTGGCCGCAATGACGTGCATTAAGGGGCCTCCTTGCATACCGGGAAAAATGGCGCTGTTGATTTTTTTTGCGATATCTAAGTCATTGCTTAAAATCATTCCTCCCCGAGGCCCCCTTAAGGTTTTGTGCGTCGTTGATGTGATAATGTGAGCGTGAGGGATAGGGGAGGGGAAGACGCCTGCAGCTACAAGTCCTGCAAAATGGGCCATATCAACCATCAATAAGGCTCCAACCTCATCAGCAATTTCTCTAAAGCGTACAAAATCAATGGTGCGAGGGTAAGCGGAACCTCCCGCAATGATAAGTTTAGGCCTGTGAGTTACAGCTTGTCTGTGGACCTCATCATAATCAATAAGGTGAGTTTTAGGATGGACTCCATAGCTTGCGACCTGAAACCATTTTCCTGAAAGGTTGACTTTCGAGCCATGAGTTAGGTGTCCTCCTGCTGCCAGAGACATGCCCAAAAACATGTCTCCAGGAGACAAAAAGGCCAAAAAAACAGCTTGATTGGCTTGAGAGCCAGAATGAGCTTGAACATTAGCGTATCCACACTTAAAAAGATCGCAAACTCTATCAATTGCAAGTTGCTCGGCTTGATCGACCCATTCACAGCCTCCATAGTATCTTTTCCCGGGATACCCTTCGGCATACTTGTTGGTCATGATTGATCCTTGCGCCTCAAGGACAGCTTTTGAAACAATATTCTCAGAGGCAATCAACTCAATTTGATTTTGCTCCCTTTTAAGCTCCCCTTGAATAGATGCATAAATGAGGGGGTCAGTTTCAGAAAGAGGAGCTGTGAAAGATTGAGGCATGTTAACCATTCGTAAAGGTGTCTCCTGTATGATGTCACTAAGATTTAAGAACCCTACCAGAAGGGAAATTAAGAATCCAGGGAGTTATTGCATGACAGAGAAGGACGTTCGCAAAAAAGTTAAAGACCTCAAGAGTCTTTATTCAAATATAATCCTTTATGTTTTTTTGAACACTCTTTTTATTTTGATTTGGTTTATTTTTAACCGAGGGGAGACATTCTGGCCTAAGTATATTCTCCTCATTTGGGGGATAGCGCTGATCATCCAAGCTTATCGGAGAGGAATTTTTCCTATTATCCTTTATCACTTGTCATTCTTGACCCCAGAATGGGAAGAGAGAAAGGTGGAAGAGCTTATCGGTCGCCGTCATGTGCAACGAAAGATCCGCCTGAACCGGGACGTAAAATAAGCTTTTCTATCAAGTTTCAGAGTTTGTTATGAAACAGTTTTCTTACTCGAAAGAGAGATAAAAAAATACCTCCACCACTGGTGAAGGTATTGACTAAACCAAGCTTCTATTCAGCAAATTGGATTTGAAGATCTTTCAAAGTTACATGGGAAACTTGTCGAGATCCATTTGCCATATTGTTATTGGAAATAATGAGGGTAAGTTTTTTCTTACCATTGTTTGTGAATTCCATTGTACCCGTGTGGTCACCACCACTAAAAGATTGTTGTTTAACAAATGTGTTTATGAGGGTCCAATAAGGCTATGGAGATATTCCCTGTAACATGAAGTTTGTAAGGAACTTCTATAGACATTGCTGATGCTGGAATAACAAAAGGACACATAAGTTGATACGCGCCAGTCGTGTCCGTCGTAAATTTATGTGTTCCATCAGGTTGTTTTAGGAGCTTAGAAGCATTAGATTGCCAGGTCCAATTAAGAGTGTTGAGATCTTTATGTACCTTTGTTTTCACTGGAGTTATGCGTGGGTTTTTGTTTTCTTCATCATTCGCACCTAATTTAAAGTAATTGGGATAAAGTATACGTACTCCTTCCTCAGTCATAATTGTTTGGCCAAAGCTCGCGTATGAACTGAATCGGTCTAGTCCCTCTTTAACTGAGGCCTTCATTGTCCGTATCTCATAGGTTCCATCAGATAGTTTTTTTATTTGAACCTTCTCTAATCCCTCTTCATGAGTCCATGGGTTTCCATCCGTTTCACGATCTACTTGGTTTTTCTTTGAGGGTGGTTTTTTTAGCTGAGTAGAAAGTGCCTTTCCCTCATCACCATCCTTTTCCATTGCAAAAGCAAAAGAATGAGCAATTAAAAATGTTAAGGCAGTACTCACTATTATTGTTTGAATTTTCATGATCTCTCCTTATTAAAGTTAATATAATATATAAAATTTTTTTATATTATATATTTAGAAACAAAATTTTTTTGTCAACTGCTTATATAAAAATATATTAACTCGTGGATGAACTTCACAGTAACGAGAAATAGCTATTATACAATTGTCTCCGCAACTTTTGTACTTCTTATAATAGATAACATGATTCTAGGTTCTGCGCAAATTTTCCCCTGGGTGTCACAGGGCGATAATTTGTTTGCAGAACACAGTATGCAAAATATGAGTGGTATTGATATAATCTTTTGAAGGATTTGACAAAATTCACATATTAGCATAGAAGCTATAGCAAACAAATAAAGGACTGGAGAGTGAATGTCCAAAGAAGATTTAATTGAATTTAATGGCACAATTATAGAGTTGCTTCCAAATGCAACGTTTAGGGTTAAACTTGAAAATGGCCACGTCGTCTTAGCTCATACCTCTGGGCGTATGCGTAAGAATCGAATTCGTGTTCTGGCAGGAGATAAGGTGACCGTTGAAATGACTCCATATGATCTTACCAAAGGACGGATTACCTTCCGTCATAAATAAATGAAGCTTATCCTTGCCTCTTCATCTCCTCGACGGCGTGAGCTTTTAGCTTCGGTTGGGCTTGTTCCCGATCAAATTTTAAGCCCTGAAGTGGATGAAGTCCCTTTTCAAGGAGAGGAAGTTCGTCACTATGTGAAAAGGATTGCTCTGCTTAAAGGAAGAGCTGTTCATGCCCAAGTTGCTGGAGCTTATGTGATAGCTGCCGATACAGCTGTGGAGGTGGGAGGAAAGATTATTTTAAAGCCCGAAAATCATGAAGAGGCTCATCAGCTTTTAGCTCGTCTTTCTGGGCGTCGTCATCGGGTTTATACAGGAGTTTGTGTTCTTTCCCCTCAAGGTAAGGAAGCATGTCGTGTCGTTGTAACCCGCCTGTCTTTAAAGCGTCTAACAAGTGATGAAATTGAAAATTACATTGCTTCTGGGGAATGGGAAGGAAAATCAGGGGCATTTTCTATTCAGGGACCTGGAGCAAAATTTGTGAAGTTTATTTCGGGTTCATATACAAGTGTTGTGGGCCTGCCTCTTTATGAAACCTATACATTGTTAAAAGGATTAGGCTTTCATGGCTGAGTTTTTTTATACAGTATCTGACGGTCTTCATCGGATGGCTCGGAAAGAGGGAAAAAAGGTCGTTGAGCTGGATTTTGAAATTGCGAGTAAGTCCGTCTCTTTGTTGGACGGTATTTTTTTAGGGAGGGTTGTAGAGATACAAACCCCTCTCCAAGCTGCTTTTGTGGACATTGGGAGAGAAAAGCCTGGTCTCCTTCCCTTGAAAGAGGGAAAGCTGATCAGAGTCAATCAAGGGGATGCCATTCTTGTTCAAGTGAATCGGACTGAGAATCCCCTTGAGGAAAAAGGGGTACGGCTTACAAGGTTGATAACCCTTTCTTTGGGCCCCCTCCTTTACACGCCTTTTAGGCCAGGATTAAATTTTTCAAAAAAACTAAAAGAGCGAGAGGCTTTTAATTCTTTCCTTCCTCTAACACCTGAAGAAGGTGTAGTTATTCGAAGTTGGGCTAAGCCTGATAAAATACTCACGAAGCAATTAACGCAATTGCGAGAAGAGTGGGGGGCAATTCAAAAACAAGCCTCGAAAAAGCCTCCCCTTTGTCTGAGCCCTCCGCCATCTCTCCTTTTACGTATGCTAAGGAGTTTGAATCCTGCAGATGGGTTTAGGATAGATGATCGCATGCTTGCTTCTCAAACAAAAGGCGTTGCCATTTATACAAAAGAAAAAGCATTTGATGAGCTATGCGAAGAGGCATGGGACAGTCTTTTCTCTCCAGAGGTTCCATTTTCTCAAGGAGGAAGCCTTTACATAGAAGAAACGCGAGGATTGACAGTAATTGATGTAAATAGTCAAGGAGCCCTTCGCCATTCCCTTCCTTTCAATCGGATTGCTATTGGTGAGGCTGTGCATCAAATCCACCTTCGAGATTTAGGAGGAAAAATTGTTGTAGACCTCATAGATGCGCCAAAAAATTTAAAACCTCTTTTACAAGGACTGGACATACCCTCAGATACGGAAATTTTTGGCTTGTCTTCCATGATGGGACTCCTTGAGATGATTCGAAGGCGGCGGCGGCTTTCCTTGTCCAATCGATTGAGATTGCAAATAAATTAAGAAGGATTTTTAGCTTAGTATGACCCCATCCTTGAAATCAAAATGCCCCATTTGTAAGAAACCTTCTGTTTTTGAGTTCCGACCCTTTTGCTCTAAAAGATGTGCTGATATTGATCTCGCGCATTGGTTACGGGGTGACTATCGTGTTGAAGGAGAGGATGAAAAGAAGGAAGAAGAAGATCAAGAGGAAGAAAGTTAAAAAGTTTTCTTCCCCTTGTTATCTGTGAGTTTACTGGGATACCAAAATGGTTATTTGGAAAACTTTTTGCTCATTGATCTGTTTCATCTTCAAATAGTAACTCGTTAGGAGTTTGAGAGGTATTTGGGGTTCTAATTTTGAGACTCAATTCTTCTTTAGAGCTCTTACTGGATTTTTCTTCAGAATCCTCATCCAGGTTTATACCACTGAGATTGAGAACTTTGATGAGAGCCTTGATTTCGGGGTCCAATTTTTCTTCAAAATGACTGCTGAAATTGTGTTTAATGGGCTCATCCTGAGTTTTTGCTTCAAGGACACCCAGTTCTATAAACTGATCTTCAAGATTTTGCTTAGATTCGCCAAACTTTGTAAGCAATTGTTTCGTGTCTTCACTATATTGTATCTCATTTTTCTCCTCCTCTTTTTTAAGCTTTTTAAACAAATCATGGTTCTGATATTCCTTAAAAATTTTCTTAAAGTTAGAGTTTGAGTTTGCCAGTCTTTGGGATTGATTTACCACCTTGAGCAGAGCTTGATCATCAAATCCCTTATTATCTATAGCCGCGTAAGCTGCTACCAAATTTTTAAGGGCATTTCGAAAATAGAAATCACTCTCATGAAATTTCTTTTTGTGAATGGAGTGTTGAGCTAGCGCAAGGTTTGCTTCAGGAAAACCATCCTTCTGAGCTTTTTGAATGCACTCCATAGCTTTTGGAGGAATGGATAGTTCAATATCCTTGAGCATTTTTACTACTAGTTCTTTATTAAGAATACCCTCTCTCAATTGTTTAAGAACTTTTTTTCCTGCCTCTTGGCGATAGTTATTAATATACATTGAGGAAAGTGTCATTCGCATACTGTTACGGTCAAACCAGAAATCAGATTCTGCTTGAATTTCCATAAGCTCAAGATCGGTTTTATCTTTATTTCGCGCTCTGACTTTTATTATTCTTTTAGTTCTTGATTGAGCCGCTAGAGAACTACGTTTAGTCCCATTTTCATCCTCACCATTGAGATTGTTTCCACTACCATTTGTCTCAGAATCCTTATAGTTGCTGAATGTTGAAGGAGAGGTCCCTCCCAATGATTTTTTATTAAGTAGGGAGCTTGAACTCATGCTACGATTAATTTTGGAAGTGCTTACTGAGGGGCCTGGAATAGAACTATCATCCATTGAGGAATTTTGGCTGTTTGTTTTTACAGCATAACTGGCCTGATTAAAAGGGGAGAGAGAGATAATAAAAGATGTTGAGATCAAAAATTTATATAAAACCATACTTAAATCCTTTAAAATAGAAACATTGAACATACTGTATATTTAATATAAAAAATGTTGTCAAGAAAATATTCAATGGAAAGCCTATGGCATAGGTAGTTTTGAATATTGAACCATTTAAATGGCCGAAGATCAAGAGAAATAGAAATCTGGATCTTCTTTTCTTTATGGGGGTTGAGTAATTACAGCAGATGTTAAAACAGCTCTTTATTACCTTTTATCTTATATTTCTTTGATTATTTTTATTTTTTAACTTTGTGAAAAAATCTTCGAAAAGGGCTTTGAGTTATTTTTGAATAAGGGATTGTTTTCTCCCTTTCTTAAGGCTACAACTAGGGTGCAAAATTTGTCAGGGAGTAAATTGAATGGATTTTTTCATAACCTTAGGCTGGTATATTATACCATTCTTGATTGTTTTATCGATTCTTGTTTTTGTGCATGAACTTGGTCATTACCTTGTTGCTCGATATAATGGGGTGGGGGTCGATGTCTTCTCCATTGGCTTTGGACCTGAGATTTTCGGATGGAATGATAAGGCAGGAACAAGGTGGAAGGTAAGTTGGCTTCCCTTAGGTGGGTATGTCAAAATGGTCGGAGATCTTGATCCAGCAAGCACCCCTGACTTAGAGTCCCTCAAGAAGATGGATGAGAAAGCCAAACAACTTTCTCTCTACTATAAAACCGTTTGGCAGCGTATTGCTGTTTCCGGGGCAGGACCATTTGCCAACTACATTTTTGCCATTCTTGTCTTTACAGTTCTTTTCGCAACCGTAGGACAACGTTATACACTACCGATCATAGAAGGGTTTCAGCCTGATAGCCCTGCAGCTAAAGCAGGATTTTTGGTAGGTGATCGAGTAAGAGATATCAATGGAGAGCCTGTTGACCGCTTTGAAGACGTTCAGATGATTGTGCAAGATCACCCAGGGGATACCCTTCAGATTGTGGTTGAAAGGAACGGACATATCCTGACACTAAATGCTGTTCCGACTCTCTCAGAAATTAAGGATTATTTTGGGCATACCCATAAAGTTGGCCTTTTAGGGATTAAGGGAAGCCAGGCAGGTTATATCAAAAGGTCACTGTGGAATGCGTGGTGGTATGGCTTTAAAGAAGCGTTCAATTTAACTTGGCAAACTTTGAAGGGCATTGGAGGTGTGCTTATTGGAGCTAAATCCGCGGAGGGCATAGGGGGACCTTTGCGAATTGCTCAAATGTCAGGTGAGATAGCACAAGGCGGGCTTGTTTCTCTTATTTGGTTTATGGCTCTCTTATCAGTGAACTTAGGGCTCATTAATCTTTTCCCTGTGCCTATGCTTGATGGAGGACATTTATTATATTATTTCCTTGAAGCAGCCCGTGGAAAGCCGCTTTCTGAAAAGGCTCAAGAATGGGGATTTCGAATTGGATTCGGGCTGATTATAGCTCTCATGATATTAGCAACATGGAATGATATAGTTCATCTTTTTATTAAATAGTAAGAGGTTTTGTGTGTTAAGGGGTTCTTTTTTTCTATGGCTGTTCCTGTCTGTCACCTTGCTCGTATCCGGCGTATGGGCAAAGGAAACAGTTCGATCTATTGAAGTTCAAGGTAACCGACGGGTTGAGACCCCAACAATTTTGAGCTACATCAATGTCAGGGTAGGTGAAGAGGCAAGCGAAGAAAAAATTGAAGAAATGTTAAAAAATCTTTTTGCAACGGGTCTTTTTGCTGACGTTGTTATCGAACAACAGGGTGATCGTTTACTCATAAAAGTCGTTGAAAACAAAATTATCAACCGAATTGCTTTTGAAGGGAACGATCGTCTTAAGGATGATATTTTACAAGCTGAAATTGGCTTACGCCCTCGAGAGGTTTATACACCTGCCAGAGTGCAAGAGGCTGCCCAAAAAATTCGAGACATGTACCGACTAAGTGGACGCTATGGAGCCAAAGTTGAGCCCAAAATTGTTGAACGCGAGGAAAACAGAGTTGATCTCGTTTTTGAAATTAAAGAAGGTCAGTTGACTCGCATTAACAAAATTATTTTTGTGGGAAATGAGCATTTTAGCTCGTCACGGCTTGAATCGGTAATTTTAACGAAGGAATCTCATTGGTACCGATTTTTCAGTACCGATGATACCTATGATCCTGATCGTCTAGCTTATGATAAAGAACTTTTGCGGAGATATTATCACGAGCAAGGATTTGCTGATTTTAAAGTAGACTCGGTTGTGGCAGAGCTCGACCCAGATGCTCAAGAATTTTATATTACTTATACCATTAGTGAGGGGAAGCGATATAAATTTGGAACCGTTAAAATAACAAACAAACTCCCTCGACTAAAAGTAGGAGGGTTGCATGAGCTCATCACCATTGAAAAAGATGAATGGTTCAACAGCAAAGAGGTTGAAAAGTCTATTGATAAGTTGAATTTGGCAATTGGGGAGAAGGGGTTTGCGTTTGTGGAAATCGAACCTAAGTTTCACCGGTGCTCTAAAACACTTACAGTTGATGTTGAGCTTGTCATCAAAGAGGGGCGCCATGTCTATATCAACCGGATTGACATCGTAGGGAATGATAGAACAGATGATGCTGTTATCCGTCGTGAGTTTCGCCTCAGTGAAGGTGACCCATACAACAGCATTAAACTTAAGAGATCTGAACAACGTATTAATAATCTCGATTACTTTCAAAAGGTTGAGGTAAAACAAGAAGAAACTTCAGCTCCTGATAAAATTGATTTGAAAGTAGAGGTCGAGGATAAGCCTACAGGATCCCTCCAGTTTTCAGCAGGTTACTCGACGACAGATAAAATCATTGGAACAATTACAATGAATGAAAGAAACCTTATGGGAAAAGGATATGACCTTTACGCTCAAGCCATGCTATCTCAAAGAGCAATGGATTTTCACACGGGTTTTACAAATCCTTATTTCTTGGGAAGACAGCTTTCTGCAGGTATTGACGCTTTTCATTCCTCTCGAAAATATTCGGTCAAAGAAACAGGGCAGTCTGGGTATCGCCAAATGAAGACTGGAGGTACTCTTTCTTTTGGGTACGATCTTAAGGAGTATTTGGGACAATCTTGGTCCTACACGCTTCGCAGAGATGACATCAATGATATAAGTAAAAAGTCCTCTCCCTTTCTGTTAGCTCAAAAAGGAGTTTGGACCGTGTCGTCCATTGGACATAATTTATTTTATGATAGAAGAGATAGTAGCATAGAACCAACAAGTGGGTACTTCGCAGGAATGTCAAATGATCTTGCTGGACTTGGGGGAGAGGTTAGATATTTTAAAAATGGAGCTCGTGCAGGGGTTTATATCTCTCTTGATGAGGAACATAAATGGGTTTTGTCCACCAAGGTATCGGGAGGAGTGATGACCGGCCTTGGAAAAGTAACACGGGTGGTAGATAGATATGAGTTGGGTGGTGATTATTTGCGTGGGTTTGCAGACAATGGTATAGGCCCCCGATCTAAGAAATTCAAAGATGCCTTAGGGGGACTTCTTTACTATAAAGGAACATTTGAGCTTGCCGTACCCTTGGGTCTTCCTCGGGAACTTGGGGTTAAAGGAAGCCTTTTTACAGACATTGGTAGTGTTTGGCATAGTGGTGACCACCCCCATAAACACAAGCATCATGATGATCATGATGATAAAAATCTTTTTAAAATAATTGGGGATACCCCTAGACCGCGAGTGGGGGTAGGGGCTGGTCTTACATGGAGATCTCCTTTTGGACCTATCGGAGTATATTATGCTCCTTGGGCTTGGGGTGTAAAACATGTTGATCGAAAGAAGAATTTTAATGTAACATTTGGATCTAACTTTTAAGGAGAAAAACAATGAAGAAAATTCTGACTATAGCTTTATTAGCTTCAACAACTATAATCACTTCTGTACAGGCTCAAAAATTGCCGACACCTTCCATTGGAATTGTGGCTCAAGCAACTTTAGATCAATCCGCAGCTTTACAATCTATCGTGAAGCAAGTCGAGGCGAAACGCTCTGAAATTCAAAAAGAATTAGCAAAATACGAAAAAGATCTTAAAGAGGAAGATAAAAAGCTAGCAGACGAACAAAAAACTCTCTCAGAGAAAGATTTTGCACCAAAACGACAAGCTTTTGAAAAGAAAGTTCGTGAAATCCAAGAGAAAATTGAGATTAGAAGAATTCAAATGGAACTTGGGGTCGATGAGGCCAAAAAGAAGGTTTATCAGACTTTTTTACAGGTTGCAGAAGAGGTCAGAAAAGATGCTGGTGCAAACATCATGCTCTACAAGGAAACAATTGTCACAGCAGATCCAAATTTTGACTTGTCTAGTAAGGTCTTAGAGAAGCTTAACAAAGCCTTGCCAACGGTTCAGGTAAACTTTAAGTCTGAAGACGAAGTCAAGAAGCTTCTAAAACAACAAGCTCAACCGACAGCTCAGCCTAAGTCATAATAAAAAGGCGAGATCATTCCTCGGGCAAAAGATTGCCCGAGGAGCTTTTTTATGCCCTTATAGGTCTTTCCCCGCTTCTATCTCACAAATCAAAAGTGCTTTACTTTTTAGAAATATCTGCATAAAAAATCTTATAGTTCTCTGAGTAACGATAATTGAACACACCATGACTGACCCACGTTTTTATAAGAAGAAGGGACCCTTTACATTGGCCGAGCTTGCGGCTTATGGGCAATGTGAGATTGGACGAGGGGATCCTTTGCTGGTGATTGAAGATGTGGCGCCTTTGGATAAAGCCGAGCCTTCGTGTGTTTCCCCATTTCTTAAGTCAAAATACGAAGAGACTTTGGTTAATACCAAAGCATCAGCTTGTATTCTTTCCTCGGAAATGGTTAAAAAAGCTCCAGGACACTTGGCCTTGCTTATCTCCAAATATCCTTACCGTTCCTATGCCCTTATTGCTAATACCTTTTATCCTAAAGAAAAGAAAAAGGGGGACATTGCTCCCACGGCTATTATCCACCCAAGTGCGAAGCTTGGTAAAGACGTTGTGATTGGGCCTATGAGTGTGATTGGTGCAAATGCCGAGTTAGGCGATCATGTTGAGGTGGGGCCTCTGGCGGTTATTGGAGACGGGGTCGTGGTTGGAGATAACAGCGTTATTGGCTCCCATGTTTCCATATCTCATGCAGTCATTGGAAAGGACGTTCATATAAAGCCTGGAGCGCAGATTGGGCAAAGTGGATTTGGTTTTTTTATGGATTCAGGCGATATGGGAGGACATGTGCCTGTCCCTCAGCTGGGGCGCGTCATTATTCATGATCATGTAGAAATAGGGGCTAACACAACAATTGATCGAGGAAGTGGGAATGATACAATCATTGGCCTTGGAACACGCATTGACAATTTAGTTCAGGTTGCCCATAATGTTCAGTTTGGGAAAGGGTGTGTGATGGTAGCCCAAGTTGGTGTTGCTGGAAGTACTAAGTTTGGTGATTACGTTGCAGCTGGAGGCCAAGCTGGATTTGCTGATCACCTGAAGATTGGTTCGGGGGCTCGTATTGGGGCTCAAGGTGGGATTATGCGGAATGTAGATCCGGGCGAAATTTTAGCGGGAAGTCCCGCCATGCCGTTGAAGACTCATTACCGTCAAGTTGCAGTCTTAAAGCGTTTAGCAGAAGAAGATAGGAAGAAAGTTTAATTTAGGGTGCAAACGATGTCCTTAGCAGTAACACAGACACTATCAATAAAAACCAAAGAGCTCCCTGAACTGGATATAGATTTGATTCAACGGCTCATTCCACATCGAGCCCCGATGTTGATGGTTGAGCGACTCACCAATGTTGTTGTTGGGGAAAGTGCAATTGGTATTAAAAAAGTTTCATCGGATGATTGGTATTTTCAAGGGCATTTTCCTAAAAAACCAGTTATGCCAGGGGTTATGATCATTGAAGCGCTGGCTCAAACAGCAGCAGCTCTTGCTATGTATACCTTGGATCTTTATGACAAGGAAAAGCTTGTTTATTTCATGGGAATTGATGAAGCTCGTTTCCGCAAAATGGTTACGCCTGGGGATGTCCTCCACCTTGAGGTTACCAAAACCCATCGTCGTGGCCCCGTATGGCGGTTTAAAGGGATAGCTAAAGTTAATGGTGAGGTTGTAGCCGAAGCCATCAAGACGGCTATGATTTCCGATGATTAGAGATTTTTGAGAAAGTAAAGAAGAATGCCTGTTCAAATTCACCCAACCGCCATTGTTGCTGATGGAGCCAAGCTCGCAGATGGCGTATGTATTGGGGCTTATAGTCTTATCGGCCCTCACGTTATTTTAAAAGAGAAAGTCAAAATCCATCCCCACGTTGTGGTTGATGGATACACAACAATTGGGACTAAAACGGAAGTCTTCCCCTTTGCTGCTATAGGCCTTGCTCCTCAAAATGCTCATTATAAGGGAGAGCCCTCAACCCTTGAAATAGGAGAGGGGTGTATCATCCGCGAACATGTAACTATTCACCCTGGAACAGAAAAAGGCAGGATGACAACAACTGTTGGCAACAACTGTTATATTATGGTAGGGGCGCATATCGGGCATGACTGTCAGCTTGGCAATTCTGTGATTATGGCAAATAATGCAACCCTCGGAGGGCATGTTTTTGTTGGGGATTATGCAAATATTGGGGGCTTGGCGGCTGTTCATCAATATGTTCGTATCGGATCCTATGCCATGATTTCTGGGACGGCAGGAGTCAGTGAAGATGTTATACCTTTTGGAACTGTCGTTGCCATGAGAGGCAAGCTTGGTGGTCTCAATATTATCGGAATGAAAAGGCGAGGTTTTGAACGCCAAGATATTCACGAACTCCGAAGTGCCTATAAGCTTTTAGTGAAGGATCAATCAAAAACTCTAGAAGAACGTTTTCAAAAGATACGAGCCCTCTACGGAAATTGCAAAACGGTTAAGGAGCTTCTTGCTTTTATTGAGCAAGACCCCAAAAGGCCTCTGTGCTTACCAGCGGAAGACTGGGAATTCGAGCCTGATGAGGCGGAAGAGAATCAACTCCGTGCAGCAGTCGCATAAACAGGTTCCGATTGCTCTTCTTGCAGGAAGAGGTGACCTTCCTCATCTCCTGATCCATGTTTTTCAAAGCCAAAAACGTCCGTTTGTTGTCCTTGCTTTTAAAGGCCAAACCGAGGAAACTCTCGTCAAAGAGATCCCCCATCTCTGGCTTCATTTTGGGGAAGCTGGGAAAGCTCTAAATTATTTAAAAGAAAACCACATTCAAGAAATCGTTATGGCTGGATCAATTTCTCGGCCAGCCTTGAGCGAAATTCGACCTGATTGGGAGGGGGTAAAGTGGCTTGCCAAAATTGGAACAAAGGGATTAGGAGACGATGGACTTTTAAGGCTTGTGATTAAGATAATAGAGGAGAAAGGATATCGTATTATAGGGCCTGATAACATATTGGAAGGCCTTTTAGTTCCTGAGGGTGTTCTCACACAAAAGGTTCCAGATGAGCAATCTTGGCGTGATATTGGGCGAGGCCTTGAAGTTCTTTCCGCATTGAGCTCTGCGGATGTTGGCCAAGCCGTTGTGGTTCAAGAAGGGCTTGTTCTTGGAGTTGAAGCGATTGAGGGGACAGACGCATTGATTGACCGGGCAGGGCAGCTAAAAAGACCCGGACTAGGAGGGGTTTTAGTTAAGACAGCAAAACGCCAACAGGAAAAGCGGGTTGACCTTCCAACCATTGGACCTGAAACACTTTCTAAAGTAGCGGGGGCAGGTTTCCAAGGTATTGCTGTTGAAGCTCAAAAGACACTCCTTTTAAATCAGGAGAGCGTTCTAAAGCTTGCCCAGGAGAAAGGGCTTTTCCTTGTGGGCCTCACGAGCACCCAATGCCACAACCCCCGTTGATTTTTTTGATTGCAGGTGAAGCCTCCGGCGACCAACTGGGAGCAGATCTTATGGCATCGCTCAAGGTGACTCAAGACGTGCGTTTTGCAGGGATTGGGGGAGATGCGATGATGGCTCAAGGTCTTACGAGTCTTTTCCCTATGCAAGAACTTTCCTTAATTGGCATTTGGAGTATTTTACGTAATCTACCGAGTCTTTTAGGACGTCTTAAGTATACCGTTGAAACCATTAAGGCCATGAAGCCGGATGTGGTGCTAACGATCGATGCGCCTGAATTTAATCTCCGCATTCAAAGGCGTTTACATAAGCTTCCCAATAAGCCTCGCCTTATCCATTATGTAGCCCCAACGGTATGGGCCTGGCGACCTGGAATGGCAAAGAAAATTTCGGGCTTTTTAGATCGTCTCTTATGCCTTTATCCCTTTGAGCCCCCGTATTTTGAAAAATACGGATTGAACACAACTTTTGTGGGACATTCCTTAGCAAAGAAACCTCAATCTATGACTAAGAAAGATCCTAACCTCCTCTGTGTTCTTCCGGGAAGTAGGTGTTCAGAAGTTGAAAAATTATTGCCCATTTTTGGAGAGACCTTAAAGCTCGTGATAGAAGATATGCCGGATTTAAAGGTGGTTATTCCGACTGTTCCGGCTGTTGAGTCCCTTGTTCGAGAAGGGGTTAAGAATTGGTCCTTAGAGGTAAAAATCGTTTTGGGGGATGAGTCTCGGGATATGGCTTTCCAGAAAGCTACTGCGGCCATAGCCGCCTCTGGAACAGTTGCTCTTCAGCTTGCAGCAGCTAACCTTCCTTTTCTGATTGCGTATAAGGTGGATAAATTCAATGAATGGGTTGCCCGCCTTCTTTTTAAAACGCCATGGGTCTGCATGGTTAATATTTTGCTGGTTTTTCAAAAGTTCGGGCCCAATTTTATTCTGACCCCTCGAGCAAAGAATTTAATTCCAAACCCCTGGATTCCAGAGTTTTTACAAAAGGACTGTACAGCTGAAAAAATGGCTCCGATTATTTTAAACTTGCTAAAAGATAAAAAAGCGCAAGCCTTTCAAAAAAGCGCCATGGATAAGGCCATTTCTCTTCTACAAGCCCCCCCTGATGTTGCAGCAAAGGCTGTTTTGGAAGAAATAGAGATAACCGAGTCCTAAAACGTTTGGAGGCAAAGAGAGGCAATTAAAAATGAAAGCGTTACAGTAAGTTTATTGACAATTCTATTGACATTCAAATTACATTATATTAATAAAATAATCTTCATAAGATTACATAGGAATTTTATCATGCGTTCGTTAATTATTATTTCTTCCTTAGGGATTACGCTTTTTTCTTCTGCTGCCCATTCAGTTTTAACCATTGAAGCTGATCTTGACCTTCCCTCAAAAGGAATTAAGACTGAAAAGATTTGGCAAAGTGGCCCCTCTGGTCGTACTTATGGAGGCAAGGGTTATCATGATGTGCAAGCCCTCGAGAATCCATTTCATGAATACCCTTCTTTTTCTCCAGTTACAACTGAATATGACTACAAGAATCACAGGATTATTATTAAGGGAATTACTTACGACTGGCTGAATAAAATAAAGGATAAGATAAAACTTAATGAAACTAACGATCAAATAACCTTTAAATTTGGTGCACACTACACGGTCTACCGGACAGGCTATGCAGAAGAAGAGCCCTCATACTATCATTCGTACATTGTTTCTATTGCAAAATCTTTAATTACAGACTCTGAACCAAACAGCTTGCGGGTATCACCTGTGTATATTTCTTATAGTGCACCCAAGGGATTCTCAGGGTCAGGAGTCGTCTATTCAGAAAAGAAATAGGATGAAACTATGCAAAGCATCAGCTTGGGTGCTTTGTATCTTTAATTGTACTTATATCTTTCGCTTTTCAAAGTGAAGGAAATATGATACCTCCAAACTAACTCTTTGTTGGGGGATAGTTTAGCGGTAGAACTCCCGGCTCTGGACCGGGCAGCCGTGGTTCGAATCCACGTCCCCCAGCCAGTTAGGTTCGGATTCGTTCTTGAGAAACCCTACTCATATCTGTTGAAAGAACCAGCAAAATTAAACTCGTAGCATTTTGTGAGAGAAACTACGCTTTACAGATTACTGTTGTTTCTTTCCTGTGCTATGCTTAAAAAAATCAATAAATCGGAAGGCTTACGTGGCGGTTGAAACAGCTTATTTATATAATGTTTTAGGTTTTTTAATAGCTGCGGTCGGTGTTGTCTTTTTGTTTCAGCGTTTGAAGGCCAACACTCTTCTTGGGTATTTGGTTGCCGGGATGCTGATTGGTCCTTATGTGTTGGGAATCATAACAGACCCAACTGAAACCCATTTTTTGGGCGAGATTGGTGTTTTGTTTCTCCTTTTTACCTTGGGGTTAGAACTGCCCTTACAGCGGCTTCAATCTTTAAAAAATTATGTTTTTGGCCTTGGGGTGGGACAAGTCATCCTTACGAGTATTATTTTTTCTCTTCTTGGTGCTTGGTGGGGCCTTTCAAAGGAAACTGCAATTTTAGTGGGGGGAGCCCTTTCTCTCTCTTCAACAGCCGTGATTCTTCAAGTTTTGACGGATCGAAAGGAACTAGCAACACGCTTTGGCCGTATTTCTTTTTCGGTATTGTTGATGCAGGATCTTGCAGTGGTGTTTCTATTGATTTTAACCACAACCCTAGGAACTGATGGAGCCAATGTCTTTGCGGAACTTTCCTATGCGACACTTAAGGCAATTTTTGCCTTTATTTTTATCATAGGACTTGGTCGCCTAGTATTTCGGCCACTTTATAGAGCTGTTGCCCAAAGTGGGAGCCCTGAACTTTTTATGGCGACTACCTTTCTCATTGTTTTAGGAACGGCTTTTGTAACTGAAATATCAGGGCTTTCCAGAGAACTTGGAGCATTTTTAGCAGGAATTTTGTTAGCCGAAACAGAATATCGCCATCAAATTGAAGCAGATATCCAACCTTTCCGAGGTCTCCTGTTAGGAGTATTCTTTATGGCCGTCGGAATGGGAATCAATCTAGCTATATTAAAGAACTCTTACGATATTGTATTAGGGCTTCTTTTTCTTATGATTGTTCTAAAATCTTTATTCATGTTTTTACTCTCTCGTTTCAGCGGATTAAAAGTCTCCACAAGTTTGAGGGTTTCAATCCTTCTTGCTGGAGGAGGGGAGTTCATTTTTGTGATTTTTTCCCCTGAAGTCGTTGAAAAATTTTTACCTTCTGGAATGGCTGACATCATCTTTCTTGTTGTGATTTTTTCAATGGCTTTAACACCCTTATTAGCTCTACTCGGGAAATGGTGTGCTGATAAACTTCAAGTTTATGAAACTCGCTCTGATACAAAAACAGCAATTGAAGAGGTGGGGGAGCTAAAAAATCACATCATTATTGCGGGATTTGGGCGCGTTGGTCAGATGCTTGCTGAACTCTTATCTGCACGAATGATTCCTTTTGTTGCCATTGATCGAGATATGCGCCGAGTAACAGAAGGAAGAGAAAAGGGATATCCCGTATTTTATGGAGATGCGAGACAATATGAAGTCCTTAAAGCGATTGGTGCAGAAAATGCAAAAGTGGCCGTCATCACATTGAATCATGTCCCGCCATCAGTGCGAGCCGTTACGATGATGCGACGTTATTTTCCTGATTTGCCCATTTGTGTTCGAATAAAAGACCATAAACATCAAGAAAAGCTTCTGAACTCAGGAGCGCGGCTTGTTGTTCCGGAGACAGTGGAGCCGACAATTCAACTGGCTTCTTCAGCGCTTCATTTAATGGGGGTTTCTCAAGATGAAATTAACCGCTTGCTCGATACCTTCCGCAGGCAGCAATGGATTAATAATGAAGAAGAGAATAAAACTTGATAAATTGTTTTTGTCATATACTGTTAACTTAATTGGTAGAGAGGTTAATTATGAAACAAATTGCTCCTGATATATTTCGTCAAAGGTTAATTATCGAAGGGTATTATGAAGTCGAAATCACAAAAGAAAAATTGGATAGTTATTTAAGAAAGGTAGCAGAAGAGCTAGGCCTAAGAATTTATAGCGATCCTATTATTTTTTCTCCTTCAACTGGTATGGGAAAAGAAGAAAATCAAGGCTTTGATGCGTTTGTACCTTTGATTGATTCAGGAATTTCTGCTTATGTTTGGACTATCCATAAGTTCCTTTCTATCATGTTCTATACCTGCAAAGGTTTTGACGAGGAAAGGGCAATTTTATTTACAAGAGATTTCTTTAACCTTATGAATAAACCTGAAACAATTTCCTTTTAGGGACTGTTAAGTATTTACTCTTCTATTATCTCTGGATAAGCTCCGGGATTATTAAGGCAATAATTAACAATCGGGTGAGCGTCATTATCAGTCCTCACCTCGATTGAATTGATAAAAGTCCCTTTTTTAAATCCTCCGCGTTCATTCTTTTTTTGTAGACACTTTTTTTCGATATGCTCCCATTTAAGCCCACTTTTCGTCGCAAGAGCTTTAAGAACCTCTAATACATCTCCAATTTCTTCTTGGATTTCTTTGGGTGTTGAGGCCTTGCAAACCTCTCTCGTTTCCTCATTCAGCTTGAGCTTAAGCCAATCAAGATGAGCCTCACCATCCAAATAATGGAAATTAGCAACGCCCCCGAGCCTCTGGATTTGTTCGGGCATTTTATCTCTAACAAGATTTCCTATTTTAAAGCGTCGGACTTTCACCATAGAAAGAAATCATAGAGGGTATTTTAAAAAAATCCAACATACCCTAGATAAAGTCCTATGATAAGGGTAATAATGTAAGTAGTCTTATAAGCAATCTGGGATTCTAGCCACTTTTTACTCATATTGATGAGCATGTTGGGGTAGATGATAACCATGGTACCTTTTATTAAAGCAGACCATCCAAGAAGCGTAATTAAAACTCGCCAGTCTGTTGTCCAAATATTGTGACTGATAACCAAGAGTGTCCCTATGATAAGGGGCAAAATTCCGCTAAAAAGTAATATACCAGGCCTGTCTAAAATGTCCATTAATGGCGTCATAACTTTATCCCTATTCATGAGCATTCCTATGCTCAACACAACAAGATAAATCCCAAGGGCTTTTGCAAGAAAAATTGACATATCCATATTTACCTCCTTATTTTATGTTTATATTATACCAGAATTAAATGCAGTAATCAATATTATGCAATATAAAAATGCAAAAATGCAATAATATTATTGTATTTATAATATTTGATGTTCTTCCAAAGAATGAGTTGGCCTTTTATTCTAACTCAGTTATATAGACTTGACTATGAGGAAAGGAGAATCAGCATGCATGTAAAATCAATAGATTACACATCTCCCTCTGTAGCCCAAGATTTCTGTAACTCTTTAAGAAAAACTGGCTTTGTTGTTGTAACCAACCACCCAATTCCTCAAGACTTAATTGAAACAGTTTATCAGGATTGGGAAAAATTCTTTCAAGCAGATACAAAATTTGATTATCTGTTTGATTCATCTGCAACTCGCCAAGGTGGATATTTTCCATTCGCAAGCGAGACAGCAAAAGATTATACGAAGGGTGATTTAAAAGAATTTTATCATTATCGTGATGAAAAGGATTTTCCCCAAGGAATGGGTAAAAGCATTCATTATCTTCTTGAAAAAATGAAAATTTTTGGGGAAGAAGTTTTAAAGTGGATAGAAGACGATCTGCCTTTAGAGGTAAAGAAAGAGCTTTCAATGCCACTCCATCAGATGATTTATAAAAGTGAAGACACTTTAATTCGCATTCTGCACTATCCTCCTCTGAAAGGAAATGAGGAGCACTCTGCAGTCCGGGCTGCCCCCCATGAAGATATTGATCTTTTGACAATACTTCCCGCAGCAACATCACCTGGACTTCAGGTACTCGATAGCCAAGGGATATGGCATGACATTTCTTGCGATTATGGGGCTCTTGTCTTTAATGCTGGAGATATGTTGCAAATGATAACAAAAGGGTATTATAAATCAACAACACATCGTGTTGTAAACCCTGTTGGAAAAGATGCAAAGCATTCTCGATATTCTTTGCCGCTGTTCCTGCACCCTCGGAGCGAGGTTCGTTTGTCTGACACGCACACAGCTGGTAGTTATTTAGCTGAACGCCTGAGAGAACTTGGTTTGAAGCCCAAGCCTCAAGCAGCTTAAGCTTAAAGGAGAGTCATATTTATGCCAAAAATGATATTTATTAAACCCGACGGAGACAGGGTAGAAGTTGATGCCCCTAATGGTCTTTCTGTACTTGAAATTGCTCACCAAAATGCAGACAAAGTGTTCCTAGAAGGAGCTTGTGAGGGCTCTCTTGCTTGTTCCACGTGCCATGTGATTGTGGAGCCTGAATGGTATGAGCTTTTATCAGGCGCAACAGAAGACGAAGAAGATATGTTAGATTTAGCCTTTGGATTAACCCAAACGTCTCGCCTTGGATGTCAAATTGTCATGCGCCCCGAACTTGATGGACTTGTGGTTCGCCTTCCAGCCGCAACGCGCAACATGATGCTCTAAAGTTTAGATCCTTTTTAATATCTAATTAATTGCTTGGCTTCATCGTATTTCTTGCCTGTGGTACGAGTTGGGAAGACGGTTATCCTATCCAACCAGAGAGACAAATGTACGGTTACTTGTTTTAAAATGGCAAAAGAATGCTACCAACTTTCGAGAATAAAGGTAAAGATAGACAAAAGCCCCACCATAGGGGGGCTTTTGTCATACGAGATTGCTTTTACAGGATAGCCTAACGGCTATAGGTATAGCCACGAATACCTTGTGAGGCCCTGAAACTAGTGGACCACTGCTTCTGCTCATGAACGTACACACAGTGACCTCCTCCGTTTTTTGGATGTTTACCTATGTGAGGAAAGGGTCTCTATTTTGTTAACTCTCTGTGAAAGCAAAAGCTTTATTTCTTTTCCTCTTCAGTGCCAATTCGAATAGAGACGTAACGAGGCTCTCCTTCTTTGTTAATTAAGAGCAAGACTGATTTCCTGTTTTCTTGTTGGGCCTTTTTCAAGTGATCGACTACGTGTTGGGGGGTTTGAACTTCCTCTTGGCCAATTTCCATAATGATATCTCCTGCCCGCAGGCCCTTCTCAGCAGCTGAACTGCTGGGATCTACATCGACAATAAGAACCCCTTGGACATCGGAAGCAATATCAAAGCGTTGGCGGACTTCATCTGCCAGAGGTTGAAGTGTCATACCATGGATTCCAATTCCCTTAACGAGCTCTTTCCTGCCATCGGGAGAGGGAATGACGCCAGCTTCTTCGGCTTCTTCATACTCTCCAATTTTAACAGGAATGGTTGAAAGCTTTCCTTTGCGCCAAATTGTGAGGGGGACTTGGGAGTTGACAGAGATATCTCCGACAATACGGGGGAGACTGCGCTCGTCTTTAACTTCAACATCATTTACCTTTAAAATGACATCTCCCGATTGCAGGTTTGCTTTGGCTGCAGGGCCATCTTTAACGACACTTCCAACCAAGGCTCCTTTAAGATCCTTAATGCCAAGACCTTCTGCAATATCTTCTGTGACGGGTTGGATATGAACCCCTAACCATCCGCGCTTCGTACGCCCGTATTGCCGAATCTGATTAACAACTTTCTTAGCAATTTCAGAGGGAATGGCAAAACCAATCCCAACGCTTGCTCCTGTTGGGGAATAAATAGCTGTATTAACGCCAACGACCTTACCATTCATGTCAAACATAGGCCCACCGGAATTGCCGAGATTGATGGAAGCATCAGTTTGAATATAGCCTTCAATAAAATCACCAGAACGATTACGAGTTCCAATGTCTCTTGCCAAATGAGAAACGATTCCAGTGGTTACAGTTCCTCCAAGACCAAAAGGGTTCCCTATGGCAATGATGCGATCACCGGTGCGAAGTTTTTCTGACTCTCCCCACTGAACAAAAGGAAGCTTCTTATCTGTATTGACTTTAAGCACAGCAATGTCAGTCCGGCGGTCCCGGCCTATGAGTGTTGCTTTGAGCTCAGTATTATCGTTTAAAATGACCGCAATTTGATCGGCGTCCGCAACAAGGTGATTGTTAGTAACAATATGACCTTCTGTGTCAATAATGAAGCCGGAACCAACAGCCGTTGAATTTCGTGCCCCTTCAGGCTGTATGCGATCCAAAAACTCCTTAAAAAAGTCTTCGAGAGTAGATCCCTTAGGAAAAGGGACATCCAAGGGAGATACCCCAAGTTCGGATCTATTATTTCGAACGAGGGTGATTGTTGATATATTCACAACCGCGGGGAGGAGAGGCTCAACTAAATTCGCAAAACTATAAGGCGCTGCAGGAATGGGGGAAGCATCAGAGGTTGCCCTGGCTATAGGCACAAGCGTTCCAGTAAAGATCATGGTTAATAAAAAACGATTTAAACATACTTTAAAAGACATTATATTACTCCTTACGACTCATATACTTAAAGAAATCATCTTTAGAAGACATAATAAAGGTTGTTGTTTCATTATTCAAGGCTGCTTTATATGCATTTAAGGAACGATAAAAGTCGTAGAAATTAAGATCTTTTCCATAGCTGGAGGCAGCCTTGTCAGTGACGTAAGCGTCACCTTTTCCGCGAATAATTTCAGATTGTTTGGTAGCTTCAGCCAAAACAATCGTTCGTTCTTTATCCGCTTTGGCTTTAATCTCTTGAGCCATTTCATCTCCTCGAGACCTGAACTCTTGAGCTTCTTGTTTCCGCTCACTTATCATTCGATTGAATATAGCTTCACTGTTTTCAGCGGGCAGGTCAGTTCCCCGTAGCTGAAGGTCCACGATTTGGAGGCCAAAGACTTTAACAGCATCGTTCATTTGATCACGGATAGTCTTAGAGATCTTCATTCGCTTTGGAGAGAGGACATCCGTTAATTTGACCTGACCAAGCACGCTAAGGGCAATGGATTGATTTAAGATGCGCAGGCGTTGCTCAGCGCCATCTACATTTAGAACTGTTCGATAGAAAAGAGCTGGGTCAATGATTCGATAGAGTGAAAAGGTATCAACTAAAAGCCTTTTTTGGTCAGCAAGCGTAGCAGGGATTGAGGAAAGGTCAAAATCCAAGATCCGATTGTCATAACTTTGAATATTTTGCAAAAAAGGGATTTTGAAGTAAAGCCCGGGTTCTTTGATTACACGAACCAGTTTTCCAAATTCAAGAACAAGAGTTTGTTGAGTTTGTTGAACCACGAAGAGTGAGCCCATCAATATGCCAAAAATGACAAGGAGGGGGATCGAAAAAACGATAAAAGATCTGGAGTTCATTGAGCTGTCTCCTTCGGCTTTGCCAAGGTGGGTTTAAGTGCGGGGAGAGGAAGGTAAGGTAAAATACCTTGACCATGCTCGCCATCAACAACAAGTTTTTGGGTCGTTTGCAAAACTTCTTGCATGGCATCTAGATAAAGGCGCGTTTTTGTGACACTTGGAGCTTTTGAATATTGATCAAGAACCAGAAGAAAACGGGACGTTTCTCCATCAATATCTGCCATTACTTTTGCTTTATAGGCTTCTGCGTCTTGGATAATTTTTTTAGCTTGTCCACGAGCAACGGGAACAATGGAGTTACGGTAATATTCGGCTTCGTTGCGCTTCCGCTCCATATCAGCCTTAGCGCGCTGCACATCAAGATAAGCATCAATAACTTTAGTTGTGGGCGGGGCTACTTTCAGAAGCTCAACTTGAGAGATTTCCACACCCAATTTATAATCATCCACCAATTTCTGAAGCATTTCGCGAAGTTGAACATTTATCTTACTCCGGCCTTCGGATAAGATTTGGGCAATAGGTGTTTGAGCAATGACCGCACGGACAACGCTATCAGCAGCCGCTCTAATAGTCGACTCAGGAGCTTTAACATCAAATAAGAAAGCCTCCAAATTCTTAATTCGCCAGTTTACGGCAAACTGAACGTCTGCAATATTTTCATCACCCGTCAACATGAGAGCGCCTTCACCAGCAAGGCCGCTTACTGCCGGCTGATTTACGTTTGTATTCGTTAAAATATTAATTGACGTGACATTTCGAATAATGGCGGATTCTATAGGAGTTGGTAAGTGATAGTTCAAGCCTGGTCCTGTGGTACGAACCCATTTTCCGAAGCGAAGGACAGCTGCTTGTTCATCTTGTTGAACGGTATAAATCCCTGTTAGGAGCCACAAAAAAAAGGCTCCAGCCGCGATGTACCAAAGAGTACGTCCATTGGTTTTAGCATTTTTAGGAAAGAATTTTTTAAACTTTTCTTGCCCCTTTTTCAAAAATTCCTCCAAGTCGGGCCCTTCTTCATCCCTTCGTTTGGGTTTACGGATCCAGGAGTTATTGTCCCCGTGTCCCCAAGGGCCCTCCTCGTCATCCTTCATGCTCATTTCAAGCGCCTCCTTTTCAAAATTCTAATAGTCGACTATAGATGAACTTGTATTTTTAAGCAATCCAGAAGGGTGTTATGTCGTTAGAGCTTCTTGTTCCTGCAACACTTAAAACTCTCATTGATCCTTTATCCCAAAAGGATATCATAAGTGCGGGGGTGGTCCAAGGGTTGACGATTACACATGAAGGTAAGGTTTCATTTTCTCTAGAAGTAAATACAGAATACATGAAAGA
This sequence comes from Alphaproteobacteria bacterium, assembly GCA_027459605.1. Taxonomy (GTDB): domain Bacteria; phylum Pseudomonadota; class Alphaproteobacteria; order UBA9655; family UBA9655; genus UBA9655. The sequence goes on from DAIDHR010000009.1 coordinate 47,474, forward strand.
GGGTATAAAGCTTAAGGAAAAGGCCGAATCTCTTTTAAGCCAAATTCAGGGGATATCAGGGATTCAGATTGCTCTTACAACCCAGCGCAAGGTCCACTCCAATACCCCCTTAAGGAAAGGAATTCCTGAAGTTAAGCATATCATTGCAGTTGCTTCAGGGAAGGGAGGAGTGGGGAAGTCAACGACGGCCGTAAATTTGGCCAGTGCACTTGCTCAGCTTAACTTAAAGGTTGGTCTTTTAGATGGGGATATTTATGGCCCCTCTCTCCCACGTCTTTTAGGAATCAGCCAAAAGCCTACCTCTGATGATGGAAAGATGATCAATCCCATTATCGCTCATGGACTGAAATGTATGTCATTCGGGCTTATGATAGGGGAAAAAATGCCAGCTATCTGGCGAGGCCCTATGGTCCAGAGTGCTTTCCAACAAATTCTCTGGCAGGTCAAGTGGGGAGAGCTTGATATTCTTGTCCTGGATTTGCCCCCTGGAACAGGAGATATTCAACTAACCCTTTCTCAACGTGTTTTGTTATCAGGGGTTATCATCATTTCAACACCTCAGGATCTTGCTCTGGCTGATGCAAGAAGGGGGCTTGAAATGTTTCGGAAACTCGAAATCCCTATTTTAGGACTTGTTGAGAATATGAGTTATTTTCTTTGTCCCCACTGCAAAGGCCGCTCTGAGATCTTTGAGCATGGCGGGGTTCGTAAAGAGGCTCAATCTTTAGGAATTCGGCTCTTGGCTGAAATCCCCCTTCATATGGCCATCCGGGAAGCTTCTGAAAAGGGGACGCCTATTGCTAATTCAGAGACTCCCGAAAGTATGGTTTATCATGCCCTCGCTCAAAAAATCTGGGAGAATTTAAATTAGATTTTTCAATTGAGTTGGCGTCATATAATATAGCCTTAAAAAATACTTACTCACAAAATAAATAGGAAATAAAAGAGATGTAGACACAATTTAATAAATAATAAATGATTTATTATATATTTATTAATACTTATTCTTTATTATGACAGAAAAATATACTTATTAAAAACATAAGTAATTTAGGGAGGACATCATGATAAAGAAGTTAGCTTTTGCTTTGGGTATGAGCTCAATATTGGGCAATGGGGGCGATGTGTGTGCCCACTTTCGAGAAAATCTAGCAGATGAGACGAGAAGGCATATAGGGGTCAAAAGAGCTTTACCCACACAAAAAGATAATGCTGATCTGAAATTCAAGGGGTTAACTTCACTAAAATTAAATGATTCTAAGACGAATAAAAGTCCTTCACGGGTACAAAAGGGAATGCAAAATAAAGGAGAGACTGGTGCACTTGTAAGCCCTAGACGCAACCTTTCGAATGGCCAAAAACAAGAGAAAAGATTTTCAAGGGCTGAGATAAGATCCACTTTGAAAGACTTAAGAAGAAGAACATTTCTCGACTTGATTACTTCAGGCGTTAAACCCAGGAAGGCACGTAAGCTTGCAAAAAAAATCGTTCATTTAAGGAGAAAAAGGTTAAAACTTGAGACTGCTCTTCAACGGTTTCAAAGTCGACGCTCTATTTATCTTAAGCGAATTGCGTCACTAAAAAAAATTGAACAATCTTTACTTGAGAAATCTCAGGTCAAAAAACCCATTATTCAAAAACAAGTAAATGTTCTCATACCTAAACCTCGGAGTGACCTGAAGCGTGGACCTCTCAAAATCACTTCGTTAAAGAATAAAAAAATTGAGGCAGAAATTGTTCTTCCAAAAAAGACGACCCATCTCAGAAAAATTGGATCGTCGGAATTAACTCAGAGAAGGCTCAATACGCCCATAAAAGACGATAGACAAAACCAACCCTCAAAGTTGCAAGTTAAAGCAACCCTTTTGCATCAGCGTAGAGAAAGAGCAAAGTCAAAGCAAAATTCAGTCGAAAACTTAAAACCAAAATCTTTGCCTTATCAAAAGGACAATAGGAATAAGGTAAATAAACAAGAGAGAAAAGCAAGTCCTCGTCTTCTTATCAATCAAAAAACAACTGCTAAAAAAAGCAATCAGACGGACCCCATTTTAGAAAATAAACTTAATCATTCAAATGAATCTAGGCTTTTTCATAAACAAGAGCCTTACCTAAAAAAAGTCTTTAAACCACATCTGGCAAAAAGAAATCAAGAAGGGGCAGTCTCACATGAAATTCAGAAGCAAAATCAAATGACAAACCCTGTGAAGGAAGTAGAAACTAAGAAAGATGTTAAAATCACTAATAATCATACTTATGGGCGGCATCAAATAAAGAATGAGGTATTTCGCAACCTTAATGAGCCACAGTATAAGGAAAGTCAAAAAGCAACTCTTCCTTCAGAAGAATCAGATGAAAACATACTTCAAACTAATTCAGCAATTCCAAATGATGAAACTTTAAATGAGGTAAAATCTGGACTTGATGCTACCCAAACCCAACCCTCTTCTGAAAAATCTCAAAATGATGAACGGGAAAGTGGCCTTAAAGTTTCAGAAACTAAATTAGAAACCCCAACTGATGAAACTTTAAATGAGGCAAAACATGAGTTTGGGGACACTCCGGTCCAATTACATCCAGAAGGAACGGCAACTGATGAGCAGAATAGTTTGATTAAAGTTTCAAAGCCAGTAAACGCTGTGGAGATTCAGGAAAATGCTGAGATAATGAGCACACAGTATGATGATGAAAACAATCACAATACAAGGCCTGCGCTAATAGAGAATTTTCCGGATATCGATATAGGGCTTCAGGATGCTAAGTTTGAAAGCATTTCAGGTCCCCTGAACGACCTTGAGGTTCAAATAGCCCTTTTACAATCTCAAGAAGATACTCTTCCTCCCGAGGATAAGCTCGATGAGCTGTTAACTTTATCCAAGGAGATAGAAGAGAACCTGATAAATCTTGAGGCTGAATTTGATGATGATCAATACACGAATGGAAAACTATTAGATCAACAAAGGGTCCGAGCTCTACATTTAAGAGAAGTCTTGACAGAAGCCAATCTTCAACTAGCCGTTTTAAAATCTCTTTTAACAGTCTCAAAGGAAAATCCAGCAATCCTTGAGGCTCCCGATGATTATGATTTTGTGCAAAGGACTGCGAGCTTAAAAGAGGAAATCCATAGGATAGGATATCAAATTATGGGCCAAAAAATGAATTTATTTGGCACCGGTCCTATTGAGATAGATCAAATAGAAACTAATGTTGGAAAGATAGAAGAAGATATGAAAGCGCTTAAACCATCCTTTGACCTTTTTCAACAGGATATTGAATATAATAAAAATACAGATCTTAATCTTTTGTTTAAAACTGCAGGTATGCTTGAAGGACTTCAAGACCTATACAGGGAAGTTAACAATTCTCTGGAGCAAACGCATGAGCAAATCCTTTTTAAGAAAAATAAAGAAGTTGTACCAACACCAATTTTACCTGACACAACAACACATAAGTTATTGGAAAACAAGGAAGAAATAACAAAAACTCCTTTTGATCAAAAGCCAATGGAACCTGCGGCTATCCCCTCTATAGAAGATCGGCAAGGTCAAAGCCAAATGGTTGAGAAAAATAATGAGGAGAAAGAGGTAACTAAGCCTGATCCTACTCCTACTCCTTCTCAGTCAAAAGAGGAGGAGTCTTCAACTCAAAATTTAGATGGACTTCTGTCTTCTGAATTGACCGAACCTCAGCCTCCTACACAGGAGGACACCGTTAAAAATGAACTGTCACCTGTTCTCCAAACTCAATCTGAAACAACAGAGGAATCAATTTCCACAGAGAATATAACCTCAGAAACTAAAACTGTAGACGATAATACGTTAAATCAAACTCAAGAAGAAGTTAATTCAGTTACTTCAGAGTTAAAAAATGAAGGAACTTCACCTGACGAAAAAAGTTCGGGGCAGGATAAAAAAGAGTTGGATAAGGAAGGAGGTAGCGAAACAAATGTGACTCCTCAACAAATTTCGAATGCTCCTGAAACTCAAGCTCAGTCTCATGAAACTATATCTAAGCCATCTAAAGAAACAGCTAAAACAAGTCTCAAATTTTCTAAGATGGAGTCCCGAATTCCGATTACAAAGGTTAGGCATAAAGTAATTGATTTGTATGCTCCACTTAAATCTCTTCGAGGAGTTATAGGGGATGTCAATGCCTTAAATCTTAATTTAGGTCATGAATATCTAAAAGAGTCTTCCGAGACTCAGGATCTTATGGGTGAAATAGATAAAAATATTGAAAAAGTTAACCACACCCTAATGGAAATATTATCTAAATGTAATAACCCTCAGCACGACAAAAAGGAATACCTGGTTATTGGCAACCAGTATATAAATTTCCAATCTAATTATTTAGAAAACCCAGCACCTAAAGTTCACGATGCGAAAACAAACCTAATAAATAATATCGAAGCATGTCTTAACATTAAAGGAGGAATTTTACTAGCAGCTTGGCCGGAGTTTTATATACAGCACTTTGCTTCTTTTGAGAAAAATGTAAACCAACTTGCAGAGAATTACCGTCAACTCAGGGATATTTTAAAGTCCAATAATACAAAGGAAGAGTTAACACTTCCAACCCCTAAGCAGGATATAATCACTGAGAAATCACTTCAGGTTACTCAGTTTGCAACTCCCTTATCAACTCAATTAAAAAGAGTGATGGGGATACTTGATCAGCCACTACCCAATTTCATAACTGATAAGAAATATGTGGCTTCTTTTATAAAGCATAATATTATGCCAACGGCATTGAACCTTAGGGAGCAGTTAGTTGACTTGTATGAAGCGTTATGGGTTGAAAGCAAAGATAATAATATAATTTTCACACAGAAATCCCAGGAAAGTACTGCTACTTCTATGAAAGATGAACTTGGGCAGCTCGATAAAATGCTTACTGTTCTTGTGACCCCTAACTTAGATCCCGAAAAAATGGATTATAACATCCTAGACATGGCACTTGGTAATCTTGGCACACTAGGAAAAACACTTCAGGTAAACCTTGAGAAGTTAGAAAAGGGTCTGAATAATGAAGCAGGAATGATTCAATATTTAATGGGAAATGAAGATTGGGTCATTATTTGATAACGGTGTTTAGTCCATATCCTTCCAGCCTGCCAAATAAATAACTTCAAAGGTGGCTGGAAGGGATTGGTTGAGATCTTCATAAGTTGCACGATAAATCTCCTCAGTCTTTTTAAAAAAACAACGAGGTGTAAACGTTTTGGGCCTGTCATACATCTTATTTGTTTCCCCCATTCCTCTCAGGTCTTTCATGAGGCTTGCGAGAGAGGGGTAAGTAACTGTAAGGACTTCTCGATCAACAACGGGCATAGCAAAACCGCACTTTTTTAAGAGGTGAGGAGCATCTGAGGGATGAAGCAGGGGGGCGACACGGGGAGAAACACCCCCCCTTAAAGCAAGCTCAGCCTGAATCATACTTTCTCGAAGCTCACAGAGGGTATTCCCTCCCCAAAGAGCACCTAGGAAAAGGCCTTTTCCCTCGAGCGCCCCATGAATACTTTTTAAAAGCGCCGGGGGATTATTGATCCAATGAAAGTGAAGACAACTTAAGATTAGGTCAAAAGACCTTTCAGAAAAAGGTAAACTATCATCCAGAGAAGAATGATTCAGCGAGGGATAGGGAAGGGGATGGGGAGATATATTGAGGACTTTCATAAAGTTTCTCTTGATATCTTCAAGGCGAGAGGTAAGCTCCCCTCCCACATAATCGAAAAGAAAAGCAAAACTCCGAAAATCACGGGCAGCTCTTTGATGATGTAAACGATAAGCTTCAGGATCAAAAAGAGTTGTCATGGTTAGCAATTTTTTCAAAAGTTAGGGGATGGTAAGAAGGGGTGTCTTTTCTTAGTTGCTTCATAGTACGCAGAATGAGAGAATAACTCCTCCGTCTTGGATGGCTAAAAGTGTATATACCACAGAATCGAAAAATGATGAACATAAATAAAGGCGAAGAACTTGTTAAAAAGAGTGTGTCCTCCGAAGAGACAGGACTACGGCTTGATCGCTACTTACGCCTTTTAATCCCGCATTTGCCTCAAAGCTTAATTGAAAAAGCATCCCGCCAAGGTTTCCTTAAGATTGAGGGAGAAAAGGCAAAACCAGCAACCCGCGTCCAAGAAGGGCAAACCATTTTCTTTCCCGAATCCTTTTTGAAACTTGAAGGAAAGATCGAGAAAAAAAGGCCCAAGACTTTAACATCGACTGAAAAAAAGTGGCTCAAAGGACTGATTCTCTATGAAGATTTAGACATTGTTGTCATAAATAAGCCTGCAGGAGTTGCTGTTCAAGGTGGGACAAAACAAAGGAAATCAATAGATGTCCTGATGGAGGCGTATTATGCCCCCTCTTGTAAGCCTCGCCTCATCCATCGACTAGACCGAGATACATCAGGTGTTCTTCTTATGGCAAAATCCCTGCCTATGGCCCGGTGGTTTACGAAAGCATTTAAGGAAAGAAAAGTTCAGAAAATTTATTGGGCAATCGTATGCGGGGTCCCTCAAAAAAAGGAAGGATTAATTGTGCTTCCTCTCTCGAAAAAGCCAAGTGCCAACGGTGAAAAAGTTCAAGTGGACCTGGAAGATGGAGTAAAGGCAACAACCTTTTACCGTGTGCTGGAAGCTTTGGGAAATCGATTAACTTGGCTTGAGCTCGTTCCAAAAACAGGGCGCATGCATCAGCTCCGCGTTCATTGTGCTGAAGGCTTAAAAACCCCCATTTTGGGCGACGGTAAATATGGAGGGAAGGGGGCTTTTCCTTTTGGTCGTAAAACGCTTCATCTCCATGCAAGGTGCCTTGTCATACCCTATCCCCAAGGGAAGACAAAAGCTTTCGAAGCGCCCCTCCCCAAAGACCTTCAAGGCTCATTTGAAGAAATGGGTTTTGGTCAAGTTTGAGGTTTTTATCCATCATCATTTTTTCAAATGCTTCTAGGAAATTCAATAGAGGTTCCTGCATTAAGTTTGTGAAAGCCATTGCGGAAGAGTGGGAAAAAGATCTCTCCCTCACTTATCATCAGAAACCTATGACCTCTCTTGTTGCAATAGCCCTTGACCGGGTTGCAGAGTCGAAAGAATCTTATAGGAAGTTCATTATTCAATCGATAGCAAGAGATGTGATTCTTTTTTGGGCTTCCCACACCCAACTCTCTTTTAAAACTTCAAGATGAAAAGTGGAAACCCCTCATAGCTAGTGTCAATAAAACCTTAGGACTTTCCTTGCAAGCAAATCTTTCTCTTTCAATCTGCCCACTTACGACCCAAGAGGAGGGCGACTTAAAGCGTTTTTAAACCCCTTAACAGTTTTAAAATTGCTGGTTTCTCTCATCTCATTTCCCTAACCTCTTCATTTTGTGTTTCTTCTCTTGTACTTCAAGGAACTCTTTCTCCAGAGAAAGCATGGAAATTGGCTCATCTTCAAGAGCATGATCAAAGGCGGATTTGGGGAGAAGATCAAGAGGTGCTCCTTCTCGAAAAAGCCCCAACGACAGGATTTTCTAGAAACCGCGCGTTTTTTGAATTGGTTGGGTGCGAAGTTCCTCTCCAGTAAAATATTGCGTAACTTTAACGCTTTATTAAATAATTATCAGTAAAATTAGCTGAAGTAAGGGGATAAACCCTTAAGAATTTATTTTTATAAATACGGAAAGGACTTATCATGATTAAAAAACACTATTTCTTTATTGCGGCATTCCTCAGTACTTCCGCGATACTTTCTTCTTCAGGAATGGCAGCCCCAGTTTCATTTCCTATCAAGGGGACATTTCATGTGGATATACCTCATGAAGTAAAATCTGTGGTTAAAGTTATTGGGATGAACCAGAAGGGAGAGTGGATAAATCTTGATACATACTCGGCTTCCTTTAAAGACCACCCCAAGGGAACAGAAATAACGTACGGAACAGAGACAGTTCCTGACACTATAGGAAGAATTGAAGTTGCATTATACGTTAATACAGGTACTGAAGACCAACATGTCTGCGGCACTCGGATAAAGTATAATTCCCTTCAAACGATGAAATCACTCTCCTTCACAGTGGATGAGAATGGAAGCTGCGAATGGAAAGCTGAATAATAACATTTAATTTTTGACCATTAAGAAAAAAGGCGAGGGGGCATACTCACTTGAGTGAGCGGCTCCCGTGCCCAAAGCCTCTGACACTCATCTGAACAAAGTATTCATTTAAACCTGCTTATTATTAATTCATAAAGAAACAAGTCTGATGCTAAAACTTAAAATAATATCATAGACCACCTGGGCTTGTATAATGTATTCGACAAGTATAGCTGCATTCTTTATTTTCTAAGTCCCCTATAGGGGCACAGGCTAGTCTTCCACAACAAGGCTGGTAAGAAGCAGTTTCACCATAAGGTGATCTAAAACAATTGGGTTGCCCTTCTTGTAAACAAGCTTGTCCCTACGATGTCACTGGAGGTGATATGATTGCAAAAAGTGTGATTTGAAGAAAGGTATTTTGGCATAAGCTCACCTCATTTCATTTTTTTGGATTGGTGAAACATGTGTTACATTCCTGATTTAGGAACATGCGTGTTGACTTACATTACATGGAATTGGTTAATAAAGCGTTTCTATCATATTTTCCCAAGCAATCGATAAATGTGGATAGGACCCTCGAGAATGCGCATCCATGTTTATGGAAGGGCCTTAACCCCTAAAAATTCCGCTAAAGGTGAAACGATTAGGGCTTTTTAACCCATATTCTGATAAGGTTAAACAGGTTCACCATGGAAATTAGAGATCTTCTTCAAAATCTTACAAATGAGCTATGCTTAAACCAAAAAATAAATTCCACAATCAGTAACTCGGCTTCAGGCAAAAAAATTGAAGAAGACCCCCATTTTTTAACCATTTTTTAATCTTATTTGATAAAAATAATCTATCAAAAGAAAGGAAAATGCTATGAATAAAAAATTATACTCCAGCTTTTTTTTAATACTCTCTAGTCTTTTGATTTCAAAGAGTTCTTTTGCAAATGTTATCGAGGTAAAGATGCACGTTGACAATACTGTGAAATCAAAAAAATATAGTTTTTCAAATCCAATTGCTGTGGATGCGTATAAAATTACCACTGTAGATAACGTTAAAAAGAAGGCTCATATTGGAAGTGGGGAGAGTGACAATGCTGAAAAAGCAATACAGAAAGTGGCCATAAGCCTCAAGAAATTTCAAAAACCAGGAATTTTAAGATTTTTTATTGAAACGCATATCGGACGAGGGGATTTGCTTGATGCAAACTGCTCTAGTACCAAAGACATTACTATAAACCCATCAGATGTCTATTTACCCGTGACACTAAATGTAACCTTGTCAATGGATGAGGAGGGAAAGCCCCAGATATCTTGTAATACCCCGTAAGCCCTGAATTTTATCGAAGGGCATTTAAAAATGAGAATGGGGGCATAAAGTTAATAACTTATTATTTTTAACTTGTAGCCAAACACCACACACAGTGTCATCCCGGAATTTAGCAAATCTTCACGAACGGAGTGAGTGAAAGATTTGGTTAATGTCCGGGATCCATGGCGGTGTAAGATTCAAAGAACTCCTGGATCCCGGATATTAGTGCGCCTTCGCGGGAACGACATCGGGGGGATTTATGTTAAAAGGAAGGGTCAAGAGAAAGACGTGCATTGGAGTTAGATGTCAATAATCAGTTATCAGATATCAGTAATCAGAACCTGTTCCTTGTGATGAACCACTGTAGTTCACCACAAAAACCTTCTGAACACTGATCACTGATTTAAAGCTGGCGGGGACCTATTCTCCGTGGCTTAAGGCAAAAAATCATCTCTGGTGCGTTATTTATGATTGGAACATCATTGCTCATAATCCGTGACTGGTTCTTATGAGCCCCGTCACTAATTTTTACACCTATCCCCAGCTAAACCCAACAAATAGGATAAAATGTTTTTGAAATATGTATCTGTTGGTTCAACTTTAAAAGTCCCATTTAAGTTTTGAGTATTTTGGTCAGGGTGAGGGAGGATTGAGGAGAGAAAGACGTTAGCGGTGTTCAGTATACAGTATTCAGTGTTCAGATTTTCTTGGGAAGGAAGTCCTGTGTCTCAACTTCCCGATCTTTCTGAATACTGAACACGGATGAAGGAGCGGTGAGCTGGCGGGGACCTACTCTTCCGTGGCTTAAGCCACAGTACCATGGGCGCGGAGGACTTTCAGGGTCGAGTTCGGGATGGGATCGTCTGTGGATTCCTCGCCATACCCACCAGCTCATCGCTCCTTCGAGCAGTGTTCAATTCAGATGTCAGTCATCAGAATAATTCTTAACGAGAGAAGCAGTGAAGCCCTCTTAATTAAAGATTCTTTGTATGACTGGGCATTTGATAACCGATAATAGAAGCACTGATTAGAGAACTCAGGTCTCAGAAATAGAAATGGTGCTTGCATTGAGTTTAAGTGCGTATACACCGAAGAATAAATTCTGATTACTGACATCTAATTACTAATAACTGCGCCCCTATGGGGCGCTCGCTGATAGCCAACTGAATGCGAATCAAGCCTAATGAGCGATTAGTACCGGTTAGCTTCAAGGCTTACGCCTCTTCCACACCCGGCCTATCGACGTGGTGGTCGACCACGGCTCTTAG